>JAVJVX010000005.1:300000-600000 GCA_040220875.1 Alphaproteobacteria bacterium | reverse complement strand
GCCCCGGGCCGACTGGAAGGACTGGCCGCCGGATGGCCGGGTCGTCGCGGCGGCCCGCCGACTTTCCCGCGCCTTCCGGTCGGCCTCGATCTGGGCGAGCAGGTCTTTCAGTGACTTCGCCTTTTCGGCGAGGCGGCGGACGCGTTCCTGCACTTTTTCCTGATCGGAAGACAGTTTTTCGCTCAACGAGGCCTTGCGTTCGACCAGCCGGGCCAGCTTGCGCCGCTCGCCGCCGAGCTCCCGGGCGGCCAGCGCCACGGCCGCGCGCTGTTCCTCGATCTCGTCGTGAAGGGCGGCCAGGTGGTGAAGATCGTCTCCCAGCGCGGCGGCGTCCTCGGTCAGGGGCGGCAACACGGCGCGCAGAAGGATGGCGCTGCGTACCGAATCATGGGGATCGCCCGGGCGCGCCGCCAGTGCTTCCGGCGGATGGCGGGCCAGCCGCGCCAGCACCGAGAGGCTTGCTGCAAGCTGCCGTCGCGATGTGGTCAGCCGGGCCCGCTTTTCCTGCGCTTCCATGTTGAGCGCGGTCAGCGTCGCCTCGAGCGCGCTGACTTTTCCTTCATTGTCCTGGAGATTGCGGGCCGTCGCGATCATCTGACGGCGCAATTCCGAGAGCTCGGCCGAGAGGCGGCGGCGCTGCTTCTCTATTTTTTGCGCCCGTTGGCGGTCGGTTTCGATCTGGCGCTCGACATTCTCGATCTGGCGTTCCACCGGCGCGTCGGCCCGCGCGGTCCCGGCACCGGCCGGACCCCATCCGAAGCCCCCGGCGGCAACCAGGGCCAGCGCCAGAAGAGCGGGAAAAAAAGCGACACGGCTCACGACCAGGACCTTTCGGACACTCATGCGGCTGAAGCGGCTGGCGACCGCCCGACTATAGGGGTGGCGCGGGCGGCGCCCAAGCACCCTTTGTCTGGCGCCGGCCGCCAGGGCGGGTCGCAATCTGCCCTCCGCACGGGGGGAATCAGGGGGAATGACGCCTAGGCCTTGTGATAGGGGTGGCCGGCCAGAATCTGCTGGGCCCGGTAGAGTTGCTCGGCCAGGAGGCCGCGCGCCAGAAGATGCGGCCAGGTCATGGGACCGAGGCTAAGAACGAGGTCGGCCTCCTCCCGCAGGGTTCCGGCGAGGCCGGCGGCCCCGCCGATGAGAAAGGCGATGTCCCGCCTCCCCGCATTCTCGAATTGGCCGAGGCGTGCGGCGAAATCAGGGCTGGAAAGCTGCTGGCCCCGCTCGTCGAGGACCACGACGACTGCCCCCGCCGGGACCTGACGCGATAACAGCGCCGCCTCGGCCGCCTTGAGCGCCTCGCCGTCCAGGCCCGGCCGGGCTGAAATTTCACGCGTCTCGAGCGGCCAGGACAGGCGCCCGGCATAGGTGCGAAACAGGTCTTGTTCCGGACCGGCGCGCAGGCGGCCTGCCGCCGCTATCGTGATCCGAAGCGCCATGGGAGATATCGCGCCCGCCGCGGGTTAGACGGCGAGCTGCTCCGTCCTGGGCTGGTTCGCCCCCCACATTTTTTCGAGGTTGTAGAACCCCCGGATTTCGGGCCGGAAAAGGTGGATAATCACATCGCCGGCATCAATCAGCACCCAATCCGCCTGGTTCAGCCCCTCGACCGAGATTTCCCGCCCGCTGGCTTTCAGCCGTTCGCGCAGGTGCTCGGCCATGGCTGCCACGTGCCGCTGCGAGCGGCCCGAAGCGACGACCATATGGTCGGCTATGCTGGATTTGCCGGCGAGATCGATCACCACCACCCCTTCGGCCTTGTCGTCCTCAAGGGACCGCTGGGTCGTATCCAGCAGGTCCTCTGGCGGTGCCGTTACTTCATCGGGTCGTATGATCAAATCCTCGCCGAAAGTGGAACGCATTTATTATTCTGGCCTCAAACCGGCCCGGAACTCAACAATCTTTGTCGCCCGCCGCCGTGTTCCGCCGGCCCTGTCCCAGGATGCGGCGCTGGCGACGGATCTCGGTCGCCGAGGCGGGGTGGGTGCGGATATGCAGGAAGACCCAGGCGGGAGGCTTGCGCCGCGTGAGGCGCCGGGCACGGCGGCTCGAAAGCTGTGCCTTCGAGAACCGCTTGGCGGCCTTGGCGGCGAGCGCCGGAAAGGCGTGGCCCGGCCGGTCGAAGATGGCGACCGGCATCAGGCGGAAGATGTCCGTCCAGCGCTGCCAGCGGGAAATCTGCGCCAGGTTATCGGCCCCCATCAGCCAGATGAAATTGGCGCCGGGCGCGCGCCGCCGGAGCTTGGCCAGCGTGTCCGCAGTAAAGACGGACTCGAGATCGGTCTCGATATCGGTCACCACGATACGCCGGTCGCGGGCGAGGGCGCGGGCGCTGGCCATGCGCTCCGCGAGGGGGGCCATGTCGGTCGTGGATTTGAGCGGGTTCTGGGGTGAGACCATCCACCAGACCTCAGCCAGGCGAAACCGCTTGAGGGCGACATGGGTGATATGCAGATGGCCGTCATGGGCCGGGTTGAACGACCCGCCGAGAAGGCCGATGGGCCGTCCGGTCCGCGCGCGGGCGAGGAGGGCGTTGATGCGCGCACGCGGATTTTTTCGCGTGTCGGCGTCCCGCGGCTTCATCCGGCCGTTCAGGGTCGTACCTGCCCGGATCCGCGCACGATGTACTTGTAGGTCGTGAGCTGCTCCGCCCCGACCGGGCCGCGCGCGTGCAGCTTGCCCGTTGAAATGCCGATTTCGGCTCCCATGCCGAACTCGCCGCCATCAGCAAACTGCGTCGAGGCATTCAGTAGAACGATGCCGCTGTCCACCTCGGCCAGGAAGCGCTCGGCCGTTGCCGGGTCACTCGTGATGATCGAGTCCGTATGATGGGAGCCATGGGTGTTGATATGCCGGATCGCCTCCTCGACCCCATCGACCAGCTTGATCGATACGATCGCGTCGAGATATTCGGTGTCCCAATCCGCCGCACTCGCCGGCAGGACGCGGGCATCCAGCGCCTGCACGCCCGAATCGCCCCGTACCTCGCAGCCGGCTTCGGCCAGGTCCGCAATTAGGGGTGGCAGGTGCGACTCAGCCACGGCGCGATCGACGAGGATCGTTTCCGTGGCGCCGCAGATGCCGGGACGGCGCATCTTGGCGTTGAAGGCGACGCGCCGCGCGATATCCGCGTCCGCATCGGCATCGATGTAAACGTGGCAGAGCCCGTCGAGGTGACGGATGACCGGCACCTTGCTTTCCGCGAGGACTCGTTCGATCAGGCTGCGCCCGCCGCGGGGCACGATGATGTCGATGACATCGGTCATGGTCAGCATGATGCCAACCGCCGCACGATCACGGGTGGGTACGTATTGCAGGCAGGCCTCGGGCAGGCCTGCTTCGCGCAGCCCCGTCTTCAGGCAATCGAGAATGACGGCGGAAGAATGGAAACTCTCGGATCCGCCGCGCAGGATGGCCGCGTTCCCCGATTTCAGGCAAAGCCCGCCGGCATCGGCGGTCACGTTGGGACGCGATTCGTAGATGATGCCGATCACGCCAAGCGGCACGCGCACGCGCGCGATATGAAGCCCGTTGGGGCGGGTCCACTCGGCCAGGACATCGCCCACCGGGTCAGGGAGCGCGGCGATATCCTCGAGCCCCGTCGCCATCGCCTCGATCCGCGCGTCGGTCAGTTCGAGCCGGTCCATCAGCGGGGCAGAAAGCCCCTTCTCGCGCCCGAGCGCCATGTCCTCCGCGTTCGCCGTCCGGATTTCGGCGCGCCTGGCCCGGATGGCCGCCGCCGCTGCCCCGAGGGCGCGATTCTTGGTCTCGCCATCGGCGCCGGCCAGGACACGGGCGGCCGCCTTGGCGGCCTGGCCGATCTCGGCCATGACCTTGTTCAGATCGCTCTCAACCAGGGTGTCGGACACACGTCATCTCCAGTATTTCTTTGGTCCTGCCTTGGGTCCTGCCTTGGCCCGCCTGCCGCCCGTTCACCCGCCAGCGCGGCTTATTGCATCACCAGATCGTCGCGGTGGATCACTTCCTCGCGGCCACGGTAGCCGAGCAATTCCTCGATTTCACGGCTTTTGTGCCCCATGATCCGGCGCGCATCTCCGGCGTTATAGGCGCTGAGCCCCCGGCCGATGATCCTGCCCGCCCGATTGACGATCACGACCACGTCGCCGCGCTCGAACTCTCCCTCGATGGCGAGGATTCCGGCCGGTAACAGGCTGCTGCCGTGCCCGAGCGCCTGTTCGGCGCCCTCATCCACCACCAGCCGTCCTTCGGTCTGCAGCACGCCCCCGATCCACTGCTTGCGCGCCCGTGTGGGTGTCGCGCGTGGTCGGAACCATGTCGCCGCTGCGCCCGATGCCAGGCGCGCCAGCGCGTGGGGCGGCTTGCCGTCGGTGATCGCCATCCGGCAGCCCGCCTGCATGGCGATCTTTGCCGCGATCAGCTTGGTCACCATGCCGCCCGAGCTGTATCCGGCCGGTGCATCTCCTGCCATCGCCTCGATCTCCGCCGTGATCTCGCTGACTTCCTCGAGGCGCCGTGCGGTCGCGTCACGTCTCGGGTCGGCCGTGTAAAGCCCGTCGATATCGGAGAGCAGGATCAGCGTGTCGGCACTGATCATCTGGGCGACGCGGGCCGCCAGCCGGTCATTGTCGCCAAACCGGATCTCGTCGGTGGCGATGGTGTCGTTCTCGTTGATGACAGGAATGACGCCGAGCCCGAGCAGGGTCTCCAGTGTCGAGCGCGCGTTGAGATGGCGCCGGCGCTCCTCGGTATCGGTGAGGGAGAGGAGAATCTGGGCAACACCGATCTCGAACCGGGCCAGCGCGTTCTGGTAGGCGTGGGCAAGCTGGATCTGCCCGGTCGCCGCCGCCGCCTGTTTCTCCTCGAGCCGCAGCCGGCGCGCCGTCAGACCCAGCCGACGCCGGCCGACCGCGACGGCGCCGCTCGAGACGACGATGATTTCGCGCCCCGCCCGATGCCAGGCGGCGAGGTCTTCGGCCAATGTGTCGAGCCAGGCGGCGTGAACCCGGCCGGTCGATTCTTCCACCAGAAGGGCGGAGCCGATCTTGACCACGATCCGCCGGGCCTCGCCCAGGGGTCCCCGGTTGAGCGTGTCGTCGGTCATGGCGCGGCCTGCCTTTCGGCGCCCGAACCGGCACCGTCGGCCTGCCGGGCCGCCCGGATTTCCCGGTGAGCCCGGCGGATCAGCGCATCCACCCCCTGGCCCGAAACGCCGGAGATCACGGCGACATCATCCGCCGAGCGCCCCGCTGCCCGGGCCAGCGCCGCGTGTTTTTCGGCGACCACCGCCGCGCTCAGGGCGTCGGCCTTGTTGAGCGCGAGAAGCTCGGGCTTCTCCGCGAGCCCGGCGCCGTAGCCCGCGAGTTCCTCGCGGATGATCCGGTAGGCGGCGACGACATCATCCGCCGTGCCGTCGACCAGATGGATGAGGACGCGGCAGCGCTCGACATGGCCGAGGAAACGGGTGCCGAGCCCCGCGCCTTCATGGGCGCCGGCGATCAGTCCCGGAATATCGGCCAGCACGAACTCTTCGCCCTCCGCATAGACCACGCCAAGCTGGGGGGCGAGGGTGGTGAAAGGATAGTCGGCAATCTTCGGCCGGGCGCGCGACACGTGCGCGAGGAAAGTGGACTTGCCGGCATTGGGCAGCCCGACGAGACCCGCATCGGCGAGCAGTTTGAGTCGCAAAATCACCCAGCGCTCCTCGCCCGGCCCGCCCGGGATCGTCCTGCGGGGCGCGCGGTTGGTCGAGGACTTGAAGCGGGCGTTGCCGACCCCGGCCGAGCCACCATGGGCGAGAACGGTGCGCTGACCTTCCATGGTCAGATCCGCGAGCAAGGTCTCGCCATCTTCGGCAAAGACCTGCGTCCCGACCGGGACCCTGATCACCCGGTCATGGCCCGCGGCGCCGGTGCGGTTGGCGCCTGCCCCGGCCTGGCCGGTCCCGGCCTTGATATGGGGCTGGTAGCGGAAATCGATCAGGGTATTCAGCCCGGCCACCGCTTCCGCGATCACGTCGCCGCCCCGCCCGCCATCGCCACCGTTGGGGCCGCCGAACTCGATGAACTTCTCGCGCCGGAAGCTCAGGCAGCCGTCGCCGCCCTTGCCCGCGCGCAGGTTCACCTTGGCCTGGTCGACAAATTTCATCGTTTTGCCCCGTAGGGCTCCCTGTCTGGTCCAATCGCGCCGCTGGTCGGCGCATGCGAAAACGGGGGGAATGGTATGCCATTCCCCCCGTTTGCGTGCTCGATCGCCGCCTGTCGGGGTGCGTTAGCTCGTCGGCTCGACCGACACGAAGGTCCGGCCCTTCGCGGTCTGGCGAAAGGAGACCTCGCCATCGACGAGGGCGAAAATTGTATGGTCGCGGCCCAGTCCGACGTTGGGGCCGGGGTGAAACTTGGTGCCGCGCTGGCGAATGATGATGTTGCCGGCGCGCACGTTCTCGCCGCCAAACCGCTTGACGCCCAGACGGCGTCCAGCCGAATCACGTCCGTTGCGCGAACTGCCGCCTGCCTTTTTATGTGCCATCGCTCAGGACTCCTTTCCGTCCGCCGCCCCGGCCTCGGCCGGGCTATCCGCCTCGGCCTTGCTGCCGCCGGCGGCCGCCTTGCCCTTGCCTGCGCCATTGATGGCCGAGATGCGCAGGACAGTCACTTCCTGCCGGTGGCCATTCAGTCGCCGGTAATGCTTGCGGCGCTTTTTCTTGAAGACGAGAATCTTGTCGGCGCGCGCCTGGGCGACGATTTCCGCCGTCACCGACGCGCCCTTGACCACGGGCGTGCCCAGCATCGTGGTCTTGCCGTCGTTGACCATCAGGATGTCGTCGAGCGTGATTGTCTCGCCTGCCTCGCCGGCAAGCTTTTCGACCTGGATCACGTCTCCCGGCGCCACGCGGTACTGCTTCCCGCCCGTACGAACCACAGCGAACATTGGAAAACCAATCTAATTCAATAGTTTAACGCGGAACCGGAGGGCCGGCCCGCGCGAAGGCGGCACTATACGCCACGCCTCGCCCAAGTCAAGCATGGCCGGCCCCGCCGAAACCACAGAAAATCCCGGCTTTATCAGGGGTTAGGCCGGGGCGGGCGGGGGTCGGCTCAGGCTTTGTTAAGGGGGTCCCCCTTATTGTATAGTCGTCGGGCCCCGCCACGCCGCAGGCGAGGGCTGGCAGCGACCGGCGGCGCCCCCGTTAACGGCTAGAGGCATCGCCATGACGTGCTCCCCCCCGACTGGCCGTCAGCCATTCCCGATCTGCCTTGCGGTCCTTCTTTGCGTCGGGCTGCTGGCCCCGTGGGCCGGCCCGGCGGGCGCTGCGATCAAGACCGGCGTCGGCGTCCACGACGCCCCCGACGCGGCCGCGGCCCATCGCGGGCTCCGTCATCTCGACAATCTGCGCGGCGATCTTGCGCAGCTCGAGCGCCTCGAGGTGGACCTCGACAGCTACGCCTTCATGGCGCGCCGGCTCCGGTTCGTGGAAGGCCTCCTGGCGGAGAGCCGTGACCTGACCGAACGGCGCGACCGGGCGCAGCGCCTGGCTGCGGCGCGCGAAGCGATCGAGGAGGCGGCGATCTGGGGCGAGGAAGGCTCGAAGGCGCCAAATTACCTGCGTGCGGAGCTCGCCCGGCTGCACCGCATGGTTCTCGATCTGGAAAGCGATCCGACGCCGGCGCTGCTCAAACTCGCCATTCCGCGCGTCACCCAGGCGCGTGAGGCGGCGGCGGCGGAAAGCGATCGGGTCCAGAACGAGTTCGACAGCCTGAACGACCGGGCGCTTCAAATGTTCGAATCCGTCTTCGAGAATTTCGGCCCGCATCAGCAGGACTTCAAACTTTTCAGGGAGCCGGCCGACAGGCCATAGCGCCGGATGAGCCGTCCCTGGCGGCCCCGCCCGGCCGCCCCGACCCGTCGGCCGCTCTTGCCGGCCACCCGCCCATCCAACCTGCTTCCGCCCTTGCCGGGGCGCTGGCGGCGGGCTAGGTTCCGGGCCTGTTCGTCCGGGGCGCGCGCCCGCGCCCGCCCTCGGACCGGGCCGCGTTGGAGGGGTGCCGGAGCGGTCGAACGGGGCGGTCTCGAAAACCGTTGTGCGCATTGCGTACCGAGGGTTCGAATCCCTCCCCCTCCGCCAATTCATCAACGCGACCGGGATCGAACTGTCCCCATCGGTTTGGGCCAAGAGAGATGACTCAAGGTGACGAAGAGTACGTCCGCGGCCTGTTGGAGGCGTTTCTCTGTGACAAAGGCGCTCGTTGTGAACTCGTCAAAAACGATCCTCCGGACATCGTTTGCCGAGTGGGGAACGAAAAATGGGCGACCGAAGTAACACGAGTAGATCAACGGGTGGTTCAAAATGGTTCGGAAAAATCGAGGACAGAGGTTGACCTACCGCTGCTAAATTTTGGAAGGGAGTTGCGTGAGGCGGTCGAGCCTTTCCGCAATCTGAAATACAGTCTGATACTGAACGGGCCGCCTTCCGGAATACACGGGGCGACCTGGAAGAAGCAAGTGCGTCGGGCAGTCGAGGAATTCGTTAAATTGAATACTCTTGGAAGCCACGATTTCGGCGGGGGATCCATTACCGCTTCCGATAGTGGACATTGCTGGTTGGTTGTTAGCACCGGCGCGCCCAATGGGACTTCTGCCCCAGGCGGACATATGATGTCCGACATATCAGCGAACAATCGGGAAATGATAAGTCACGCTCTTGGCGACAAGGTTCAGAAACTGCGCTCTGTGTCCGGTTATGATCGAGTTGGCCTCGTCCTGCTGAACATGTATCCCTTGGCAGGCAGTCCTGACGAGGTGGGTATTGCACTACGCAATGTTATTCGTGGGAGTTCCGAATTTTCTGTTCTGGACTTTGTTTTTTTCGTTGAGGGTGACGTGCTCCATCTCATTTATGAAAAACCGACGAGTCCGCTGTCGAAAAGCGTCGGTTGATCAGGGGAGAGTCATCCGGGGAGGCGGAATTCGCGGCTCCCTTCCGGACGTCAGCGCTGTCGCGCATGATGTAGCCGCCTACGGTGGCACTACCAGATTGTCACCTGGATAAGAATTGCGCTGCCGTAAATCGCCAAAAGCGCAACACTTTCAAGGCCGATCCTGGCTGGTCCCCGACGTTCCCGCACAATCAATCCGGCCATCAGGATCACGGTCATGAGAATGGCGGTCACGACCCAAAAATAATTTGCCATCCCCACCGCGTGGTACAACGAACCCTCCCGGTACGAGAAATCGGCAGCCGCAAGAAACAGGGTATCGAAGGTGTTTCCGCCGATGATCCCTCCGACTGCCAGTTGGAGGGCGCCCCGGCGAACGGCGGCCAGGGTGGTCACCAGTTCAGGCAATGATGTAACGACTGCCGTGCCGAGCGCACCGAAGAGCGCGGCCGAGAGATCCAGCCGCTGCATGACTTCGGACCCGGTCTTGGCGAGTACCCAGCCCGCCACTCCCATGACGATCATGAGGCCGCCAAAAGTTACGAACAGTTGCCCGGTCGTTTCGCTGCGGGCCTTTGGGTTTTCTCTTTCCGGAATGTCCCGGCGAGTGTCCGGGGTCGGCACGGGTCGCCACATCGGGGCTTCGCGCACGGTACGGCTCGCCACAAGCAAACCCACGTAAATCATCGGGATCAGGAAAGAAACCGGGTGAATGGCGAGGATCGTGAATTCGGGCAGAGCCAGGGCGGCCAGCGGGAGTGTCAGCAGTCCGATCAGGACGAGCGCCTGAAATATGTTGGCGAGTTCAGCGGCGGCGTGTTCAAGATTGGCCTTGCGATAGGTCAGGTCGGCGATGGCAAGAAACGCTGTTTGCGCCGCGATACCGCCTATCCCGTTTGAGAACGCCAGTGACGGCTGGGAATCGAACGCCGCGGTGACCGACACGACCACCCCGCTGAGAGATGTGGCCGCACCCAGCAGCACCGCCCCCGCCATCGCCTCGCCCAACCCGGTTCGGTCGGCCAGCCTGTCGATCAGCGCTGTGATCCTCAAGCCGCTGACGAACACCGCGAGCCCCGCCAGGCTGAATCCCACCAGCAATACAATCATCGACCACTGCGAGAGCATGGAGATTACTCCTCCGGTCCCGGCCCTGGGCGGTCCGGCCAATTTCGATATGTGGTCATGTCGATTGGGTACCTCAAAGAACCGGTTTGCCGTGCTGGCGCCGAGCACGGACGTTGGATCGCTGGTTCGAGTTCGCTCGATCTGTCCGGCTGACGGACCCGGCAACGCTCTCCGAATGGCCACGGACACTTTGTTTCCGCGGGAACTCCGAGTTCACGACCCCTTTTCCTGGGCTGGCGCCGTCGCGCACAGGGAGATCCTTTGGGCGCAGGATTCCATGAGCCGACCGCCGGACTTCGTTACGGGCCCGCCGAGCGATGTCGGCACTGTATCCTGTCCGTCGGTTCTCATTGTCTCCGGGTCTCCGGCCACAACCTTTGCGATTCCGGAATCCGTCGGATCGTCCGGGGGATGCCCCGATCGACTGGTGGTGGATGCGGCATCTTTGACCACCCCCGGACCCGATGGTGATATCGCGCGCCGAATTGGCTATCGGGCATCTTCCTGCGAGGTATTTCTTCGAAGAAATAGCCGTTCCCCGATAAAAATAAGCGCGATTCCGGTAGCGGCCGCGTAGATGACGAGCATGTCGGTGCGTGCCTTGATGATAAGGAGGGCACCAAGCACCACAACATCCAGCACAATTGCCGTTATGAGGATCGTGGAGCTTGCACGGATCTCGGTACGCAAGCGGCTAAGGATGCCCCAGTGCACGGCGATATCCATGACGATGTAGAAAATCGCGCCGAGAGAGGCGATGCGGCTCAGATCGAAAAACACGGTGAGAAGCATGGCCGCGACGATTGTATAGACCAGCGTATGTGTTTGAATGCTGCCGGGCATGCCGAAATGGCTGTGGGGGACGAGCTTCATGTCGGTGAGCATGGCGAGCATTCGCGATACGGCAAAGACGCTCGCGATGACTCCCGAGACTGTCGCAACGATCGCGAATCCCACCGTGAACCAGAGCCCGCCGTTGCCGAACGCTGGCCGGGCTGCTTCGGCAAGCGCGTAGTCACGCGCCCGCGTGATCTCGTCGAGCGTCAGCGTGCCTCCCACCGCAAGGGCGACCAGGACGTAAATAACGACGCAGATGGCGATCGAAATTACGATCGCCCGCCCCACGTTCCTATGAGGCTCGACGATCTCGCCGCCGCTGTTGGTGATTGTGGTGAACCCTTTATATGCGAGAACCGAGAGGGCGACCGCCCCCAGAAATCCGCCGGCAGTCGTCTCCGAGGGACTGACCGAAATGCTTTCCAAGCTGAGGCCGGACAGCCACAATCCCACGAGTGCGAAGAGGGCAACCCCGCCGATCTTGAGGAACGCCATGAAGAACGACAGTGTCTGAATCGTTCGGTTGCCGAGGATGTTCACCAGGAAGGCGAAGGTCAGAAGGCCAATCCCCAGTGCCGGCACCAGGCCGCTGTCTTTGCCGACGTCGAACAGTTGAAGCGTATAGGTGCCGAACGTTCGCGCAACGAGGCTTTCGTTGATGACCATGGAGAAATACATCAGGAGCGCGCATGCGCCCGTCATCATGGTCTTGCCGTAAGCCTTCTCGAGGAACGTCGCGATGCCGCCCGCGGACGGCCAGGCATTTGCCAGCTTCACATACGAATAGGCGCTGAAGCCGGCAACAACGGCACCAGCCAAGAAAGCGAGGGGAAACCATGCGCCGGCCAGTTCGGCAATCTGGCCGGTCAATGCAAAGATCCCGGCCCCGATCATCACACCGGTTCCCATGGAGACGGCGCCGATCAGGGTGAGGCTGTTGGCAGTATAGTGCGTTGACCGGTCGTCCGGCTGGCTGCCTGCAGCGCGCGCGCTTTGCTTCGTATCGTGTCGCCGGGTCATTCGGTTTCCGTCCCCTTCGATCCGTCAGGAACCTTTGCCGGCCCAATCCACCAGAACGCGAGGAGGGGAACCGCGATCCATTGAACGAGGGGAGAGAGCCCGACGCCGGTTCCGGGGACCATGGGCATGAGGTCTCGGTAGGCCCAAGATTGCCGAATCTCGATATTCAGCCATTCGCTGAAGAGCGTATGGCCGATGCCAAATATGACCGTCGACAGCGCGACGCGCTGAAAACTTCTTTCCGGCCACTGATGCGTCCCGAAGAAAATCAGCGCGACAGTGAGCGCGCTCAACGCGATCAGAATATCCCCGCCTGTGCAGTGGATGGCTGCGAAGACGATCTCGCTGCGGGTGCCGGTAAGCCAAAGCGTATAGAGCGGCATATGCGCGAATTCCCAGATCAGGTTCCCGATGACGATCACCGATAAATACCGTTTCAGGCCGCTCAACCATGACATCCTGCGGATAGCCCTTTCCCGACACCCGGATTCGCTGCCGTTACACAGCATGAGAACCAACGCTATTCGGACAGCACTTTTCTGCGTTCTTCGTACTCTTCCTTGTCGATCTCGCCCCGGGCGAAACGCTCCTGGAGAATTTCGTGAGGTGACCGATGCGGGGTCGGCCTCGATTCATGCCCGTGTCCGCTTTCGACGCCGAGCCAGCGGACCAGAAGCACGATCAGTACGATGACGCCGCCCCAGAAGGCGATCATCACCAACCCACCGAAGATCATGTGCCCCCAGTTCCAGGCGGGATGCCACCAGACCTCGCGGTCTCCGTGTGCCTGCGCGAGTGCCGGGGCTGCCCACACCAGGGATATGAGAAGTCCGACGGATGTTCTGAAAGCGTTGTGCATATGACACCTTCCTTTCTCGGCCTAAAGGTTAACGGTCAAGCGCGCCGCCATTACTTTCCATTGTGATCCTCTTGATTCCTTCGGCCAGAAGGCCGGAAATGTCGATGGCGTTCGATTCGTGCGCAATCGTGTTGGTCGTCACGACTTGTCTGGCCCCCGCAGCCAGGAGTTCGGGGTAGGCCTTGTCCGCGAAAAGCCCATGGACGGCAACGCACGTTGGCGGTTGCATGCCGGCGTGCATCACGTGACCGACCGTCTCGATCATGGTGCGCGCCGTCGACACGATGTCGTCCACGAGCACTGGCGTATGGCCCCGCCACCGCTCGACCTCGGGAACTGAGACCTCAACATCTCGATCACCGTGCCGGTTCTTTTCGAGCACGAGATGGGGCGCATTCGCATCACGCGCGACCGCCGACACCCATTGCTCGCTCTCTGCGTCCGGGCCAATGAGCAGGGGCCGATCGACGGTTTCCCGAATCCAAGCCGCAATCAGCGGCGCCGCATGTAGCGCGAGTGCCGGTACGGCATAGATCTCGGAAAGCGCACGTCGGCGGTGGAGGTGCGGGTCGACCGTGACGAGCCAGTCGATCTGCCGTGACAGCACTTCGGCGAAACAAGTCGAAGTTACGGCTTCACCCGGCCTAAACCGCTTATCCTGCCGCATGTAAGCGAGATAGGGACTGATCAGTCCGATGGACGCTGCGCCGAGGTCCCGGGCCGTGCCGGCAGCGAACAGAAGGGGCAGGAACTTTTTGTCCGGCCGGTCCAAGGAGCAGAGGATGGCGACCGGCCGCCCTTCAGGCGACGTTGCATACCGTAGATAGGTCTCGCCGTCCGGGAACTTACGGATCTGCAATTGTGAGAACTCGCCGCCGATTGCCTTTGCCAACGGCTCAGCAAGGGGCTCATCCTCACGCAACGTGACGAGTAGCGGCCGCATCATGTTTCCACCAGATCAATGATATCATCGTTGGCCTCCACATAGCCTAGGCTGTACGCGAGCTCACCCGGCGTCTCGGCATGGACCGTATAAAGCGGCTCGCCTGCGTCAACCGTCGCGCCAAGCCGGACATGGATCTCGACTCCCGCCGCTTTGTCCTCCGGCGCTCCGGCGAGCTTTGCCACCCTGGCCAGCCGACGGTTGTCGATCGCGAGAACGCGGCCCTGCCGTGTCGCCACGACGGGACGGCGATGAGGCGCTTGCGGCGGCGTCCGCATCCCGCCTTGGGCATCGCAGATACGCTGGAACTTGGTCCACGCTCGGCCGTCTTGCAGGACCTGAATTGCCATTTCTTCGCCGGTCTCCGGGGCCGCCATACCGGCCAACTCCAATAGCGCGCCGGCCAAGGCGACGGCGCGCGAGCGAAGGTCTCCCGGTGCTTGTGGCGAGCCCTGCAGCACCGCAAGTACGTCCTCGGCCTCCAGGGCAGGTCCGATGCCGCGTCCCACCGGCTGACGTCCATCCGTCACCAGAATGCGTGCGGCAATTCCGAAGGCTTGCGAAACCTTGGTGAGGCTCTGCGCCAAAGCCGAAGCAGCCGCGTCGCTGCGTACCTTAGCCGTCGGACCTACGGGCAGGTCAAGAATCAGGTGGGTGGAGCCGGCGGCGATTTTCTTCGACAACACGGAAGCGACAAGTTGACCTCCACTATCGAGATCGAGGGCGCGCTCGACACGGATTAGCGTGTCGTCCGCGGGGCTCAGGCGCACCGCTCCGCCCCAGATCACGCAGCCGCCCTCGCGTTCTACGACATTCCTCATGGCAGGGATGTCGAGATCGACCGGAGCCAGGGTTTCCATGGCGTCCGCCGTTCCCGCCGGCGACGTGATCGCCCGGGATGATGTTTTCGGCATGGTGAGGCCACAAGCAGCCGCAATGGCAACGACGATCGGCGTGGTTCGGTTTCCTGGAAGGCCGCCGACGCAGTGCTTGTCGACGATAGGCGTGGTGTCCCAATCTAGGCGTTCGCCAGCATCCGCCATCGCTCTCGTCAACGCGACCGTCTCGTCATGGTCGAGGGGTCTTGCGGAACAAGCGGTAATGAACGAGGACAAATAAATGTCCGAGTACCTGCCGGCGACGATATCGGTGACAACTTCCTCGAGTGCGATTGCGTCAAAGGGCTCCCCATAGACCTTCGCGCGAACCTTGCTCAGAGAGTCGAGCGGGCGCGGGTGACTCACGGAAATCAGCTCGCCGTCGACGAGTCCCAGACGGTGCCAGGCCGACTCCGACAGGCCGGCCTCGTCGTGCCTGAGCAAGTCCCCGCTGACGTGATACAGGGTCGCAATGACCGACTGCTCACCGTGCGTCAGCCGAACCCGCGCCTGGGCCGCAAATCCTTCGGACCGGCAGATGGGGCAGTCCTCGCGCATGAACACGACCGCCTCGTATTGCGTGTCGATCCCGAGGCGCCGTGCGCGTAGGGTGTTCGGGGCCGACCGGTTGAGCGCAGCGTTCGGTGGTGGCTTCGCCGTCATGTCAGCTCGGTTTCATCGCGGTAGTCCGGCACCGTGCAAGGCCATCCGAGTTCTTCCGCGATCCGGTGGCGCAGAGCATCCGAGGCGGCCGGCTCGCCATGTGTCACGAAGGTCGTGCGTGGTGGATCGGCGAAGTGTCCCAGCCACGTCATGATCTCGTCCGCGTCGGCGTGTGCCGACAACATTTGCAGGTTGGCGACCTCTGCCCGTATCGGGATGTAGCTGCCATGAATCTTTACACTCTCTGCACCGGCTGTCATGGCGGCACCACGCGTCCCGCCCGCCTGGAAGCCCGTGAAAAGAATGGTATTGCGGCGGTCCGGCGCGAAATGCTTCAGGTGGTGAAGGACTCGCCCACCGGTCGCCATACCGCTCGCCGAGATGATGATCTTTGGCATAATCTCGCGGTCGAGCGACTTGGATTCCTCCGGTTCGCGCACGTAGCGGGCAATACTGCAAGCCTTTCGGCATTGCTCGGTGGTCAGCCGGTGTGCCTCGATATGCTTGCAGAACACCTCACTCGCATCGATCGCCATCGGACTGTCGAGGAATATGGGCAAGTCGGGGATGCGCTTATTCGCCTTCAGGCGCTGGAGGTGGAAGAGAAGCGACTGGGCTCGACCGACCGCGAACGCTGGGATGAGGACGGTGCCGCCCCGCGCGGCCGTATGGTTGATGACCTCGGCAAGCACCTCCTCTGCGTCCTGCGTCTCATGACGCCGATCGCCGTAAGTCGATTCGACGACCAGGTAATCGGCATGAGCGACAGGCGTGGGATCGACCGTTGTGGCGCTATTGGGTCGCCCCAAATCGCCGGAGAAGACGAGGGTCCGCCCGGCAAAACGAACTTCCACAATGGCCGCGCCGAGAATGTGGCCGGCAGGCAAGAAACGGACGGAGAACTTGTCGGCGATTTTCGTCTCGTTGCCAAAAGCGACCGTCGCGAAGCGATCCATACAGGCGTCGGCGTCGGCCTTCGTGTAGAGTGGCAGCGCAGGGCGGTGCTTCGAGAAGCCATGTCGGTTGGCGAACTCGGCATCCTTCTCCTGCAGGTAACCACTATCGGGGAGCAGGATCTCGCAAAGATCCCGCGTGGCCTCAGTGCAGACGACCTGACCCGCGAACCCCTTTCGGACCAGGAGCGGCAGATAGCCTGAATGATCGAGATGGGCGTGGGTCAAAACCACGGCGTCAATACGTTGCGGATCAGTCGGGAGGGGCGCCCAATTGCGCAAGCGGAGCTGCTTGAACCCCTGAAAGAGCCCGCAATCGATCAAGATACGCGCACCGTCATACTCGAGCAGGTATTTCGAACCCGTGACGGTGCCGACTGCACCGAGGAAAGACAGTCGGGCACTCATGCTCGGACGCCCCGCTGACGCTCGCCGCGGCGGGTCACTGGACCTGCCGGAACAGGCCAGGGTAGCGGTTGAAGGCGAACTTCTGCACCAACGAGCCGTCGATGGTGACGATCTTGGCTGTGATGCTGCCATCCTCGGCTTTCGAGATTTTGCCCAACCTCAGGCGCGGATTGTCGTGCCAGGCCAGATACCTCTCCGGAAAGGCGCGCACACGCTGGGGCGTCACCTCTTCCCGGGCCTCCGGCATGCCGTAAATCACGCCATGATTTCCCATCATGGCCAAAGGAGAGGCGGAACCGGCACCCGACATCATGTGCACCATGCCCGGATTGCCCTGATTCATTGCGGCAGGCGGAGCCGCTGCTGTGCCGGGTGCCTGCGCTTCGGGCGTGGTCCGGGTTTCCTCCGGATGATGTGCGTGGGGCCCTTGATCTGTTGCCTGCGCATGCGCGGTGGCCGCTACAGCGACCAGCAGAAATCCCGTGATGAGGAAGGTAGTTAGCGCTGTCAGTCTCATGATCCGTTCCCCTTTTACAGTTGTGTTTCAAGCCGTGCCTCGGCTTCATGCAGCACGCTCTTTCGACGCCAAGACTAGGGATGGGAAAAACGCCGGAACGCGACGGGCATAGGTGGGATACGCATCGCCGAAGGCCGCCTCGACCTCGCGTTCCTCGCGCCGGGCGAGGCGCCAGTACATCACGAGCAGGATCGGCAGCATCAGTCCGGTCACCAGCGTTGGCCACTGCAGGAAGAATCCGATCATGATGAGGGCGAAGCCGACGTATTGGGGGTGTCGGACCCGGGCATAGGGCCCGGTCGTGGCCAATTTTCCCTCCCGTTGCGCGTCGTGAAGGACACGCCAGGCCTTGGCGATCAGGATGAAGCCGCCCCCGATGAACACGAAGCTCAGCAAATGGAATGGGCTCCAGTGCGGGTCCATCGACCAACCGAACAACGCCGGCCAGAGGTGCCCGGCGTCGTGAGACATCGGATCGAGCGCAGGGAATCGATTGCCGAGCCAGCCAGCGAGCAGGTAGAGCGTCAGCGGAAACCCGTACATTTCGGCGAACAACGCGACGATGAAGGCTGAAAATGCCCCCAGAGAGCGCCAGTCGTGTGCGGTCCGTGGCCTGAAAAAGCTGAACGCGAATAGAATGAAGATCGCCGCGTTGATGACGACCAGGAACCACAGACCGTAAGCGGGCACGTCACCGTTCATCTCGACCTGCGCCCCCTCCGCGGTGGCCACCGTGACCGCGATGCATGAAGAAATGCATGCCGACGCAGATGATCAGGAGTAGCAACAGCGGCAATTCCCCCAGAATGTGGGCGCGATGCTCCAGCCATATGAACACGCCACCGATTGCTAGGAAGACGCAGAGCGCGAAGCCGGCCGGCGTATTCCAGAACGAGCGCCTGGGACCTTCGATTTGCTTCGTCGAATGATTGTCAGTCACGGCTTGTGCACCTCGATCCGCGCGCGCTTCAACAGCAGTGAATTACCGATCACGGAGAGCGAGCTCGCGGTCATGGCAATAACGCCCACCATCGGGTGGAGGAGACCGAGGGCGGCGACCGGGATCGCGGCGACGTTGTAGAACCAGGCCCAGAACAGGTTTTGGAGAATTTTTCCGAATGTTGCCCTGGATAGGCGGATCGCCTCGACAGCTTTTGTCAGCTCTCCCTTGACCAGCGTGACGTCGGCGGCCTCGATGGCCACGTCCGCGCCTGCGCCGATCGCGATCCCGACGTTCGCCTGCTTGAGCGCCGGTGCGTCGTTGATGCCGTCGCCCACCATCGCTACGTGGTTGCCGTGCTTCTGTTGAAGCGCGCGGATGGCCTCGACCTTGCCCTCCGGCAGCACGCCCGCCATGACCTCGTCAATGCCGACCTGCGAGGCCACGAACTTTGCCGTGCGTTCATTGTCGCCCGTCACCATCGCAACCAGGATACCCATCTCGTGCAGGGAGGCGATAGCGGCCTTCGAATCGGCCTTGATAGTGTCCGCGACGGCGACGATGCCCGCGGCCCGATCCTCGATGGCAACCAGCATCGCCGTCTTGCCTTCGGTTTCGAGGCTCGTCAGCGCTTCGTCGAGCGAGCCAAGCTCGATGCCCGATTCGTTGAGGAGCCGACGGCTTCCCACTCTGACGAGGCGCCCAGCAGCCCGCCCCTCGACGCCGCGCGCCGTAATTGCCTTGAAGCCTTCGACGGCAGGGACATCCAGGCCGCGCTCCCTGGCACCGGAAACGATCGCCTGGCCCAGCGGATGTTCCGACCCGGCTTCGACGGACGCCGCCCCCCGAAGGACCGTTTTTTCATCGAACCCCTCGGCCGCGATCACGTCGGTCAGCGATGGGCGCCCTTCGGTGATTGTCCCGGTCTTGTCGAGAACGACGACCTTGACGTCCTTCAGTGTTTGGATGGCTTCACCCGAACGGATCAGGATGCCGCGCTCCGCTCCCAGACCGGAACCGACCATGATCGCAGTCGGTGTGGCGAGCCCCAGCGCACAGGGACAGGCAATGACCAGCACCGCGACGGCGGACAAAATGGCGACCATGAGCGGTGCAAGGGTCGGATCCACCCACGGTAGGAAGCCGGCGCCCCAGGCTAGGATCGGCCGAAGCTCTTCCGCGAACAGCAGCCAGATTACGAGACTCGCCAGGCTGATCAGGATCACCGCCGGCACGAACCGCGCCGTGACGCGGTCGGCGAACTCCTGGATGGGGACTTTGGAGCCCTGTGCCTCTTCGACGAGCCGGATTACCTGCGAGAGGAATGTATCTGCGCCCACCTTGGCGGCGCGAACCTTGAGCATGCCCTCCTTGTTAATGGTGGCGCCGATCACTGGGTCGCCCGGGCCCTTTTCGATGGGGACGGATTCGCCGGTGGCAATGGACTCGTCGAGATGGCTGTTGCCCTCGATGATCTCCCCGTCGGTCGGTACCTTGGCGCCGGGACGCACCACCATGATGTCACCGACCTGCAACTCCGCGACAGGCACCTCCACTTCCTGGCCGGCGCGTAGAACAGCAGCCGTCTTGGCGCCCATCGTAATGAGCCGCTTGATCGCCTGGGAGGCCCGACCCTTGGCCCGGGTTTCGAGGTAGCGGCCCAATAGGTGGAAAGTCATGATTGTCGCGGCCATCTCGATGAACGAGGTCATCGGATAGACGAAGCCGACGAGACCGATCAGATAGGGTGGCAGGCTGCCCATTGAGATCAGCACGTCCATGTTGGCCGTGCGGTTGGTCAGCGAACGCCAGGCCGAACGGTGAGTGGCCACACCGCCGTAAGTGAACACCACCGGAAAAGCGAGCACTGCGACGATGGCGAGATATCCCGGGACCGGAACCCAGAACATGTGGACTGCCATTAGCACCATGATCAGGGTGGTCGGAACCGCGGCGATCCACAGCCGTTTCCATGCCTGGATAAGATAACGTTCCTCGGCTTCTTCTCCGGCAGACGGTGTCGCTGTTGCAACCGTTTCAACGCCGGCGACATCGTAGCCCGCGCGTTCAACTGCGTTTCTGATCGTATCAGCACTTGCTTGTGCGGGATCGAAGCGAACGGTTACGCGATGATTGGCGATATTTGTGCCGATTTCGCTGATGCCCGAGAGCCGGTGAATGGATTCCGAAACGATACCGGCACAGTGATCGCTGCCCATGCCTGGCACGGTTAAGCGAATCTCGCGGCCGGCTTCTCCATCTTCCGCATCCACACGATCGACGTCGTAGCCCGCCCGCTCGACCGCAGCTCGCAAGGCGTCCTTGTCGACACGCGCGATGTCAAAGCGAACCTCGACACGGTGCGCCGCGATATTGGTGCGCACATCGCTCACGCCGTCCACGCGCTTGAGTGAGGTGGAAACGATGCCGGCGCAGTGGTCGCTGCCCATGCCGGGGACATACAGTGTTGCCGTCCAGGCCGCGGCGGTTGGGGACGCTTTGTCGTTCATGGCCCGTTCCCCGATCGCGTTTTCAGGCGCCGTTGAAGCACCAGAATCCAGACCACCACGAGCGGGCATGCGATCAAGAACAGCAGCGCCATGGCCGACCACACGGTCAATCCGAGCACCCACAGAATGACCACCGCAGCTGCGGTCCCGACAAGAGCGCAAACCCACTGCAGAAGAGTCCGCGGCCCCCTCGATTTTTCAGGGCCCATTTCCGTCAGGGGCCGCCCGCTATCTTCCGACATGGTCAAGTGCTCCCTTTAATGCATTGGATCAGAAAGCAATATTCACTCAAACAGGTCCTACATATTGCGAAATGTTACCATAGCCTTTTCCCTCGCTCTATGGATGAGGGGCTTCGTGAAAACACATGATCGATATCGAGTATTTCGAATGAAGTGAATCGAAAGGCCGCTCGATCAATCCCAGCGCGCCAGGAACCGCCGCCGTGGTGCAATCTGCCTCATTGCTCCATCCATGAACGACCTTGAGCCTGCATCAAAGAGCGCAGAAGTCGCATCTTATAACGTCAAATGCGTCTAGATGAACTCGTATACCCTCATGTGCTGACGCGCCAGTTTCCCTCGGTCAAAGAGGTGGCCAACCTACTCAAGGTCGGCGGATCAGCCGTTTGCGCCTGGATCAAGGGTGCCGATCTCCGTGGCATCAACGTCGGCCGGGAGTGGCGGATCGCCGCCGAAGACCTGGAGAGCTACTTGGACAGGCTTGCCAACCGGCCTCGAGACCACGATATGCATGCTACGCCGGCAGATGAAACAGGCTCAGGATCCGACAAGATCGATAGACCGTAGCAGAACGGTCGGTTGGTGGACGGTGTATATTGCTTAGGAGGATGCGGCTAAGACCCAGATGATGAAATGTGCTGTCTTCGTGGAGCCGAACCGTATCGTGCTGGACGAGAAACCCCTGCCCGATGTAGGACCGCTCGACGCGCTGATCCGCATCACCACCACTACGATCTGCGGCACCGACGTCCATATCCTGAAAGGCGAATATCCGGTCGAGAAGGGCCTGGCGATCGGCCACGAGCCGGTCGGGTTATCGGGAAGCTGGGTTCGGCCGCACGATGTCCACGCCACCCTCACGCCCACAACCTTCGTCGCTGGCTTCCATTGACGCAAGGGTATCGCCACGCGTCGTGACCGGACCGGTCGGCCGGTCGCGCGCGGGGTTTCGCTCTTACCTGGCTGCGCTCGATCCCGAGCCCGCGCGCCGCCGTCTGTTCGACTGAGGCGCCCGCGCGGGGCGGCCCGGGGCCCCCGAAGAACCTCCCGGATTGTTGCGGCCGCGACCACGGCCGGCGTTCCGCTGCCCGTTTTTCTTCTTCTGTTGCGATTTGTGCTGCTGTTCCTTGTGCCGTGACTTCTCCGGCTGCCGGCCCGGGAGGCGCGGGGTCGCCTCATCGCCGGGCGCAGGACGAATGTCCCCCGACACCTCGATCGCGCGGCCGATCAGCTTCTCAATGTCACGGAGATAGGGACGTTCTCCGACGTCGCACAACGACACCGCCACGCCATTCTTGCCCGCCCGTGCCGTGCGCCCGATGCGATGGACGTAAGCCTCGGGAACATTTGGCAGCTCGTAGTTGACGACGTGCGAGACGTCGTCGACATCGATCCCGCGGGCCGCAATGTCGGTCGCTACCAGGATAATGGTCTTTCCGCTCCGGAACGCGCCGAGCGCCCGTTCGCGCTGGCCCTGGCTCTTGTCCCCATGGATCGCGGCGGCGTCGATCCCCGCCTTCATCAGGTGTTGGGTCACGCGGTCGGCCCCGCGCTTGGTGCGGGTGAAGACGATGGCCCGCTCCACAGCCCGGTCCCTCAGCACCTCCACCAGCACCCGGCGTTTCGCCGGATGCGGCACGTGAATTACCTTCTGCTCGATGCGCTCGATCGGACGTGAGGCCGGTGTGACGGAGATTTCCGCCGGCGCACGGAGAAAGTCGTTCGCAAGCGCCCGGATGGGTCCGGGCATGGTGGCCGACAGGAGGACGGTCTGCCTTTTCGACGGTGCCCTGGCCACGATCCGCCGGATCGCCGGCAGGAACCCCAGGTCAAGCATCTGGTCCGCCTCATCGAGGATAAGTGTGCTCACGCCTTCGAGGCGCACAGCGCCGCTTGACATGTGGTCGAGCAGCCGCCCCGGCGTGGCGACCAGGATATCGACGCCAGGCGCCATGCTGCGAATCTGAGGGCCTGGCCGCGTCCCGCCGACGATGACTGCGACCTGCGGGCGAACATGTCGGCCGTAGGTGCGGATGTTGTCCGCGATTTGCGCCGCAAGCTCGCGGGTCGGCGCCAGGATCAGGGCCCGGCAGGATTTTGGCAGGCGCGGCAGGCGATCGCCGGCAAGGCGGTTCAGTAACGGCAGCACAAAGGCCGCCGTCTTGCCGGTGCCGGTCTGGGCGATGCCGACGGCGTCGCGCCCGGCGAGCAGCACGGGGATCAGCTCTGCCTGGATTGGCGTTGGCCGGGTATAGCCTTCTGCCGTGATGGCGCGAAGGAGGGGCTCGGCAAGGCCGAGCTCGGTGAACTTTTTCAAAGGAATACTCTCAATTTCTGGTTGCGCGCCGGGCTCATGCCGGCCGCAAGCGGGGGTTTTCTCTAAGGGAGGGAGCGTGGCGTAGGTCAGCTGCCTGCTTGGTGCGCCGCCTGTTCGGGGCGCGGTGTCCAAGGCAACGATCAATACGCGGGGAAGGTTGCTCGGTTAATGGTCGCCGTTGACGAATGATCGTCACCTACACCCGGCGAGCACGGCGCCTGTCTCGCACGTTCTCTCTCCCTTGGCAACCGAAATCGCCAAGGGGTTTCCTGTCCGGGCGCCTAATACGTGGCGCCGATACGCTCGCAGGGTTCTGACGGGTCCTGCCCGGGCAGTCCGTAGAGCCACAAATAGGGGTGGACCAGGACGTGGAAGGGCTCGCCCCTGGCCATGATCTCGCGGAGCCGCGCCTCGAAACAGGCGCCGCTGACACGCGTCGTGATCGAGTCGGTCAGATAGTCGAGCCCGTATCGCGACATCATCTGATAGGGCTCGATCCCGGCGCCGTGTTTTGTCGCCCATTCGAGGCCAAGGAATGTGTGGCCCTGACCGATCATCCCGACGAATTCCCCGATCTGTTGTGTTGGCGTGTCTTTCTCCCGCCGCATCCGCAGGGCCTGTTTTTGCAGGGTCATGCCGCCATGCGACGACCAGGACGAGACCGGCGAAAAGGCCTCGCGCAGGCTGGCGAGGGCGTCGGCAAAGCGGTTTCTGCCGCCGGTAACAAGGTCACGTACGAGGCCGGGCGCGAAGCGGTCCGCGTCCTTGAGAACCCTGTATCCGGGGAACGGCTCGTACCAGTACTCGCTCCTGGCGGCCTCCTTGAAATCACGGGAGCCGACAAGCCTGTCCACAAAAGGTCTCAGGCATCTGTCATTCTGCTGCGTGTAGTCGGGGCAGTGCTTGAACCACAGATAGGAATCAGCCGGGCTCAGATGCAGGCCCCAGCGATGTCCAAAACCTTCAAGCTTCTTCAGAAGCAGGAAATCATCACGGGCCGCGTCCTGCCGCGCCGCCGCATTCCAGTGCAGATGCATGCTGGAGCTCACGCCACGCCGGCCTTCAAGGACCATCATGCAGGCCCCGCCGGCGATGTCGCGCACATGGATATCATGGCGCATGTAGAGGAGATTGCCGTCCGTGCCGGAGTCCTCGAACGCCTCCAGCGGCACCATGGCATAACCGCCTTCCGAGGCGGCTTCCAGAAATGAGACATATTGAGGCATCCACGCCTGGCATTTCGCATGCAGGGCCTGGACGAGGTGATCGCGGTCCTCGCCGTCTCTCAGAATTTCCAGAATTTCCGCGTTTATTCTGTCGACGCGTTCCGTCTCGTCCCTGATCACCTTGTTGATCAGGGCACCCGAGTGCCATTTCGACCAGCTGTTGCCGGCGGCATAACGCAGGGCGAAAATCTGGGTATGTCCATCTCCCATGTGGACGCTGACGGTGGGGAGGTCCTCGCGGGAAAGCGAGACGGCTTTCCTGTTTTGTGCGACCGGCGCGTTGTCTTGGATGATCTGACCGCCTCTTCCGGCGGCGCGCCTGACCTCGATCGTCTCGATCCGCGAGAGAATGCTTTGAGGAATATCGAAGAGGGTGGTCAGGGGGAGCGTCGTGCCGGGATCCACCACGAGGCGCCCCCCCCGGACGCTCGCTTCCGCCGGCTCTGCGTCATGATCGCCGGTCGGACTCCACCAGGTTACGGTCGCGAAATAGGCGCCCCCGATCGTGAGGAGTGTCAGGAATGCGATAAACAGAGCCTTCTTGGTCACGGCCAGATCTCTCTATCCGGGAAGTCCGGAGGGCAGGAGTTGCAATGGTTCAGGGTGCGAGCGCGTCCGTCAGCATATGCGACAGCCATTGCTGACCCCGGTAGGACAGGTGGTTGTCGTACCGCCAGGTGAGGTAGCGATCCTCGTCCTCGATGCCGGAGGGGAGGGGCGGGACAATGCACTCGAAATCATTCTCCTCGCAGAAGCGCCGGACATTCTCGGCGAAAATCTCGAATCCCAATTCTGTTGTCTCGCCGTTTTCAAGCGCGTGGGGCTGCCGGCCGGTCGAGGGGTCCTGCGCCGCCCGGATCTGGGCATGGAATGAAAACAGGATAAAACGTATATCCGGGTTTTCCCGCTTCAGCTTGTCCAGAAAATCGCGAAAAATGGCAAACGTTTCCCGGCCTTCCGGCGGCATCCGATCGTACGGTATCAGGAGCGCCTGGTTGGGCAGGACGTCGCTCTTCAATGGAGACATGTCCCTGGGCGTCAGGTGGCGGCGATATCGCACATCCCTGGGCCGGAACTGGAGCCGGCCTCCCTCATCGTAATAGACGGCGCCCCATCGGGGATGCTCCGGATCGACGCCCAATATCTTCTGCTGAAGGATCGGGTGCAGAAACGTCAGCGTCCCCACCTCCACCTCGATCAGAACCACATCCGGCTTGAAGGCGCGAACATAGGTTTCCATGCGCTGGTAGTGGTTGGAGGGTGGCGCGCCGCCCTGGCCGGCGGCGATGATTTCCGCACATTTTTGCAGTCGGACGCCCAGCTCCGCCTCGAGCAGAACATTAAACTTCTCCGTCGTCCGGTGCATGATGTTGGTGATCGTGCTCGGCCCCATCACGACGGCCCGGAAACAGCCGTCCGGATTGTCGAAAAACCTGTCCCGGTCAAAATATCCATAATTATTGGCGAAGGTGACGTTGTGGAATTCCGTGACCTTCCCCGGGATGCCCGTATAGAGCTGGCGCGAATGCGGGACCCTCAGGCCAAAATACTTGCTCTTTCTCGGGAACAGGCTGCTATTGGGGCGCGACAGGTCGCGTGGCGGCGGCTTGGGTTTTTCGGGATTCGTGACCTCTTGCGAGAGGGATATCCGGGGGCGGGTATCGATAACCAGCCGGCCCTGGGCGGTCGCCGCCTCGATCCAGCGGCCATGGGTGACAAAGAAATCGGTCTCCGCCTCGCGAAGCCAGATTGAAACCCGGCTGTCAGCGGGAACATCCGCAAAAGTAAATTCCATATCGGCCGCCAAGGCCGACGATCTCGTTTCGCCGGCTTCAGACAGCATCCGCACCGGCGTTCCCGGCTCGGCATTTCCGATGACCCGGCCTTTGACGTCGATCGTATCCGGTCCGGGTTCGTCCAAAAGAGTCACAAGGCCGAGATTCCGGATAGAAACTGTCTGGCCTTGTGCGCCGACCCACTCGATGAAGAAATAGTCGATCCCGGTGCCGGGATCGGCGGAATCAAGGCGCAGATCGGCGAGGGGCGCGCGGTAAAGGCCTTCCCCGATTTTCTCCAGGCTGGTCGGCTCCCCCTGTTTTTCCAGGCCCGCGATCAACTCGTCGGGGATGTTGCGAAGATAGGGCCCGACAGAACTCGGATCCGGAAAAGTGAATTGATCCTTCGGATAAAAAGTATGCACCTCTCCGTTCCTGAGCGCGATTCCGACCCTGAAGGGGAGCCGCGCGGGGACCGGGCGCTCAAACCTCAGCTCCAGATGTGTCGCGCCGTCGGCCGGAAAGCGGCCCTGGCTCCAGACCAGGAGGGCGTGTGAATCGAGTATCTGAAACTGGGCGGATTTTATGCCGACGGGCCCGTCCTTGGGCAGGCGCAGCTCTCCGCCGTAAATCTCGACAAGTCCCTCTTTTTGATAAGGATCGACGGAATCGATGAAGGAGAGCGTGTTTCGGTAGGATTCCGCCGAAACGGAAAACATGGGGACGAGAAATATTGCCGCGAGGCCTGTTGCAATCAGAAGCGCGGTGCGCGGGATGGGGAGGGAGATGAAACGCTGTTTCATCCGCCACAAAAATCGAGATGGCATTCCGAATTCTCCTCACCAGACAGCCAGACAGCCAGATCGCGGCAATCCGGCCGGGCCGAAGGCCGGCCGCGTGGCCGCTTCCCGCCGCGGCCATCCTGGTATGCCAGAATAGGCGCCTGGTCCCAAGGGGGGGTAAGGGCCTTCTCGACTTTCCCCCGATTTTTGTCGGGCAATCCAGCCGTTTCGCCTCATGCGGAGGTAAAGTCTAACTTGATGGATCAACGCGTAATTTGATAGCTTGTGGCGGCAAAACCGTGGTCGACCGCCTCCCCTCTATTGTCGCCGCAAAAGCGGATTGTGGTGGAACGCGGCCGCTATACTCCGGAAAACCCGGCCCGGCCGCAAGAGGCGCAAAGGCGCCGCGATAGAGCAGGTTTGAAAGTGGTTCACAAGCCAAACAAGGCCGTTCGGCCCGCCGGCGTTCTTTGCGCCGCCCGCAATACCTTCCAGATATCCCGGACCGCTCTGCTCGGGCTGGCGGTGATGGTGACCCTGTCGCTGGCCGGACAGGGCGCGGCGCTTGCCGGGGGCGGCAAAAAGAATTCCCCCGGCATCGCGTGCGAAGCTCCGCTGGAACTCGCCGATGCGCTGCACATCGACTTCCGGGATGTGACACCCGAGAAGGATGGTGAGGTCCTGTACATTGCCCTCGATGTTCAGCCCGCATGGGATCAACTGGTCGATCGCGACGTCGAAAGCCGTGTCGCTGCCTTTGTGGACACGGGGAAGATGCTGGGCACTCGTTATATCTGCAACGAGGAGTATTTCTCTGACCTCACCAGCGTCGAGATCGACTACGTTTCCATCTTCAGCGCCGATGAATACGATACGGCCGATCCCGATTCGTTCAGGTACTACGGATCGCTTCTGTTCAGGACAAGTGACGAGGGCCTCCTCGTGCTTGAAAAGAACCTCCTAGATATGGACGCGCTCACCGCTCAATAGATCCGGGAAAGATCAGATAAAAACGAATGTTTAACCTGAACCCCAAAAATATCGGAAGCGTCCTCATTATCCTCGTCATTGCGACGCTGATCTCTTCGGCGCTGATGTATCTTGCCGGCTACGAGATCCTGAGCGCTCAAGTCGAGCGGTCGGTCAGGGCTGGGGATAAGCAGCCCGGGCGGGGCGAGATTGCCGAACTCAGGCAGGAACTGCAGGCCGCCAACAGGCGGAATCTGGAGCAGATCGCCAGGCTCCGGACGGAGCTTCTCACATCCGATATGGCGACCAATGTCGAGCGGATCCTGGATGGCGCCACAACGGATGCCGAAAAAACCATGCGTCTGGCATTATGGGTATCCTCGAATATCCGCAACGACCGGGCCAGCGATTACGGTCGGGACCCGCTGGCGTGGTTCTCCAACCGGGTTGGCCGGTGCGGCGCCAAGACACGCATGTTCGTGGAAATGCTCAAGTTCGCAAACATTCCCGCCGGCGTTTTCAACATCTACAACTTCAACAGGAATTTCGGCGCTCACAGTGTTGCGCAGGTTTACTATGACGGGGCATGGCACATGTTCGACGTCACATATGCCGGCGTCTTCATGCGGGGTGACCATGTGATGTCCTGGGAGGAGATCAAGCAGGATCCCGAGACGGCTCACGAAAACATGGTCGTTTTCCAGAAGACCATCGATCGCTACATCAGTGAAAATCGGGAAGGTGGTCGGCGCGTCAACAACAATGAGCGTATGAAGCAGGTTTACACCGTGGACTACATCCGCAACGCCAGGACCTACGGGTTCTGGCGCGGGGACGACATGAAGGTACTTTTCCCGCAGGTCGATCTGTCGGAGCATCCCGACGGACTCGTCCTGGGCGAAATTGACGGCGCGTTTGCCGACGTGACCTCGGATGGACGGGAGATGGGCATCAGCGGCGAGATGGGGCGCTCACTCGGGACACACAGGGACACGTTCAGCCTTGAATGGGAGTTCATAAACCCGACGCCCGACCGCCTCTACCGGCTTAATATCCATAGTTACCGGGCGAGTCAGGGGGATTTGAAGTTTTGGGCGAAAAGCGATACGGCCGTCATAGAGCGCGGGGCGGAGTTCGAGACGACGGAAAGCAAGACGACGGAAAGATTGTGGAAATCGAGCCCGGCGACATGGTCTGTCGATTTTCGATGTGGGGATACAGGCGGGTGCAGGCTTGCCATGGGGTATGATTTTCGGGGTCCGAATCGTGGTCTCTTTATCGACAAGATTGAAATCCTTCCCGCTGCCCGGTAGATGGTGCCGCAGCGCTGGTCCCGCCTGGCCGGCCGCTCCGGCAACCGGCTGACACAGGTCCGTGCCAGTCACTCCCGCCCGATACCCGATACGCAGGAAACGAGTCCCTGATGCCCGTATTTGACGCTAATGGAGACTCCCTGTCGGGATTTGCGATCAACAGCTGGGAATTCCTGCTGTTCGCGATCCTGGCCGTCATCGCGATGAACCTGCTGGGCAAGGCAACGGCCAGGAATATTACTCTCCTGGCCTTCAATATTTATTTCATATCGGCCTTCTTCGTTAACGTTGAAACCGTCGGCATTCTGGTGTCGTTCATCGTCCTCACCTATTTCATCGGACGGTGGCGGTTGCGCGCCGAAGCCTCTCGGGCTTCGGCAATCCTTGGCGTCAGCGTCGTTGGCTTGTGGGCATTCCTGTTTCTGGTTCGGGACGGTTCGTTATTTTCGTCCGTTAACCCGTTTTACTATGTGACGGTCCAGATCATCGGCATCTCCTACATGGTATTCAGGAGTATCAGTTACCTTATGGAGGTCGAGTTCATCGAAGAACCCGGCCTTTTGCGTTACTGCAACTACATCCTGTTTTTCCCACTCATACTGGCCGGTCCGATCGAACGCTATCGGCGTTTCGAAACCCAGATGACGCAACCGCAGTGGAACCCGGATCTGGTGATGCCGGCCCTGCACCGTATCGCTAACGGCATGATCAAGAAATTCGTGATTGCCGATAACCTGTCCGTGTTCGGCATCCTGGCATTCGACAATCCTATGGACATGTCTGTACCGGTTCTGTGGCTCGGCGTGATGTCGCAGTTGCTTCTGATCTATCTGGATTTCAGTGGATATTGCGACATTGTCATCGGGCTCGCGATGCTGATGGGGTTCAGGGTGGTCGAGAATTTCAATCGGCCGTTCCACTCCACCAACATCCAGGAGTTCTGGGAGCGCTGGCATATGTCGCTCAGCAGCCTGGTGAAGGATTACATTTTCACGCCGATAAACGTTTATGTTTTTAAAAACGTCCGGCGCCAGTACCAGTTCGCCCTGGTGGTTGCCTCGTATTTCTTCTCCATGGTGCTCATCGCCATGTGGCATGGGACCACGGTCGGTTTCCTGGTCTTCGGCATCCTTCATGGCGGCGCTCTCGCCCTGAGCCAGGCATACAAGAAGATCTTCAAGGCATCGGCGGCGGCCGGGCAGGGTCCGAACGTCGCGACCGTCTATGCCAAGCGCCTTATGGTGTATTCGTTCGTTTCGGTGAGTTTGACGCTGTGGCTGACGTCGGCCTCCGAGTGGGGCGGTATTTTCGGCAGAATGCTGGGATTTAGGTGATGAATAACAGAACCGGGCTCCTCATCAGCAGCTTCTGGCTGGCCCTTAAGATAGCCGCAATTCTGCTCCTGATGAATTCGGGCCAGACATTTTTCGTGTATCAGAACTTCTAGCTGGACAGGGTCGGCATGGCACAGGACACGCCAGTCACAGAGAACGCTCGCCCGGGCCATTTGCACAATCTGGTGGCGCTGGCGAAGGTCGTCGTGCTCGTCCTGCTCTGCATTGGAGTGATCGATGCCGCCGTGCGCGTCTGGTTCTCGCAGAACCAGACGCTGTTCAGGATCGTCGATATTCAAACGCCGAGCGTGCTCTACGCAAAGCTCGAGGCGTTGCGCGAGTTTGACGGGATCAAGGTGATCATCCTCGGGGATTCGCTGGTTTATGGCCGGTCGATGGAGGCACACGGCGACGACGACTGGCGGAGACACGTGATTTCGCGGCAACTTCAGGAGCGGCTGGCGGGGTCCTTTCCTGATCGGGACCTGATGGTTCTGAACCTCGGCATGAACGGTGCCCTGCCGCAGGATCTGGAAAACCTCGTCCGGATCATTCAGCCCTACAAGCCGGATCTGCTGCTGTTTGATCTGAGCCTGCGTTCCTTCTCGGACGATTTCGAGGAGGCGGGAGAAGCGGAAACCCGGCCCTGGCTCAACGACATGGAAATCTCGGGGAACGGTCGCCTCACGACGGGCGGAAAGGGCGCCCGCCTGTCCTCGGTGATTGACGATACCGTCTCCGGGTACTGGTTTCTCCACCGCGTTTCCGATTTCCTGCAGTGGCACCTGCTGGATGGCGAGCCCGTGAACTTCACGCGGAATCTTCGCACGAAGATCGATCTCTGGTTCAAGGGCGGCGTCCCGGAGATGACACGCAAGGAGGAGCGTTCGGAGCGGGCGATTCTTATGATCAAGGCGAAGAGGCGTTACAGCGCAATCCGTCTTGAGGGTGATAATCGCCAGCTTGCGGCCCTGCAGTACATGCTGGAGTTTCTGTCTGCGACCCGTCAGCCCACGCTGATCTTTTATGCGACGGAAAACCCGGGCGTTCTGCGGCAGATTGTGGACGTGTCGAAGCACCAGCAGGATTTGGAGGTGCTGCGGCGCCATATCGAAGATCACGCGGACGGCCGGTATATCGGATATCATCCGGCGCTGGAGTCCCTGAAACCGGGCATGTTTCTGGACCACGTGCATCTGAACGCCGCGGGATATGCCGAGCTTGCCGATAGCCTCTTGCCACAGGCCACGGCACTGATTATCAGCAACCAGGAAAAATAGGGCGCCCCGGCGAGCCTTGAGAGCGCCCCGATCGCTTCGTTAAGGAAGGTTTTGGTTCAAATGATTGAGACTGAAGAGGTTTACAAGCGCTTGACGCCTGTTTTCAGGGATGTCTTCGATGACGACGATATTGTGCCGCATCCGGAGATGACCGCTGCCGAGGTGCCGGCCTGGGACAGTCTCAGCAACATCCGTCTCGTCGTGGCCGTCGAGGAAGAGTTCGGCATTCAGTTCTCGTCAGGGGAAATCGCCAACCTGAACAACGTCGGGGAATTCGTCAAAGTGATCCAGAAAAGGACGGCGGGTTGACGGTCAGGCCCAATATACTGACGTGGGATCAGATACAGCAGGACATGGCCGTGACCGTGCCGTTCTCGGTGTCCCGGGACGACATGGAAAAGTTCGCGGAGCTCTCCGGCGACCGCAGCCGCATACACATGGATCGCGCATTTGCGCGCGCCAGGGGTTTTGAAGATGTTGTCGTGTACGGGGCATTGACCGTCGCGCGGCTGTCCAATCTGGTGGGGATGTATCTTCCCGGCGACTTTGGGTTGGCAACCAGTTGGAAAATTGATTTTAATCGGCCCTTGTATGTCGATGAAGAGGCGGTGATGGAGGCAACCATCACGCACAAGTCAGAGGCCACCCATACGGTCAAGTTGAAGTTTCAGGTCAGGTGCGGCGACAAACTCGTCGCCAGCGGAACGGCGGGCTCGAAACTTCTGGACGGGCCCGACTGACTTTGCGCCTTCCCGGGTCCCGTATATGAAGATTTCCTGATATGGCGTTTTCTGTTCAAAACCTTCCCTGGCTGAAGCCGACCCCGGAGGATTTCCGCGCCCGTTGCGCCGAATTTGATAAACGGCCGCATGAGTCGGGGGTCGCGATCATGTCGCTGGCGAACTGCCGGCTTGACGCGAACAAGCTGGCGCGCCTGACCAAATCCATCGAAATTGCGCGCGAGAACGGCTCGAACCTGGCGCCGATGACGGAATTCCGGCTTGGTGTCATCGGCAATGGCACGACCTGCCTTTACGCGCCCGCGCTGCCGGCCGCTGCCGCCCGGTTCGGTCTGAACCTCGAGGTTGTTCAGGCCGACTACGATCAGGTGATCCAGGAAGCGACGAACCCGGCTTCGACCGTGAACGCGGCCAGGCCCGATGCCGTGCTGCTTGCGCTCGACAAGCGCGGCCTGCCGTTTGGCGATGTCGAGTTCGGCTCGTTCGAGCAGGAGCAGGCGGCGGTCGAGGAAGCGATCGACTATCTGCGCACGATCCGCACGGGGATCGCGGCCGCTTCGGGGGCTTTCGTCATCTACCAGACCCTCGCGCCATTTCCCGATTCCGCATTTGGCAGTATGGACAGGCGAGTAGCCGGGACCAACCTGTCCATGAGCGCGCTGTTCAACCGGCGGCTGGAGGATCTCGCCCGAGAGAGCGGAGATTACGTTCTGAACGTTGCCGGCCTGGCTGCATCCGTTGGGCTCGAAACCTGGCATGACCCGGTTCAGTGGAATCACTACAAGCTCCCCTTTTCCCAGAAGCTCGTCCCCCTATATGTCGATCACGTCTCCCGCCTGATTGCCGCGATCCGCGGCAAGTCCAGAAAATGTCTCGTCCTCGATCTGGATAACACCCTGTGGTCCGGCGTTGTCGGCGACGACGGGCTGGAGGGTATCCTCGTGGGACAGGGCGATGCCATCGCCGAGGCCCATCTCGATATTCAGAAAATGGCGCTGGATCTGCACAGCCGGGGCATCATCCTCGCAATCTGCTCGAAAAACGACGACGAGATCGCCCTGCAGCCGTTTCGGGAGCACCCCGATATGCTTCTTCGGGAAGAACATATCTCGGTGTTCCAGGCGAACTGGACCGACAAGGCAACCAATATCGAAGCAATTGCGAAGGTCCTCAATATTGGCCTGGATGCCATCGTTTTTGTCGATGACAACCCGTTCGAGCGTGAACAGGTCCGTGAGGCCTTGCCGGCCCTGGCGGTGCCGGAATTGCCGGAAGATCCGGCCTTGATACCCAGAACCGTCCTGAGCGCCGGATATTTCGAGAGCGTCATCTTCTCGCAGGAAGATCGCGCCAGGGCCCGCCAGTACCGCGACAATGTCAAGCGGGCCGAGCTTCAGTCGAAGTCCAGAAGCATCGAGGACTACCTGAAATCGCTGGATATGGTCATCCGGTTCGCCCCGTTCACTGCCGCCCAGTTGCCTCGCATCACACAGCTCATAAACAAGACGAACCAGTTCAATCTGACGACCAGACGATATACGGAAAAGGAAGTCGCCGAACTATCCCGCTCGCCCGAAACATATACGCTTCAGGCCCGCCTGCGTGACCGGTTTGGAGATAACGGCATCATATCGGTCGTCATCATCAACCAGGTCGGGCAGACCTGGGATATCGAGACATGGCTGATGAGCTGCCGCGTGCTTGGGCGCAATGTCGAGGATGCGGTCCTGCACCAATTGGTCCGGGCGGCGAAGGAGCGGGAGGTCGGGGAAATTATCGGCCATTATGATCCGACTCCGAAAAACTCCCTCGTAAAGGATCTGTTCGCCAATTTTGGCTTCGATCTCGTCGAGGACGAGGGGGGGCGGACCACCTGGCGGCTGGAGGTTGATGGCTTCACGCCGCGCGACAACCTTCCCTTCGAGGTCGAACAGGCAGGGACAGGAGACGATTAGGGCTTTTTCCGCCCAATGGCCGCGCAGTTCACTGTAAGTGCGTGCTTCCTGCATTGCTCGAGGCTGTAGCCGGTCATGGGAAACAACTCTCTCTGCTCGATTTCGAAGCCGGCCTCCCTCATGAAGCCGAGCGTTTCCTCAGCGTCGGTGATCAGGAATATATGATCGGGTGCCGGACTGTTGGCCGGCATGTTTACGTAGATCCGACCGCCCGGCTTCAGGTAGTCGTGCAAGCACACCAAAGCCCCCTTGGGATCTTCCAGATGCTCCAGAACCTCGCTGACGACAATGCTGTCGTAGCGATTAACGCTGCCCGGCGCGTCATACAGGTTCTGGCAGACCAGAGACACTTTTTCGTCCACGCCGATTGCTGCCAGAGTTCGCCGCGTTGCATCGATGGCTCCCGGGCTGACATCCCAACCCGTCGCCGAGCCCATGCGCGGATCCGTGGCCGCGAAATAGAGCAGCGTGCCGTGGCCGGGCCCGACCTCAAGATGGTCGTACCCCTCGACATTGCCCGCCAGAAATTTTGTGCGGTAGTAAGTCAGGGCGTTGGCGTGATTGATCCAGAAAAGGCCGGATAGCAGAAGCCCGTTCATATATTTTTCCATGATGACGGGATCGGCATACACGTCGTTATAGGCCTCTTCGAAGGTGGAACGTTCATAGCGCTTGTTGCGACGGAAAAAGAGTTCGGCCTTGAGGATCATTTCTTCGCAGAAATAGCGATAATCGGTGCAGATCTTCCGAATCGGCTGCGAATGATCTTCCGCGATCCGCAGAATAAGAGAGGCAAAAATCTCCGAGTCCCTCAGGACCTCGGTGGAACGGTCCCGAAGGCTTGTCGCCAGCGTTGCCTCGTGCGCCGGCCAGACCCCGACCTGTTCCCGACACACCCGTTGGAGGCTGGGATGGTTGCCAAAATCGACTTCTTCCAGGGTTTTCGCCCGGTTACGAACATTCATATCGATCGCCTATCTTGTGCTCACGTTGGCCGCCAAAATAACCGGAACGCCGATCCTCAACCAGAGCGGTTTTACCGAGGCAACTCAGCATGATCCGGTGGGGAAGGGAACCCCCGGCCTGCCGCCGGCTTCAGGCGGTGCGCCGGAAGGAGGCTCAGGCGCCGGGCCCCCGATTGCGCAAGGCGAGGCGGATCTGTTTTTCCGCCTCGATGATGGCGAAAAACACCGCGCCCGTGGCGACGATCAGCAGGCCATCGAAGACCGAGAGCGCGCGGGTTTCAAACACCGTCTGAAGTACCGGCAAATAGGTTAGGGCGAACTGCGCGGCCACAACCGACAGGACGGTAATCCAGACGACGCGCGTGCCGCGCACGGCTTTCCAGGTCAGGGACGTCCCGTAAATATTCCGGACAAAGAACAGATTGAAGATTTCGAGCGTCACGAGCGTATTCACTGCTATGGTCCGCGCCATCTCGGGCGCATCGCCCCGGTCGATTGAAAAAGAATAAAGGCCGAAAACAGCGAACACGAACAGCCCCGAGACCAGCACGATGCGCCAGATCAACTCCCCCGTCAGAAGTGGGGCCCGGCGCGCGCGTGGCGCGCGTCGCATCGTGTCCTCTTCCGTCGGTTCGAAGGCGAGCGCAAGCCCGAGCGTGACGGCGGTGATAAGGTTGATCCACAAGATCTGGACGGGTGTCACCGGCAATGCCATGCCCAGGAACAGGGCGATAATGATGGTCAGCGCCTCGCCGGCATTCGTGGGAAGCGTCCAGCTGATCACCTTCTTGATATTGTCATAGACGGTACGCCCCTCGCGCACGGCGGCCACAATCGAGGCAAAATTGTCATCCGCCAGCACCAGTTCGGCCGCTTCCTTTGCCGCCTCACTTCCTTTCTGGCCCATGGCGATCCCGGCATCGGCGCGCTTCAGCGCCGGCGCGTCGTTCACTCCGTCACCGGTCATGGCAACCGTCAGTCCGTGGGCCTGAAGCGCCATGACCAGGCGCAGCTTGTGATGCGGACTGGTGCGGGCGAAGATGTCGGTCTCCACCGCCACTTCGCTGAGGCGCGCATCGTCCATGTCTTCAAGGTCCGCGCCCGTGAGGACACGGTCCGGATTCTGCAGCCCGATCTGGCGGGCGATCGCGCGTGCCGTGCCGGCGTGGTCGCCGGTGATCATCTTCACGCGTATACCGGCCTCGTGGCATTCGCCGACGGCGGCGATGGCCTCCGGTCGGGGCGGGTCGATCAGACCGATCAGGCCAACCAGGGTCAATCGGCCCTCGAGATCTTCGGTATTCAGGACCACGTGATCCGGTGCCACGTTCCGCCGGGCCAGGGCCAGAACGCGCTGGCCCTCGGCCGTGATGGCCTCGACCCTGGTATGCCAGTCGTCCCGGTCGAGGGGGGCTGTGCCGCCGTCGGACGCAAGCTGGTCCGCGCACATTTCGAGGACGCGCTCGGGCGCGCCCTTTACATCGATCCGCGCATGGCCCTCATGATCGTGATGCAGGACAGCCATATAGCGATGACTGGCATCGAAAGGAATGGCGTCGGTGCGTGTCCATCCGGCAAACGCTTGTGCATGATCCCCCGTGATCTTGCCGGCCAGCGCCTGCAACGCTCCCTCCATCGGATCGCCCTCGACCCGCCAGTCCGTCTCGTGAGCGCGCAGAACGGCGTCGTTGCAAAGCGCGGCCACATGAGCAACCTCACGGAGCACTGCGTCGTCCCGGGCATCGTGCACCGTCTCTCCGATCCGGATCGTACCTTCCGGCGCGTAGCCGCTTCCGCCCACCGTATAGCCTTGGGCCGCCGTGGCGATCGTCGCCGCCATCATTTCGTTGCGCGTCAGCGTGCCGGTCTTGTCGCTGCAAATCACCGAGACGGCGCCGATTGTCTCGATTGCCGGCAGGCGACGGACAATGGCGTTGCGCCGCGCCATGGCCTGGACCCCGATCGCAAGAGTGATGGTGAGGACGGCCGGCAGACCTTCTGGAATGGCGGCAACTGAAAGCCCCACCACGGCCATGAAGAGCTCCGCGAACGGGACGTGGCCGACGAAATAGCCATAGGCAAGCAAAACGGCGGCGACGAGCAGGATCAGCACGGTCAGCCAGCGGGCAAACAGGTTCATTTGCTCGACAAGGGGCGTCGTCAGTGTCTCCACGCGTGACAGCATGCCGCTGATATGCCCGATCTCGGTAGCGCCGGCGGTGGCGACCACCACTCCCCGACCGGTCCCGCCGGCGACCAGCGTGCCGCTATAGGCCATGGAGGACCGGTCCCCCAGCGCGGCCGTTTCAGCCACCGGCCGGGTCGTCTTTTCCACCGGGACGGACTCGCCCGTCAGCACGGCCTCTTCCATGCGCAGTCCGCGCGCGGACAAAAGGCGCAAATCAGCCGTCACCTTGTCGCCCGCCTCCAGCAGGACGATGTCGCCGGGCACGATATCGGCACTCGCGATGCTGTTCCGCTTGCCGTCGCGCAGCACCGTCGTGCGTGAGGCGAGCATTTGACGGATCGCATCCATCGCCTGTTCGGCCCGGCCTTCCTGGATAAATCCGATCAGTGCGTTGACCACGACCACGGCCAGAATGACACCCGTGTCCGTGATGTGTCCCAGGCTTGCGGTGATGATCGCGGAGCCGAGCAGGACATAGATCAGGACGTTGTGAAAATGATGGAGGAAACGGCGCACCGTGCTCTGTTTCACCGGCGGGGGCAGCCGGTTGGCGCCATGTTTCGCGAGCCGGTCCGCCGCCTCCCGCTCGCTCAGCCCTTTTTCTGTCGCTCCCAGGGCGACAAGCGTCTCATCCACCGGAACGGCGTGATAGGTGGGCTGGTCGGCAGGGTCCGTCATGCGCTGTCAGGTCCGAAAAACCGTCGATCAGCCTAACACCGGGTAAGGCCGAGGGCCGATGGGCCAGATCAAGATGCGATCGGGGCGGCGCAGGGTGGCCGCGCGCCGTGCCTTGCGCCAACTCGGCGAACTACGTAATATCCCTTATAAGCGCCACCTCCAAGAGCGGCGAAACGCTGGTCGGTGCCCGGCATTCTCACGAGGAAGCGCCGGCGTTGCGCCCCGCCGGCAACCCGATTACGAGAGGAAGTCCCATGCCGCGCCAGCCCGGCGAAACCACCTATCCCCATATTTTCGAGCCCCTCGCGTTGAAGGGTCTCACGATCCGAAACCGGATCATGCAGTCCGGTCACGCCAAGATGTTCCACAAGAAGACCGGTGTGACCAATAATCGTGACCGCTACTACCACGAGGCGCGCGCGAAAGGCGGGCTGGGTCTGCTGACAACCGGGAACCGGCTGGTGCATCCCACGTCCAATACCTTCGCCCGTGGTTATTCCTACGGTTACAAGCCGGAAATGCTGGAGCCCGACCTCGCGCTCACACGGACCGTGCATGCTCATGGCGCCCATATCATCGCCCAGCTCAATCATTTCGGCGTCAACGGATCGTCAAGTTCGATGGACGATTTTCGCGTCCTCTGGTCAGCCTCCAACATCAAGTCGCCGGCTCTCCATGAAATGGCCAAGGCGATGGAGCGTGAGGATATGGACGAGCTGCGCGACGGCTGGGCGCTGACGGCCGATTACGCCAAACAGGCGGAGTTCGATGGGGTCGAGGTGCATCTCGCGCATTCCTACCTGTTGCAGCAATTCCTCTCGCCGGCCTTCAACAAGCGCACGGATGCCTATGGCGGCAGTTTCGAAAACCGATTGCGGCTGCCGCTGGAAGTGACCGAAAGCGTACGCGAACGGGTCGGCCCCGATTACGTCGTCGGCATCCGCCTGCCCCTGACCGAGATGGTCCCGGGCGGGCTCGAGGTGGAGGACTGGATCGAGATCGCCAAGCGCTTCAAGGAAAGCGGGACGGTCGATTACATCGTGGTGACGGCTGGCACCTATCACGTGCCCAATTACATGATCCCCCCTTTCGATGTCCCCGACGGCTGGCTCCGCGACAGGTGCAAGCAATTGCGCGAGGCCGTCGCGGGCCTGCCCGTCTTCCTGGTGGGAGGCATCAGCCATCCCGCCATGGCCGAACGGGCGCTGGCCGATGGTGTTTGCGACATGGTCGCGATGACGCGGGCCAACCTGGCCGACCCGGAATTCGTGAACAAGGTGCGCGAGGGCCGGGAAGATGAGATCACCCATTGCATTCGCTGCAACCAGGGTTGCATCGGCCGCCTGTTCGAGGGAGGGCCGATGACCTGCATCCTGACGCCCAGTGCCGGCCGCGAGGAGGTCTTCAATGAGCGCACCATCACCCGGGCCGCAAAACCGGGACGCTGGGTCGTCGTCGGTGGCGGTCCGGCCGGCCTAAAGGCGGCCGAGACGCTGGCGCGGCGCGGGCACAACGTGACACTGTTCGAGAAATCGGAAAAGCTGGGCGGCCAGGTCGACCTTATCCTCAAGACACCGCGCCGGCAGAGCTTTGCCCATATCGCCCGCGACCTGGAACGCCAGCTCGTCCGGCTGGGCGTCGATATCCTGAGGGGCACCGAGGCAACGGTGGCCGGGATCCGCGATCTTGCGCCCGGCGGTGTCATCGTCGCGACGGGCGCGGTGCCGGACATGTCGGGCTTCAATATCGTCAACCCGGCGGTCGAACGCCTGCCCGGCGTCGATCAGTCCAATGTGGTCTCGGGCTGGGATGCCATTCGCGCGCCCGGCGGGTTGGGGAAGCGGGTCCTGATTCTGGACGACGATGGAACGCGCTACACCGCCGGCCTGGCCGAATTACTGCTTTCGGACGGGCACGAGGTGCATCTCCTGACCCGCCATCCATCGGCGTTTCACCGCATGAACGCCACGCTCGATCTGCCCGAAATTCTGCCGCGGGTGATGAAGGCGGGGCTCAGGATCACGCCCAATAGCTGGGCCGAGAAACTCTCGGGCGATACGGCTCACATCTTCAATATCTATTCCGGCGAGAAGACGACGATCGGGCCTGTCGATCACTTTGTCCTGTCGACGGCGCAGCTTCCGGCCGACAGTCTCTACTTCGCGCTCAAGGACGAGTTGGCGAACGTCCATCGCGTCGGAGACTGTGTGGCGCCCCGGCGGATCGAACACGCGATATATGAGGGCTTCCTTGCCGGTCTCGAGCGTTTCGACAACTGGACAAAATATATCGAGCCGGGCGATCTCGAGGAATTCACCCCACTGACAAACGCCTGATCGACCTAACGGCCCATCGTCTCGAGGACAGAGAGGCTGACATCCTCCTCCGCCATGGGCGGGTTGATCTGCACCTCCGGCGCCGAGGCGAAGGCGGTCGCGTGTCCGGACTGGAAGTCCGCCGTCATGTCATAGGCCTCATGCACGGCCCAGCGCGTTACGTCATCGACCGTTTCGCGCAGCGTCTGGCCGAGTATCTGGGTTTTCATGTGGTTGCCGGCCTTGTCGTACATTTCTGTCAGGAACGGATGAAACCCATCGGCGCCGATATAGAGGATCTTGTAGCCATACGGGTGGGCGTCCGGCGGCGTTGCCTTGACGATATACACATCGCGCGGCTCCCAATCGTCGATCACATTCCAATGGGGAGCCGAGGCCAGATCGAAACGCGGAAAGCGCTCGTTCTCGCTCGAGGCATCGAGGATCTGCGTCGGCATGCGGCTGTTCGCCACCAGCAGCACTTCCGTCCGGCCAAGGATTTCGAAATCCTCATACCAGGTCGGATAGGCGCCAAATCCCGAGAAATCGTCGTTCAGCCAGTCCGTGCCCGAAATCCGGTCCATCCAGGTCGAGCCCGACAGGCGGCGGATGCGGCGCACATCGCGCACATAGGCCCAGGAATCGTTGAGCCGGCCGGTATCATATTTGATGGTGAAAGTCCCCACGCCCTTGATGTCCTGCGGGCTCATGGCGAAGAACAGGGTCTTGGCCAGAATGTCCCCGTCGCCAAGGACCGGTGTCTCCGGAAAACGAAGGATGCCTTTCATCTTGAAATTGGTGAAAGTCCAGTGCTGCAGCCGTTCCAGCCCGGCCTGCCGGTCGATCAGAAGGATGACCTCGCCCGGATTGTGCACGATGTCACCACCGTTGCGCCCGTGGGTGAGGTTCCAGACGATCTTGATGGCCGCATTCGGGTCGTTGATGGCATCGACCTCGGGAAAGGGCAGGCCGGCCTTCCAGCCATCGATGCGGCCGGTCGCCGGATCGAAGCGCACATCCTTGGCAAATTTCGCGGTCGCTTCCTCGAACCGCGGATCGTCCGGATAGGGTTTGGGGTCGGCCAATTCGAGAGTGAGGCCGAAAGTCCGCATCTGCCAGGCGATCCGATCGGTCACAAGATCGGCCAGCCGCGTGCCGTGGAATTCCCGGTCCTCCAAATCAGCAAGAGCGCCCGCATCTATGCGCGTGCCGGCGGTGAGCGGCTCGCCACCGGCTGCACGGCTGGCGCCCGCTGCAAGCGGCAGGACCAATAAGGCGAGACATCCGAGAACGGCGACACGGCCCGAAAGAAACAAGAACATGGCGAACTCCGGCGGCGGCGATGCGAGGCGGCCTCAACCCTATCACCTTTCGCCCGCCTGTTTGTAGGTTTCCTGTAGCGGGTGCGAGATGCTGGACGCGCCCAAACTATTTCTTTAGCGTCCGGACCATGAGCAAGCGCCGGGGCGGCCAGACAAGACTGTGCGAGATGGGAGTGTGGCCTGGCCTGCCGGCCGGCGTCCGCCGATTTCTGCCGGCGTTCGTGCTGTCCGCGCTGCTCGTCGGCGCGCAAATCGTCGCGCTGCACCACAACACCGAGTTCGGTGGTGACGCGCACAGCCATAATGGCGCCGCGTGCGAAATCGCCGTGCTCGCGAAGGGGCTCACCGGGCTCGCTGAAAACGCGCCGGCCCTGCCGGTGCCCTTCACCCGCCATATCGCCCGCGCACCGCTCGCCCAGGACCAGAATCCGGGCTACCAGCCGGTCGATTCGGGCCGCATTCGCGCCCCACCCCGTACGCTCTCCTGACGACCGGGCTCCTGCGGAGCCCTCATCCACCCATCCAAATCACTAGGAGAGTGTCATGCGCACGATACTGTGCCGTGCCGCCATCACCGCGGCCGTCCCACTTTGCCTGAACGCAGCGCCGGCCGGCGCCCAATCCCCTGAAGTCGAGGCCTTGCGCCAGGAACTTCAGCAGATAAGAAGCGCCTATGAACAACGCATCACCGCGCTCGAAGCACAGCTTCAGGCAGTGGAAGCGAGACAGCGACAGGCGCCGGCCGCACCGCCCACCTCCACCGTGGCGGCCCCGGCCGCGAGGCCACCGGCCAGCCCCGTCTCTGCCAATGCCGGCAAGCGGGTCGTGCGCGATAACAGCTTCAACCCGTCCATTGGCGTCATCCTCAATGGCAAGTTTTCGACCTTCTCGGCCGAAGACTCGGAGATCGCCGGCTTCGCGATCGGCGAAGAGGGCGAGCGCGGGCGCGAGGGGCTGGCCATCGACGAATCGGAGCTCAATTTCTCCGCCAATGTCGATGACAAGTTCTATGGCAGTTCGACGGTCGCGGTCGTGCGTGAGGACGGGGAAGACAAGATTGAGCTGGAGGAGGCCTACATCCAGACCCTGCCGGGCCTGCCGTTGCCCGACGGATTTCGTCTCAAGGCCGGCCGGGCTTTCTGGACTCTCGGCTACCTGAATGAAATTCACGCCCACGCCGATGATTTCGCTGACCGGCCTTTGCCGTATCGGACCTTCCTGAACAAATCCTATAACGACGATGGGGTGGAGGCAGCCTGGGTGTTGCCGCCTCCCTTCTTTGCGGAAATCGGCGGTGGCGTTTTTCGGGGCGAGGACTTCCCGGCCGGCGGCTCGGAAGATGGAGTAGAATCGTGGTCCGCCTTCGGACGCGTGGGCGGTGATTTCGGTCTCCGGCATAACTGGCGCATCGGCGGATATGTGCTCGACAGTGATATCGTCTCCCGCGAAGCGAATGAGGGGGCCGTGACTTTTGCCGGCGACTCGAGGCTCTACATAGCCGATCTGCGCTACACCTGGGCCCTCACGGGCAACCCGCGTCAGTCGGAACTGATCCTGCAGGGCGAGTTCTTTTGGCGTGACGAGGATGGCGTCTATGAAGACACGGATGCGGGGACGGGCCCGATCGGTTTCGATGATGATGCCAGCGGCTGGTATGTGCAGAGCGTCTACAAATTCGCGCCGCCCTGGCGTGTCGGTGTGCGCTACAGCCGCCTCGATGCCCCGTCGGTGCCGGCCGGCCTTCTCGGCAGCGCTCTCGACCCGGCGGGCGAAGACCCGGAGGCTCTTGCCTTCATGGCGGACTGGACAAACAGCGAGTTCGAGCGCCTGCGCTTCCAGTATAATCGCGAGACGCTTGCCGCCAGCAAAACGGACAACCAGTTCGTCCTGCAATACGTCATGAGCATCGGCGCCCATGGGGCGCATCCGTTTTAGGGACCGGAGCCGTGAGACTGATCAAAAACTTCGTTATCGCGGCCGCTTCGGCGGCCGCGATCCTCCTGCCGCCGCCGGCCAAGGCGGGAGTGCGCGTCTTCGCCTGCGAGCCGGAATGGGCGGCCCTGGCCGAGGCGGTGGGCGGGGGTGAAATCGAGGCCTTCGCGGCCACGACGGCCTTTCAGGACCCACATTACATTCGCGCACGGCCAAGCCTGATCGCCCGCATCCGGAGCGCCGATCTGGTGTTTTGTTCGGGCGCCGATCTTGAAATCGGCTGGCTGCCACTTTTGCTCCAAAGGGGCGCGCCGGCAGGGGTTCAACCTGGGCAGCCGGGTCATCTGCTGGCCGCCGATCATGTCGAATTGCGCGACAGGCCGCTCAGCCTGGACCGTGCGGCGGGCGATATCCACCCGCAGGGCAATCCGCATGTCCATCTCGATCCGCGCAACCTGGTGACGCTCGCCCGGGTTCTGGCCGAGCGTCTCGCGATCATTGATCCGGCGAATGCCGAACGTTACCAGGCTGGCGTCGAAGCCTTTGTGAGCGGTTGGTCGGCCCGGATCGCGGCGTGGGAAAAGCGGGCCGAGGGATTTCGTGGCATGAAGGTTATCACCCATCACAAGGCCTGGACCTATCTTGTCGCGTGGTTGGGCCTTGATCGTGTCGCGACCCTCGAACCGAAGCCGGGCCTGCCCCCCACCTCCGCCCATCTTGAGGCGCTTCTCGACCGGGCACGGACGGGGCAGGTGTCGGCGATCCTGCGCACGCCCTACGATCCGCCCGTGGCGGCCCGCTGGCTTTCCGGGCGCACAGGGCTGCCGGAACTTGTTCTGCCTTACACCGTGGGTGCGGACGGCGCCCCCGATCTGGTGGCGCTGTTCGAAACCACCCTTGCGCGACTGGAAAGCGTGCGTCGTGGGCGGTGATCTTTTCGACATTCTCGGCCCCGCCCTGACGATCGCGGTGACCGTGGCTCTCGTCCACGCGCCACTCGGTATCGAGGTGCTCCGGCGCGGGATCGTGTTCATCGATCTCGCCATCGCACAGATCGCAGGGCTGGTCATCGTGCTGGTCAATCTCGTGCTGCACGACCCGGCCTGGGCGCTGGTTCAGGCAATGGCGGTCGCCGCCAGCGTTCTTGCAGCCTTGTTCTTCCGCTGGATCGAGCGAACTGCGGCCCGCGAGCAGGAAGCCGTGATCGGTGCCAGTTTTATTGCCGCCGCCGCCCTGACCCTGCTGGCCCTTGCAAACCATCCCCACGGTGGCGAGGAAATCCAGCACGTGCTGTCGGGACAGGTACTGTTTGTGACCTGGACGGATGTCCTGCAGACCGTTCCCGCCTTTGCGCTCATCCTCGCCCTCTGGCTCCGCGTGCCGGCGCTTCGCCAGGGGCTCGCCTTCTACATCCTGTTCGCTATCACCGTGACCCTCTCTGTTCAGCTCGTCGGCGTCTATGTGGTATTCGCGACGCTGATCCTGCCGGCACTCGGCGCCGGTGGCGGCGCTGGCCGGCCGCTTGGCCTCGCTTGGGCATCTGCGGTGCTGGCGATCGGGCTTGGCCTTGGCGGTGGTTATGCGCTGGATCTGCCGATCGGTCCTGCGCTGGTCGTGGCTCTGACTTTGAGCGCTGTGGCCTTTCGTCTCGGCCGGCGGCTCGGCGTCGGCGCCCGGACCAGGGAAGGGGGATAAGAAACCGCAATCCGTGGTCGAGCGCCGCCACGCAGAACACGCCGGCGGCCCGGAGTCCGACGAATCAGAGAAGGCGCCTCCTGCAATTCGCCGTCGGTTTTCAGGATCAGCCAGCCCGATCGTGAAGGACGGGAAGACGATATGGACCGCGACCGTGACGGCAAACCGGACGCGGGCCGGCGGTACAGGGCCGAAGAGATCGGCCAGGGTGCGGGCCTCCCGCGTGGAAACGCCCCGGGCCCGCGAACGCGCGCGGCCTGGCGTCGTTTGATCCACCTCAAAATACACGGGCCACGGCCCGATACACTTCGCCCAAGGCGTGCCGGCCGGGCACAAGCGGGAACAACCGGCAGCGGCGATAAAACGCGGGCGCAATTTCGCCCCAATTTCGCAACGGGTTGCGCAACGGGTTGATTGCCTGGACAGGCCCCGCATGTCGACATGGACTGAACGATCAGGTCGGTAGCAAGGAGTGAGACGGGGATGGCGAATGGGGGGGCTGAAACGTCGGTGAAACAATTCTGGTCCCCTTTGCTGGCCGGCATTCTGCTGGGGCTCGTTCTTTTTCTCGCATTTCTGATCACCGGACACGGTTTTGGCGCCAGCGGCTTCTTCACGCGCGCGACGGTGGCGCTGTCGGCCGCGCTGGCGCCCGCCTGGACCGAGACGAACGCGTATCTCGGCCCCTATGTGCAGGCGGGCGGCGTTCTCGCGTCCTGGATCACCTGGGAGATCATCGGTCTCGTGATCGGTGCGTTCGCCGGCAGCCTTGTCAGCGGCCGGTTCCGCGCGACCGTGGAGCGGGGACGGGCCAGTTCCCGTGGACGCCGGATGGTCTTCGCCTTCGCGGGCGGGCTTCTCGTCGGTTTCGGCGCGCGTCTCGCGCGCGGCTGCACCAGCGGGCTGGGCCTGTCGGGCAGTGCCACGCTGGCGGTGGCCGGATTTCTCTTTTTGCTCTGTTTCTTCGCGGCCGGATTTCTCGCCCATCATTTTGTGCGAAGGGACTGGGAATGAATCTTCCACTTTATGATAACGGCCTCGCCTCGGGACTTCTGATCGGGATTCTGTTCGGCTTCATCCTCGAGGGGGCGGGACTGGCAAGCCCGAGAAAGCTGACCGGCCAGTTCCGCCTGTCGGACTGGACCGTATTCAAGGTCATGCTGACGGCAGTGATCGTCGCGGCCATCGGGCTCTGGCTGGCCGAAGCCCTCGGCGTGATCGGGGCGCAGGCGGTGTTTTCGCCGACCGTGTTTTTTTGGGCGACGGCGATCGGCGGGCTGCTCATCGGCGCGGGCTTCGCCATCGGCGGCTATTGCCCCGGCACCTCGGCCGCGGGAATCGCGACGGGTCGCGGTGATGCGGGCGTCTTCATCCTCGGCATGCTTGCCGGGACCTGGCTGTTCGCCGCGTTCTTCGAGCCCCTGGAAGGGCTATATCTGGCTGCCCGGGCACCCGAGGGACAGGACATGGGCGCGTTTCTCGGTCTGCCGGATTGGCTTATCATCGCGATGCTCATTCTGATGGGCGCGCTCGGCTGGGCGCTCGCCGCCCGACTGGAAGCGGCGCGGGGCGGCCCCCTCTCGGCGCGCGATCTGGCCGGGCACGAATAGCCGACCGCTCGCCGGGATCACAGGCGCATATCACGCAAAGGGAGAAAACCGGTGAGCCGACGCAAACTGACCTACATGACCACCCTGCCCATCATCGCCGGCCTCGGCGTCACGGGCGCCCCGATCATCACGGGACCGGTTCCCTTCGCTACACCCGCGGCTCAGGCTCAGGTCAATCCCTGCGCCCCGGCCCAGCCGCGCGGATCGGGCGCGGGACGGGGGGCAATGAACCCTTGCGCGCCGGTCAATCCCTGTGCCGCCAGGCCGGGGCGCAAGGCCAGCCCCTGCGCCCCGCGGGCGCGCGACCGGGCCTCGCCCTGCGCCGCCAGGCCCGCTTTCTCGGGGCCGGCCGCTAATCCCTTCGACGTGCCGGCGGGCTACGCTCAGGCACCCTATGGCGACCAGATGCCTGATATCGTGAAGAACTATCTTCGGGCCGCGCCCTATGTCGGGACGGGCGGCGTCGTTGATATTACCGCCTTCGACCGGCTCAAGGCGCTTGGCTTCAAGAGCGTGATCAATCTGAACACCGTTGAGGAAGGCGCGCCCGAAGAGGAAGCGGCGGCAAAAAAGGCGGGGTTGACCTATATTCACATTCCCGTCTCCTCAGGCGCGCCCTCACCGGCCGACGTCGAAGCCTTCAGCGACTATGTCAACGATCCGGCCCATTACCCCGTCCTCGTGCATTGCCAGTCCTCCAATCGGGTGGGCGCGATGTGGGCGCTGTATCGTGCGGCCAACGGCGTGCCGCCCGGGATCGCGGTGCAGGAAGGACGGACGGTCGGCCTCAAGCCCAGCCGCGAGGGCGCGGTGCGCGAGCGGCTGGGTCTGCCGCCACTCGAAGAGTGAGGCCCGGCCGGCGCAACATCAGGCAGCGAGGAATTCCAGAAGCAGCCGGTCATGCTCCTCCGGTTGCTCCCATTGCGACCACTGGCCGGCGTTCTCGATCACATGGAAACGGGAGCCCTGGATGAGGCCGTGCAGGCGCTCGCCCGCGTCGGGGCCATTAAGGGCGTTGCCGTCGCTCCACAGCACGAGAGCGGGGTGTCTGATGGCGGCGACATCGGCTTCGGTGAACTGAAGGGCATTTGTTTCCGGCGCGAAGAGATGCTCGTAAAAACCGCGCATACCCTCGCGGGTCGCCGGGCGCGACCAAAGGGCCCGACGCACGGCGACAATTTCCTCGGTCAGACCGCCCGCCGGAAAAAGCGGGCGCATGCGCTCGCGGATCGTGTCCATCGTGGGATTTTCGAGGGCGCGGAGGCTGGTCTTGAGAAAGTTGTCGGATGATCCTTCATGCTCCGAGACGGTGCCCGGCTTGAACTGAACGCCCCAGATATTGTTGAGGATGATCTTCTCCACCCGGTCGGAATGGTTCAGGGCCATGTCGATGGGGACCCAGCCCGGCGCCGATTCGGCCTCGACGCTCGCCTTGTCGATCCCGAGCGCGTCCATCAGCTCGAGTATCTGTCGCGTGAATTGCTTGAGCCAGTTGGGATCCTCGAAGGCGGGTGCGCTCGAAAGCCCGTGCCAGAGCAGGTCGAGCGATATGGCCCGGCACCCCTGGGCCAGCCGCATGAGGTTGCGGCTGAAGGCCTCGGCGTGCCCGCCGCCGCCATGCAATAAAAAGAGTGCCGGCCCCTCGCCTGCCTCAATCACCCGCGTCCGCCCGATCGGCGTCTCGACGAAATAAGTCTCGGTGCCGAGCAGGTCTGTGTGAATGGTCATCATACCCCCTTAAATTCCGTGTGGGCCGCTTGCCGGGGCCATCCGCAGGTGGCCGCGGGCGGGGGCCCCAACCTCAGCCCGGTCCCGCGCGCCTTGCTTAAGCCAGGGGGATCAAAGAAAGCAAGTCTCTCACCGTTCAGGCGGAACCGGGCCTCCCCCATGCGCGTTCCCGGCCCCTTTCTTGCCCCGATCCCCTTAAAAATGAGGGGAGCGCCAGGGCGAAACCGGCGGGCCGGAAACCCCCTTCTAAAAGTCAGGTATCCACGGATTCGAAAATTGTTTTCCCTTCCCTGCGGAAATCCTGGGCCGGGCCCAGGATAGGCGATCGGGAGTGAAGCAAAGAGATGACGGGTCAATTACCGGAAGGATTCGGAGAACTCGGGCCGCTCCTTGACCGATGGGCCTTGCCCACCGAGAAGGCACGGAACGAGCGTCGCCACAAAAGCACGATGGAAGAAATCGGGGAATTTTACGAAACCGTGCTGCCGAAAATGGAAAAAATAGCGGCGCATCTCGATCAGTTCGATATCGGGACTCTCGACGAGAAGGAGCAAAACCTTCTCAACCTGTCTTGCATGCTTATCGAGATCGCGCCCTGCATTGAACTTTACGGACAAGTACGAGTTCCGAATTCGTTCGAAATCGAACGCTACAACATTCACGGAACGGGCTTTTGACCGAAACGGTCGAAGACCTGGCCCTGTTCCCGATTATCACCTGAGTTCTAAGGCCAATTTCCGATAAACGGCACAGCAGATGATTCGTGGGGACCCCAATGGCAGTAACAGACAAGACGTCGAACGATTACGAGAAATTTTTCGCTCCGGAATTCCCCAGCATGGGAACGGGACCGATCCCGGCGGAGGCCTATACATCTCCTGAATATTTCGAGAAGGAGCGCGAAAACATATTCAAGAAAACCTGGATGATGGTTGGCCGGGAGCAGGAAATTCCGGAACCGGGTGACTATTTCCAGAAGCCAATCTCGATCCTGAACACCAATCTTATCGTTGTGCGCGGTAAAGACGGCATTGTTCGCGCATTCCACAATTCGTGCCGGCACCGGGGCAATCAGGTTTGCTACGAGCAGCACGGCAATACGAAGTTCTTTTCCTGCGGCTTCCACGGCTGGGTTTACGACAACATGGGCAAACTCGTCCACGTAACGGACAGGGACAGATTCTTCGACTTGGACGAGGCGACGCTCGCGTTGGCACCCATCGCAACAGAAACTTGGAACGGGTTCATCTTTGTCAACGCGGAGCCGGAGCCGGAGCAGAACCTGAAAGACTATCTGGGCGGACTCGGGGAACAGCTCGACGGCTATCCATTCGACAAGATGGTGCAGATCGGCAAATGGTCGGCACAAGTCAAATGTAACTGGAAGGTCTTCATCGACGCCTTCCATGAATTATATCATGTCGGCTGGGTGCATCGGAACTGGCTGGGGCCGGCCTTCGTGGAGGCACCGCGCGAAGCCGCCCGAATCTCTTCTGTCCGGATTTACGGCCCCCACCACTCTGCGACGATCCCGCGAAATCCCAATTACCAGCCCACGGAGATCGAGCAACTCGCCTACAAGTATTCCGGCGGCGGGATGGTCCGTAACCGCGAGGCGCGGGGCCTGCCTGAAGGCCCGCCACCGGGCATAAACCCGGATGGCGATGCCAATCACGCCTTCGAGGTCAACGTCATCTTTCCCATCAATTTCATCGACATGGCCCCCGACTGGTATTTCACCTACGAGTTTTGGCCGGTCGCCGTGGATGAAACTCACTGGGTCTGCAAGATGTATTCGCCCAAGCCTCAGACCATTGGTGAGCGCCTGGCCCAAGAGGTTTTGGTCGTGCAGTTCAGGGACGGGCTTCTCGAAGACCTCAGTACGGAGGAAAGCACGCAGCAAGGGTTGAAAAGCGGTGCCGTGCCGTTCCTTCAATTTTCCGATCAGGAAATCACCTGCCGTCACCTGTACGAAGCGGCGGACCAGATGGTGCGAGGGAAGAAAGCCTCGGAAATAAAATACTGAGCCCAACCGCCCCCTAAACCAGAAAAAGATAATTCGAATGCGACCGGTGCGGCCTGCCTGAATGGGGGCCGCCCAAATCCTGGGGAGAAAAGCCGATGAAGAGAATGGGGTTCATTGCGACCACGCTGATGCTCAGCGCGGTCACGCTGACCGGGGCCAGTGCCGAGGCACTGCCCGAAAACACCATAATTTCCAAGGACAACCTTCAGCAAAGTCTGGACAAGACCGTCGACGGCACACCGGTGTCCGACATGCTGGCGGACGGGGTCGGGCACCTGGTCAGCAACTACAATCTTAAGCTTCGCATCATGGACCCGACACCTTGGCCACGCGACCCTCTCATGGACAGGCTGACAGCGGCCAATGCCGGAAAGATCCAACTCGATCCGGCCACCAAGACCCCGATGAACTGGGTTGCTGGGGCGCCTTTTCCGGAGGTTGAAATCGAGTCCGATCCCAAAGCCGGACTGAAGCTGATCTGGAATTACACCTATGGTCGCCAGGAAGGGGATTCCTTCTACAATCCCGAGTTCGCCATGGTCCTCATCGACGGCACCCAGGGGCTCGATCGCGAGCAGATCTGGACCCAGTTGAGCTACAAGATGGTCGGGCGTCTGGTAGGGAACGGCCACACTGCGGGCAACGGCACAATTTTCAACAAACAGCTCCTGTTTGCCCTTCAGCCCCATGACATCGAGGGGCTCGGGACCTTCGCGATCCGCTATGTCGAACCCAAGCTGAACGACACCTGGGCCTATGTCCGGACCGTGCGCCGGATTCGCCGGCTTTCGGGCGGCGCCTGGATGGACCCCATCGGCGGGACAGACCAGTTGCAAGACGATTTCGATATCTTCAACGCCCATCCAGCCTGGTACCCGTCCTACAAGGTGCTGGGCCGGCAGAAAATGCTGGTCTCAGCCAATAATCCCGGCCCCTTCCTGAAAGGCGTCCTGGGCCTCGGCGTCGCCGATGAACGGTTCCCGGCGGTAAATCTGGGGGAGGCACCTTACTGGAACCCGATCGCGTTCTGGGAGCCGCGGGAAGTTTACATCATCGAGGCGACCCCGCCGGAGTATCACCCTTACTCCAAGAAAATCATCTATATGGATGCCGAGGAATACAGCCTCTTCCTGGGTGAATTCTTCGATCGGAAAGGCGAACGCTGGAAGCAGATGGTTCAGCTGTTCAAGGTGTGGGGATCGCCAAATAACGCGACGCCCGAGCGTCAGATCGTGCGGAGCGGCCAGGGGCATACAATAGATCTCCAGCGCATGCATGCGACCATGTATATCCTCGACCCCAAGTTCAACGATCCGACGGTCGAGGAGGATTCGGTCAGCCTGCGCGTCCTGGATGGCGGGCGATAGGATCCTGCTTTCTCCGGGGGCGTCTGAGAGGCGCCCCCATTTTTCCTCGACCCCAGCTAATCGGTTTATGGACAAACCTGCCACGACTGGGGGATCATGCGTCACAAGGCTCTGTGGTGGACCTTCGTTTCCAAATGACCGAAGACCGGACGCGCCATGGACAGTCCCCTCGCCTCTGCCCAGTTAAGCGGAGAGATCCGTTTCCGTCCGGTGGCCCTGCCACCCTTTGCGCTGCCACCGCCGGCGGCTGCCGCTCCGGTCCTCGACTCGCTCGGCGAAACCCCAAGCTATCTCGTCGCTCCGCCTGGTTGGGGAAAATCGACCCTTCTCGCCATTTGGGCCGATGGGGCGATCAAGCGCGGTCAAACGGTCGCCTGGCTTCGTCTGGGGGCCGCCCATAGCGAGCCGGGCCGGTTGTTCGGTGACATTGTCGCAGCTCTCTCGCGGGCGGGGCTCGTTGTCGGCAGTGGTATTGCCACCCTGCGCCGGCAAAACAATCCGGCACTCCGCATGCTTTTTCCTGCACTTCTACTGGACGAATTTTCAGCGCGGGATATCTCGGCGACGCTGGTAATCGATGACGTCGAGCAATTGGACAATGGCGCTGCGGCCAGACTCCTTGGGGAGCTTGGTGCCTCGCCTGAGTCAGGATTGAAGCTGGTCGTGCTCGGCCGGCGGCTGCCAGCCCCTCTTCTGGAAGAGGTCCCGAACGGCGCGGTTTTTCCGGAAGTCTTTACGCACGACAAGCTCCGTTATACCGCGCAATCGCTCCAAACGTATTATTCGCTTGTGACGGGCACGGAAGATCCACCTATGCCCATTTCCGATCTTATCGATGCCAGCGATGGCTGGATCGGGCCCATTGCTCATGTCTCGCATCATCACCAGAAATTCCGGGCCGGATCGAGGCCGACAAAACGTCAGATCGAGGAAATCCTCGACGATTATGTCCGAGCCAAATTTCTGGCGGTTCGATCGCGCGCCGCCCGCCATTCCCTGTTTCAACTGGCCGCACTTGGACAGTTTGGCATTGACGACGTCCGTTCTTTGTCGAGGACCCCGGCCTTGCTTGACGCATTCCAGGATGCGCGGGACCGGGAATTTCTTCTGGAGCCGTCATCGGCATCCGTTCCCGGCAAACTCCAGTTAAATCGGACATTGTGCGAGAGCCTTCGCCGTATCTTCCAGGAAGAGGCCCCCGACAAAAAAAGGCAATGGCACAAATATGCCTTTAGGTTCCTCAGTCGCGGGGACGTGTCGCAGGAAAATTTGCTTGAACACGCCCTTGCTGCGGGATTGACGGACGAGGCCGCCGGCATTGTGAGCTCAATCTCACAGGATCTTTTTTCTCGGGGCAAGATCAAGGAACTGCTTGATTCCGTGGAAGGACTGCCGATGGCGGTCGTGGACCGGTTTCCTGATATCCTGTTGAATCAGGTCTGGGCGCTTGAGGGCAAGTTATCTTTTGACGAAGCCGAGCAGGTCTTAAAACGGATACGCGGACGTCTCAAAACCCTCCAAAAGACAAAGCGGATTTCTGCGGCGAAATTTCTATCCCTGGAAGGCCGGATCAAGCATCGTGAGATGATGCTCTCCCTGTTTCAGGACGATCTGCCCCGCGTTCGCGAGCAGGCCACCCAGTGGCTCGACACATACAAGTCTTCGGGAGCAAATCTGTATGACGAGGCGACGACGTGGTCTTGCCTGGCTCTTGCCACACGCCACGCCGGCGATCTCAATAGCGCCACCCCCATCCTGGAACGCGCAGAAAGCCTCTATGCCAGGACCGATGCGCAATTGGGCAAGATCTATCATTGCTGCATTTCCGGCATCATCCATGGTGATCTCGGCAAGTGGCAATCGGCGTCTCGCTCCTTCCAGCTGGCGGTCGAGCTTGCCCAGTCCTTGGGCGACACCCGCAGTACACTCGAGTCAATGGCTATCGTCGGGCAAATGGAGATTCGTTACGAATTGAACGAGCTGGAAGGCCTGAACGCGCAGATCGGAGAAATACTGCCCTGCCTGCAGAGTTTTGCCCTGCCGGATCTTTTTGGTGTGGCGCATGTGCTGCGCCTCAAAATGGCTGAACGGGGACCAACCGGGACTTTCAGAACGGTCGCGCAGGAAGCGCAGGATTTCGCCCAACGATACGGGTATCCAAGAATTTCTGTGGCCATCGAGAACGAGATCTTGCGACAAGCCGCGCTCCCTCCCTCCGTCGGGCAGGTGGTTCGGATCGCTCGGGACGGTCGTGATATCGAAACTCTCCCGTTCGTTGCCGGAATCGTCTCCGACACCCTGAAAAGCGCGCCGCCGCCTTTCCGTTTGGCGTCAAAGCGCGGGTTGACATTGGAAAGCCTGGGGCTGCACGAAAAATTTGCCCGCGCCGCCCTCCTCGCCGGTCGCGAAGACGAAGGATTATTACAGGAAGCCTCGGCCGCACTAGAGGCGATCTCCCGGGTGCTCGACGCGGGTGGAGCCTTTAGGCCGCTCCTGAAAATAAATTTGTTGCGTGTGGGCCTCCATGGCCGGTTAGGCACCACGGCGAAGGCCGCCGAGGTTCTGGGCGCCACGGCGCGGCTCGCGAATTCGCATGGTTTCGGGCGAACAGTTTATGATGAATTGTCATGGCTCTGGCCAACTCTGCAGCTCTTGCGTGACCAGGCCACGCGCCTCGTGGGCACGCGCGACCTCGACAGGTTTTTCGCGGCCTGCAATAAATTCATGCAGAGCAAGGCGGGGCCTGCCACCATGGTCGCTTCGGTCAGCGAGAACCTGTTGACGCCGCGGGAGGCTGAGGTTCTGCGCGCGATGGGCGCCGGGCTTTCCGACAGTGAAATTGCCCAGCACCTCAAGATCCGAATTACGACGGTTCGTTGGCACATACGCCACATTTATCAGAAGCTGGGCGTCCGCCGTCGTCTTGCTGCGGTTCGAATGGCGGAAAACGCCGGCCTGATATGAGCCGCCGCCGCACCGGCGGGCCGGGTATCCGAGGGCAGGCGGGCCGGCTTTTCCGTGTCCCCCGACAGGGGGCACGCTTGCGGTGTCCTCAGCGCGCATGCCCCCAGGATGCCGCTTTCCTCACGGTCGGCTTGCCCCCGGGGAGGCGGTTTTTCGCCCGGCACCCGGGCGCCGGGGAGATTCGGCCGATCGGCCGCGGATGGACGTCGACCTCGCGGAAGCCCGCTAGGCGTCCGGTGCCTGCGGAAACCATGAGGCGTGGTCGGCCGCGATGAGCCAGGTGCCATCCGCCTGCCGACGGCGTACGTCGAGCGTCCTGGCCTTGAGCTCCAGGTCATCGCCCGTCACCTTGTTCTTGCCCTTCAACGTCCAGGTGCCCCAGTGATATGCCACGTCACCCGAGACGGCCGCGTTATCGTCCCAGTCGAAGGAATCGGCCTGGATGACCTTGAAAAATTCTCCCATCTCGGCGCGGATGGCCTCCTTGCCCACACTCTGGACATTGGCGGGTCCGTAAAGCACGGCGTCGTCGGTATACTGCGCCACGAAGGCGTCCAGATCGCCCGCCAGCATCGCCCGGACCAGCCCGTCCGAACAGTCCTTGGATTGCGGTTCAGCCATTCAGCCCCCCTTTGCGATATTGCGTTACGCCCAGCATGGGACGTGCCGGGCGGGGTCGTCACCCCTCGTTCCGGGTAGCGTATGCCGGGCGGCCCGGCAGACGACAGGGCCTGTGTGCTGTGCGTCCTACCCGAATAGAGGGGTGTGGGGGCGCCGGCCGGGGGGCGAGAATAGCGCACAATCTTACCGTTCGAGGAGAGAACATTATGCGGTTCGGACTTATTCACGAGGCCACGGTGCCTCACGGCACGACCCATCATCGCCGCTACAAGGAGATGATCGACGAGATCGTGCTGGCGGAAGAAATGGGCTTCGATTTCTGGGGTTCGTCCGAGCAGCACTTCCTGCGCGATTTCGGGATGGGGGCGACGGAAGTTTTTTACGGCACTGTCGCCGCCCACACGAGCCGTATCAAGCTGCGCCACATGGTCCGCCTCCTGATCAAGTTCAATCACCCGCTGCGGATCGCCGAGCAGCTTGCAACTCTGGATCTCGTCTCCGATGGCCGGGCCGAGTTCGGGACCGGCCGATCCAACTCGATCATCACCATGGACGCGATGGGCGTCGATCCGACCGAGACCCGCGCCCAATGGAATGAATCCCTGGATTTCATCGTCCAGGCCATGACGGAGGAGCAGGTAGAGTTCCACGGAAAATACTGGGATATGAAAACGCCGGTCTACCTCACGCCCAAGCCGCTGCAAAACCCGCACCCGCCTATCTATGTCGCGACGACCAGTCTTGAAATGCACAAGATCGCCGGCGAGAAGGGGATCGGCGCGATGGCGTGGGACAGTTATTTCGGCTGGGACTACGCCGAGGAATGCGCCCGGATCTATCAGAAGGAGATCGCCGCGCCGACAAAACAGGTCGGGAAGTTCGTGACCAACTCTCTCTCATTTCTGGTTCTTCCGGCCTACTGTGCCGAGACAAAGAAGGACGCGATGGAGCAGGGCGGTCCGACCACGATCGAATTTTTCCACGCAGTCATCGAAATTTACAAAAATCTCGCCAAGCGGTCACCCGATTACAAGTACATGGACCAGATCGAGAAGATCCAGTCGCACATCAACGATATTGATTACGTGCAGAGCACGACACCGGGACTGATGGTGGGGACACCCGATTACTTCATCGAGCAGATTACCCGCCTTCAGGCGCTCGGTTATGACGAAGTCATCCTGCGCCTGGACGGGATCATGAAACACGAGGAGCTCATGCGTTCGATCGAACTGATCGGGAAATACGTCATCCCGACATTCAAGTCGCCCAACAATATCGTGACGGGCGGCCTTCTGGATGTGGCCGCCCTCGCCTAGCGCCGGCTCCCGGTGATTTGAGGCCGGCAGGGGCCGGCACTCGCCCTTTTTCCCTGCGAAAGGGGGGCGGAATTTGCTATCCTCCCCGCTTCGCCAGCGGGAGGAGAGGCGAATGCCGGAAGCGCCGGCCCTTATTTCAACCAAGGTCTTTCTGCCCCGGCCCGGGCGATTGACCCGCCGCGAGCGTCTGCTCGACAAGGTGTGTGCCCTGTCCGAGCGCCCGCTCATGGCGGCCGTGGCGCCGGCCGGATTCGGCAAGACCAGCCTGTTCGCCCAATGGGCCGAGGAAGCGCGCGGCGCCGGCCGGACCGTCGCCTGGGTCAGTCTGGACCGGGGCGACAATGACCTGCACATCTTTCTCTCATATATATGCGCGGCTCTCGATCACGCGGGAACGGAGCTGGGCCACGCCTTGTCCGCTGTTCTGGAAGCGGGCAGGGCCGTGTCGCCGGTTCGCGCCGCGGCTCATCTGACGGAAGCACTCCTCGCCCGCGAGGAAGATGTGTGGCTCGTTCTCGACGATTTCCACGTTCTGGCAGATGGTGAAGTGATCGAGGCCGTGCGCCTCATGGCGGAGCTCTGTCCGGGCAATCTTCATCTCATGCTGCTCAGCCGGGAACGTCCGGCGCTGCCGCTCGCGCGATTCCGCATGCAGGGGACCCTTGCCGAGATCAGATCAGACGATATGAAGTTCTCGGTCAGCGAGGCGAACCTCTATTTTCGCGCCGCGCTCGACATAGATCTGGAGGCGGAGGATCTCGCGCTCCTGAACCACAAGGCCGAGGGATGGATTGCGGCCCTGCAGCTCATGTCCATCTCGCTCAGGACCCGCACACCACAGAACATGACCGGCGCGCTCCGGAGTTTCTCCGGCGCGCACGCCGATATTGCGGACTTCCTGGCCGAGGATGTGCTCGCGAACGTGCCCCAGGATGTCTACACCTTCGTGCTGCAGACGGCACCCCTGGAACGATTTTGTGCGGATTTATGTGACTTCGTCACGGGCAGGCGGGATTCGGCCCAGGTGATCCGCTATTTGGCCGATCGCAACCTGTTCATCGTGCCGCTGGACTCGACCCGTAAATGGTTCCGCTATCATCACCTGCTGGCCGAATTTGCCGAGAACCGGGCGGCCGGCGCCGGAATCCGGTTGAATGAGATTTATCTCAAGGCCTCGCGCTGGTTTTCCGAAAACGGCCTTTTTGGCGAGGCGGTGGATCACGCGCTCAGGGCCGAAGATTTTTCCGAAGCGGCCGCGCTGCTCGACCGTTGGAGCGACCGGATCGTATATACCGGGCAAATTTCCTTCATCAATCGCTATTTCCGCCGGATCCCTGAATCCTATCTCCAGGACTATCCCCGCGCCCGGCTGGTGCAGGCCTGGGCACTGCAGATGCGCTGGCAGTTCGATGAAGCGCGGCGAATTCTCGACGACATCGAACACCGGCTCCCTGCGGACAGGGGCAATTCGCGCGGGAGCAGGTCCCACAGCCTGGCCAGCCGCGTATTGCACAATAAGCTGATGCTGGCGGGGCTGCGCGACGACCTCGCGGCGACGCGGGAATTGGCTACTGAATACCTCAAGCTGGCGCCCGAGGATTCATACCTGACCGGCAGTACCGAAGCGGTGCTGATCATTGCCGAGCGGGAGTTTTTCCAGTTCGAGCGCCTGGCGGAGAGGGCCGCGCGCGCGCGCGATCTTTTCGAGATGACGGACAGTCACGTCGGGCTGGCTTTTCTCGACGGGATTCAGGGGGCCAGCGCCCTGATGATGGGGCGGCTCGATATCGCGGAAGACTCCTTCAGGCGAGCCCTCGCATCACTCAAACGGTTTTCAGGAAACCAGTCGCCCTTGATCGCGGTGGTCGCCCCGCTGCTGGCCGAGCTCCATTACGAGCGCGACGAAGTAGAAAAGGCAGCAGGCCTTCTGGAAGAAAACCTCCACATGGCCGACGAGATCGGGTTCGTCGACCAACTGGTCGCCGGCTATCTCTATCAATCCCGGATTTTGTGGCGCTCGGGCCGGCGTGAGGATGCGCTGAGAATTCTCGGCGAAGGGCGCATCATCGCTCGCAACAAGGGCTTTGCCCGTCTCGACGTCACGCTCATCGCGGAGGAGGTCCGGCAGTTGCTGACCGCCGGCAAGGCCGATCGGGCACGTGAGCTCGCGCTGCGGGCCGGCATTGCCGCCGACGGCCCCGCGATCCTGCCGGGGTCGGACAGCGGCAGTCTCGATTTGATGCCGGCACTCGTCTGGATTCGACTGCGCCTCGCTGGCGAGGACCCGGCGGCGGCCGCGGGACCGGCACGCAAATGGGCACGCTTTCTCGAGAATCGGGGCGCCTGGCGGCTCGCCTGCCAATTACATCTCGTGCATGCTCGCGCGCTTGACCTGACCGGGGACGAGCGCGGTGCTCACCGCGCTCTCCACCAATCCCTGCGCCTTGGCGCGCCAGCGGGCCTCGTGCGCAGCTTCGTTGACGAAGGCGCCCGGATACAGTCGTTGCTGGCGGCGAACCGGCTGCTGTCCGATTTCGTCTCGGGCGATCTGCAGCAATATGTGCTTCACCTTCTCGCTGCTTTCGAGGCCGAGTCCGGTCGCGAGGCGGCTGATGCCGAGGAGTCGTTCAGGGCGGCGACCCTGTCCGATCCGCTCAAGGCACGGGAGGTCGAAATTCTCGAGCGCGTTGGCCGGGGGATGCCCAACCGGCTGATTGCGGTCGAGCTGGGCCTGACCGAGAACACCGTCAAATGGCACCTGAAGCAAATCTTCGCCAAGCTTGATGTGCACCGGCGGATCGACGCGGTGCTCCGCGCGCGCCAGTGCGGCATCATTTGCTAGCTTTGCGGCGCCTTCGCCGGCACCTCGAATTCATCGAAATTCCGGCTATCACCCGGCTATCACCCGGCTATCACAATGAGGCTGCGGGCGGTCAGGGTTAACGGGCCATCCCCGGTCTTATGATGATTTTCCTATCCCCTGTGTTATAGTCGGCCTTCGCCGGCGGACGCACCTCGCTCATCCCGTGCTGCCGCAACCGCACACTGCGTATAGGCCCGCCCCGTGTCATCAGCCCCAAAACCTCAAGTCTGGCGAGTCGCCTCCTTGCCACGGGACATGCTGGGGGCGGTCGTCGAAACCGCCGACGAGGCGGTCTATTTCGTCGAACGCCAGGGGCCGGGCGAACGGCTCGAGGACTTCATCTGTCTCTATCGCAACCGGAAGGCGCGATTGCTGGCCAGCAGTGCCGGCGATCTCTCGTCGCTGGCCGCTGTGATGCCGGCGCCCCTGCCCGACGGATTCGCGCGCATCCTGTCCCGTGTCCTCGATCAGGTCAGGCCGGAAAGCCTCCTGCACCGTTTCAAGGATCATGAGGGAACCGATTTCCTGATCCGCCTGAACCCCATGGACGAGCGCCTCATCGTCAGCCTGCGCGAGGCCAATCCGGTCGCCGGCCTGGATCAGGTGCAGCGCCTCGAAAAACTGCACAAGGATCTTGAGGCCCGGTTCCTGGCCTTCCTGCACGCCGTGCCGGCTGCGGTCTATTTCAAGACCCCGGACGGAAGATACCTGCTGCACAGTACCTACGGGTCCGAATTCTACGGGCTAAACCCGGAAGACATGATCGGGCGGACGGACCAGGAAATTCACCCGACCGATCTGGGCAATAGACTGCGTGAGAACGACCTCGCGGTGATGAAGGCCGGAAAAACCGTTACCGTCGATGAGATGGCTGTGCTCAATGGCCGCGAACGAATTTTCGAATCGATCAAGTTTCCCGTCACCGCTTCGGATGGCGCCCTCGTCGGCCTGGGGGGCATATCGCTCGATGTGACGGAAGAACGTCAGACCATGACCGAACGGGATGCGGCGCTCGCTCTCATTGAGGGGATTTTCGAGGCGTCTTCCATCGGCATCGCCAAATTGACGACCATTCGGGATGACACGGGCCGGATCGTCGACTTCAGGAACGACCTGGTGAACCGCGCAGCCCAGAGGTTGCTGCGCTATCGGGGCGGAACACTTGTCGGAAATTCCCTGCTCGGGGCCTTTCCCGAAGCACGGGACACAGGCCTGTTTCAAAAATTCGTTGATGCGATTGAAACATCGCAACTGCAGCAATTTGAGTATCGCCAGCCAACCGCGGAGGGCGATGTCTGGCTCGAGGTCAGGGCTATCGCGTTCAGGGATGGCATCGTCGATACCTTTTCGGACATCACCCCGCGAAAGAAGGCCGAAGCGGATCTGATGGCGCAGGAGCGCCGCATCCGCACCGTGTTGGAGCAGGCGGGCGAGGCCATCGTGACGATCAGCCCCGGCGGTCTGATCGAATCGCTCAATCGTGCCGCCCAGCGGGTCTTCGGCCGGAACGAACACGATACGATCGGTGCACCCGTGAATGTTCTTTTCAGCACCTACGAGGCAGAAAACCTGAAGCACCTGATGGCCGGTGGAGGATGACGAGGCGGCGACAAAATTCATGCGTCTTTCGGGAGCAAGCCCTTCCGGACGCAAGTTTCCCTTCGATGCCGCCCTGACCCGCATGTCTCTCGGTGGGCGGCAGATCTATATCCTGACCGGCCGTGATACGACCGAACGCGAATTGCTGCAAAGCCAGTTCGTCCAGACCCAGAAGATGGCGTCTCTGGGCCAGATGGCGGCCACCCTGACCCATGAGCTGAACCAGCCGCTCAATGTCATCCGCATGGAGGCCGATATGGCGATCATGTCGGATGAGAACGGCACTTCGCCCCTGATCGCGCGTTTTCGTGCCATTCGGCGACAAACCCAGCGCATGGCCGAGATGATCCGCCACATGCGGGGTTTCGCCCGCAAGGAAGGGGGCCGGCCCTCGGATTTCCTGCTCAGCCAGGCGCTGCTTGGCGCGGCCCGGCTTCTCGAGGCCGAACTGGAGCGCGCACACATCCGTTTCAATGTCGATGTGGCGCAGAGTCATCTGTTGACGACGGGTTTCGCCATTCAGGTGGAACAGATCGTCATCAACCTTGTGCAGAATGCGCGCGATGCGGTCGTGCAGAATGCACGCGATGCGGTCGTGCAGAATGCGCGCGATGCGCCCGCGCAGAATGGTCGGTCGGTAAAGGGCGACGGCCCGATCGGCGAAATCTCGCTCTACCTTGCCGAAGAAGCCGCCCTCAACATGTCATGGTTCACGGTACGTGATACGGGCGGCGGCGTCGTCGCGGCACACAAGGACAAGATATTCGACGCCTTTTTCACGACCAAGGAGGAGGGTAAGGGTACGGGGCTTGGGCTCGCCAACGTATTGACGATCGTCCGCCGAATGGGCGGCAGCGTGAGTGTCGAGAACGTGCCGGGCGGGGCCGAGTTCCGCGTGACCCTGCCGGCTTCGGGCGCGCGGGCAAAGTCGGGGGGCGGTGGTGAAGCCGTGAGCTACGAGGCGCGCCCGAGCGAAAACGCGCCCGGACTCCTCAATCCCGGAGTAACCAGGATCGATGCGCGGGTTTTTGTCGTCGAGGACGAGAAGGAAGCGATGGAAATGGTCGCGACCTACCTGACCGCGCTGGGGTGCGTCGTCGAGACCTTCCAGGAAGGCCGCGCCGCCGCAGACGCTTTTGCCGCCGCCGCCGCCGATATCGTGATCACCGATCTCCGCATGCCCGGCATGGATGGCAAAGCGCTTTTTCGACTTCTCCGGGCGCGTGACCCGCGCCTGCCGGTCATCTTCGTCACGGGCTCGAGCCATATCGGCGAGATCTCTGACCATCTGCAGGACGGCAACACCGCCCTTCTGGAGAAACCGCTGGATCTCATCACACTCGGACGAAAGGTCCTCGAGATGATCTCGGACAGACAATGAGACAAGGACCATGACCCTGAAAGTTGTTGAAGGTGACTACCAGAAAAAAAGCAAGGCCGTCCTCGTTGTCGACGACGATATCGAGGCAGTGCGGCTGGTGGCCGAAGCGCTGAAAATGGATGGTGTCACGATTTACAAGGAGCTGAGCGGCACCGGCGCGATCGCGACGATTCAAGAACTGCGCCCCCGCGTGCTCATAATCGATATCAACATGCCCCGGATCGACGGGATCCAGGTGGCGGAGATGGCGGTCTCCGCCAACCCGGCGGCCAAAATCATCCTGATGTCAGGCGATTTTGATGCCGTCGCCAGGGCCAATCGGGCACGGGTCGCAGTCCACGCCGTCGTCGACAAGCCGGTACCTGTCCGTCAGTTGCGCCGCTTCGTGCGCGAGGCCCTCGGGCTACCGCGGGAAAACTAGTTTCCAGCACCGTGCCGACGCGCACGCGAGCCTCACGTTTTGGTGATATTTTCATGACCCTGGCAGGGTCACGGCCGCGCCGCGACGCGTGATATCACGGGCAATCGCGGCTTTCGGCGCGGCGGGCGGGTTGGCGCGGTCCCGAGTCGCGCGACAGACGGGGCGTCAAAAATCCGGAGTCTGAAATCCTTTTCATGTTGTCCGCGAATGGAATTCCCCGTTATTCTTGAGCACGAACCCACTCGAAAGAAGGGGGACAGAAATTTTCTGGGGGGAACGCATCGGTACCGGTCTGGGGTGGACAGCCCTGCCTCGGAGCACGATGGGTTCGAGACGGGAAACCAAATTCATAAACTTGAGGAGTACGGGATGTTAACTAGAAGAGACCGCATGCGCGTATTCGCAGGCACGGTCGGGTTCGCGGCCGCTCTCGGCCTGTCGGCGAGCGCCGGCGCCGAGGAGTTGGCCCCGGGGACGGTCATCAGTGCTGCGAATATCGACCAGGTCAAGACCCAGACCTTCGAAGGTCACAAGGTGGGCGACCTCATTCCGGAGCGGCTGGAATGGCAGGTCCGCAACAAGAACCTGAAAATCCGCCCGGTCGAGGCAACCAATCCGATGCCCTACGATCCGCGGATCAATCAGCTGACCGAGCAGTACAAGGGCCAGGCCAGCCTCGATCCCACCACCAACATGATCCAGAACTACACGACCGGCATTCCGTTCCCGGAAATCAACGCGGACGACCCGGACGTGGCTGCGAAGATCGTCTGGAACTACACGACGATGCAGCCCCACGGCGACCAGTTCTGGTGCCCGTTCGCCCAGGTCTTCATCGAAGGCTCGCAGGGGATCGAGCGCATCCAGCACTGGACCTTCGCGCGCTACTACATGCGGGCCCGGGTCAACCAACCCTACGTGGAGGGTGACGGATCGCAGTACCACAAGAGCCTGCTCTTCGCCCGCTTCCCGCAGGACATCAAGGGCCTCGGCACCTTTTCCATCCGGTACTGGGATCCCAAGCTGGATGACATCTGGGCCTATATCCGCACCGTCCGCCGGATCCGCCGCCTGTCGGGCGGCGCCTGGATGGACCCCATCGGCGGAACCGACCAGTTGCAGGACGATCTTGAAACCTTCAACGCCCATCCCAGCTGGTACAAGAGCTACAAGCTGCTCGGCAAGACGCATGTCTTCGCACACGCCAACAGCGCCAAGGACGTGCCGCTCACCGATCGCGGCTCATGGTATCCCAACGCCAGTTCCGATCAGGATACCTTCCCGCGGATCGATCTGAGCACCGAGCCCTACTGGAATACCAGGGACATGTGGGAAGTGCGTCCGGTCTACGTCGTCGAATCGACGCCGCCCGAATACCATCCGTATTCGCGCAAGATCAACTGGTTCGATGCCGAAATCTGGCGGCCCTACTTCATGGCCGGATACGACCAGAAGGGCGAATTCTGGAAATGGGCCTCGTTTGCCAACAGGGTCTACGAATCGCTGGACGGATGGCGTGACGCCAACGGCAACCCCGCCATCTACATGTTCACCTCGTTCGGTGTGAACATAGATTTCCAGCGCGACCACGCGACCTTCTTCACCATCGAGGGTGGTGGCGCTTGCGAAATGAACCCGCCAGGCCTGAGCCCCGAGGACTTCAACCTCGCGGTGCTCGAGGAGACGGGCCGCTAAACCCAGCGGACATCACTCGCAATATAACTGCCGGCCAGTGTAAACTGGCCGGCAGTTTCATTTTGACCGCTTGACCGCCTGGAACATGACCCGAAAACCCGTGCCGCAAAATCCGACGGTGGATTTCGATAAATCCTGGCATCTGGCGCGTGACGCGGAGGAGATCTCGCTCACCGAGCTGGAATTTGCCATCCTGCGCTTTGTGTCGGCCTTCAACCGCTTCAACGAGGTGGGCATCCGCACGGCCAGTGGCCATGTTTTGTCGGCGAACGAGATCGTGCTGCTCAACGTTATCCGGATGCAGGATCGGCCGAAAAGCGCCGCGGTACTGGGTACTCTGATGAACCGCGATGATCACTCCAACATCCAGTACAGCCTGCGCAAGTTGCGCGACCTCAAGCTCATCCGGCTGAAACCGGGATCGAAAAAGAAATCCTACGAATATCTGGTGACCCCGGAGGGGACGGCAGCGACCGAGAATTTCGCCGAATTGAAGCGCCAGGTGCTGGGGCCGATGATCCGCTCGATGGCGTTGCCGGGGAAGAAAATCGACGCCACGACGGATCTCGTTCACATCCTGACCGGGGTTTTCGATGAAGGCACGCGGGTGACGGCCACCTACGGGCGGGGTGCCGCAAAAGGTGCCACGCCGGCTGAGACCGGCAGGGAGAAGGGCGCGACCCCCGCGCCGCGGCGGCGAACGGGCGCCCCCCGGCGGAAAGCGACAACTCGTGGCCGGGCCTGAATGGCGGCCGCGCCGCGGCGTTTTATCGTTGGATTTCAATTGAAATTAAATATATTATCGTCCGGCTGGGCGCCACCGGGCGTGGGCAGGGAATAGCGCAGAAAAGGATACCGGATGAGCTATGTCGTGGCGACGGATGTGGGGGGCACGTGCACGGACACGGTGGTTTTTTCCGACGAGCATGGCGTCGCGCTGGGCAAGGCGCTCTCGACCCCGCCTGAATTCGCCAACGGCGTCATGGCGTCCATCAAAACCGCGGCCGACGATCTCGGCATCACCGTCGAGGAGCTCTTCCGCGACACGCGGCTCTTCGTCCATGGGTCCACGGTGGTCGACAACGCGATCCTGACCCGCAGCGGCGGCGCCACGGCGCTTGTCACGACACGGGGGTTCGAGGACACGCTTGCCATGACGCGCGCCGCCTATGGCCGCTGGGGCGGGCTGACGGAAGAGGAGATCAAGCATCCCGTCAAGACCCACCGGGCGCGTCCGTTGGTGGATAAGAGCGCCATTCTCGGCGTGACGGAGCGGGTGGATGCCGCGGGCGAGGTCGTGGTCGAGCTGGATGAACGGCAGACCGAGGCCGCGCTGCGCGATCTGCTGAATCGCACCGGAGCCGAGGCCGTGGCCGTCAGCCTGCTCTGGAGTTTCGCGAACCCCGCCCATGAGGAAAAGATCCGGGAGATCATCGGGCGCATCGACCCCGAAATCTATGTCTCCCTATCCAAGGAGATTGCGCCGGTGCCCGGCGAATACGAACGCACATCGACAACCGTGATCAACGCCTATACCGGGCCGGTCACCCACGCTTATCTGACCGATCTGCAAAAACAGCTCAAATCGACTGGCTATGAGGGGCCGGTCCTGGTGATGCAGGGCTATGGCGGGCTGCTCTCGGCCGAAGAGGCGGCGGAGCGTTCGATCGGCATGCTCGAATGCGGCCCGGCGGCAGGCCTGATCGGCAGTCAGGATCTGGGTCAGCTCATGGGCGAGGACGACGTGATCGCGGCCGACATGGGCGGCACCACCTTCAAGGTCGGTGTCATTCGCGGCGGGCTTCTGGAGTACGCCCGCGAACCGATCGTCGACCGCTACCACTATACGGCGCCCAAGCTCGACATCGTCTCGATCGGTGCCGGCGGCGGCAGCCTGGTACGCGCTGATGCAGCGACGAAATCGCTTCGCATCGGACCGGAGAGCGCCGGAAGCAATCCGGGGCCGGTCTGCTACGGCCTGGGCGGGACAGAGCCTGCGCTGACCGATGTGATGACCCTGATCGGCTATATGGATCCGACGACCTTCCTCAACGGATCGCTGTCGCTGGACGTTGAGGGTGCGCGCCGTGCCTTCGAAGAAAAAGTGGCCCGGCCCCTCGGCCTTGATGTCGAGGAAGCGGCTGTCGGCGTCTACAAGGTCGCCGCCGCCCAGATCACCGATCTCATCCGTAAGGTCACGGTGGAGCGTGGCCATGATCCGCGCGAATTCAGTATCCATGCCTTCGGGGGCAGTTGCGCCCTTCTGGCAGACGCGTTCGGCGCCGAACTCAGTGTTCGCCGCGTCATCATTCCCTATACCGCTTCCGTCAACTGCGCTTATGGCATGGTGGCCTCGGACGTGGTGCACGAATTCTCGACACCTTGCGCCATTCGTGTGCCGGGCGAGGTAAAGACGTTAAACGAATTGCTGTCGGCGCTCATCACCGCAGGCCAGGCACGCCTCCGCGAGGAAGGGTTCTCGGATGACCGGATCGAACTGGATCTGGCAGCCGATCTGCGCTATCGCCGCCAGGTGCATGAGGTGACCACGCGGGTCGGCGCCGATATGCCGCTGGACGAGGCGGGGCTTGAGCGACTGGTCGCTGATTTCGAGCAGCTTTACGAAGATAAATACGGCAAGGGCTCGGCCTACAAGGAGGCCGGAGTCGAGATCCGGATGGTCCGTCTCACGGCCCGGGGCCGGCTGAACACGCCCGGCATGGTGCCGCTCGAGGAAGGCCCGGCGGATCCGGCGGCCGCGCTGATCGGCACAAAGCGCATCTACGCATTGAACGCGGATTCTTTCGTTGACGGCAGGATCTATCGGTTCGAGGCTTTGAAGCCGGGCAATGTGATCGAGGGGGCGGCCGTGATCCTGACCCCCATCACCACCATCGTCGTCCAGGACGGGCACCGTGCACGCATGGACCCTTATCGCAACATCGTGATCGAGTTTTAAGCTATGTCCTTCGATCCCATTACCTTCGAAATCATTCGCCATCGACTGTTTCGCGTCGTGGACGAGGCGGTCATCACGCTCAAGCATGTCTCGGGCAGCGCCATCACCAACGAGGGACATGACCTGATGGTGTCCCTTTACTCGGCGAAGGGTGAACTGCTGATGGGTGGCGTGGGTTTCCTGCACCATCTGACCAGTGCCAGCCAGGCCTGCAAGCACATTATCCGGAACTTCGAGGGCGATATCTTCGAAGGCGATGTGTTCCTGCTCAACGATCCCTATACGGCAGCGCTGCATACATCGGATGTCTATCTCGTCGCACCGATCCACTACGAGGGCGAGCTCGTCGCATGGAGTGCCTGCTTCGTCCACGTCTATGATATCGGAGCACTCAATCCCGGCGGGTTCAGCCCGGATTCCACCGATGTTTTTACCGAGGGATTTTCCTCGCCCGGGATCAAGCTGGTGGACCGGGGGCGGATACGCCATGACGTGTTGAACACGATGCTGAACATGGTCCGGTCGTCCGAAATGGTGGCGCTCGATATCCGGTCCATGATCGCCTGCAACAACGTCGCGCGTGAGCGCATGACCGAGCTGGTCGATAAATACGGCGTGGCGCAGGTGGACGACGCCTGCAGACGGCTTGTCAGCCAGTCGGAAGAGCGTCTGCGTGCCCGGCTCCGCGAACTCCCGGACGGCCAGTGGCAGTCGCGCCAGTTTCTTGAACTCAAGGGCGAGCGCTTCCGGGTCGAGCTCACCATGACCAAGACGGGCGACGAGTTGACCTTCGATTTTTCCGGCTCCAGTCCGCAGACCGCCTATGGCGTCAACTGCGCCTACTGGGCCGCCTGGGGGGGCATGTTTGCGCCGATCTTCCCCTTGCTTTGCTACGACATCACCTGGAACGAGGGCGTCATCCGGCCTATCCGCATGATCGCGCCCGAGGGCACGATCGTGAACTGCACACGACCGGCGCCGGTTTCCGTTGCGACGGTGGGCGCCATCCAGTCGGTAAACAATGCCAGCGTGACCTGCATCTCGAAGATGCTGTCGGCCAGTGAAACCCTGGCGGACGAAGCGACCGCGGTCTGGCACGGCAGCCACGTGGCGCTGTTCCTTTTCGGCAAGAACCAGCGAAACGAGGACGCCATCGGGATCATGACCGAGACCTTCGGCGGCGCTGGCGGGGCCCGCAGTTTCGCCGATGGGATCGATGTGGGCGGTGAAGTGCCCAACCCGATTTCGCGCATGGCCAATGTGGAACAGATGGAATCGGAATTTCCCGTCCTCTACCTGTTCCGGCGCATGATGCCCGATTCGGGCGGGGCCGGTGAGTATCGCGGCGGCATGGGCGCCGAATACGCGATCGTGCCCCATGGCTCGCCCGCGGGCGGGATCGGTTTCGTCATCTCGGGCAAGGGCATTACCTGTCCCATGAGCGAGGGGCTGGCGGGTGGCCTGCCGGGCGGGCCGTCGAACTACGTCAAGGTCAAGAACGTGCTGTCGGGGCCATCCAATCGCGGGCCTCTGCCGGCCTCGCTCGATGAGATGGTTGGCCAGTCGGAGCGGATCTCCTGGGGCCTCTATGGGCTCGACGCGGATGACGGGCTCTATGTGCGCTGGAATGGCGGCGGCGGGTTTGGCGATCCTCTGGCGCGCGAGGTGGCCGCGGTCGAGACGGATCTGCGGCTTGGTGCGGTCTCGGCCGATTCGGCCCTCAGGCTCTATGGCGTGGTCGCCGATCCGGTTTCCGGCCGGGTCGATCAGGCGGCGACGGCCGAGCGGCGGCAGCAGATGCGTGATGATCGGCTTCGGGCGGAGGCTGCGGAATGAACACAAAGCGACTTTCGGCCAGCCTCGTGGCCACGCAGGAAAAGGGCCAGGTCTGGATGACAGCCTGCGCCGCCTGCAAAACGGCGATCGCGCCCGTCAGCCAGTCATGGAAGGAGAAGGCCCGTCTCGACGAGGCGCCGCTCAATCAGGTGGATGGGATCTATACCACCGCCGATGATGTGGTGGTGCGCCGGTTCTTCTGTCCGTCCTGTGGCACGCTGCTCGATGCGGAGACGGCGACGCAGGGCGATCCCTTTCTTGAGGATCGAATCAAGGTCTGATGAAGGAGCAGCGGCATGCATGACTCGGATGTCAGCAAGGAGGTCGCCGACCGTGTTATCGCGCGCCGGGGCCGCTACCATTTGTTTGATGCCATCGACGCTTCGCGCGCCGCACTCGTGGTGATCGACATGCAGCCCACTTTCGTCGCCGAGGGGAGCCCGGCCGAGGTTCCGGCCTCGCGGGGAATTGTCGGGAATATCAACGAGTTCGCGGCTGCATTGCGTGAGCGGGGCGGCACGGTGATCTGGGTGGTTCACGCCAACCAGCCGGTCGGCGAGGGGGGCAGCGACTGGGACGGGTTCTTCAACCGCTTCGTCTCCGACGAGGTGCGCACGCGCACCATCCAAAGCCTGCGCCCCGAGGCGCCGGGCCAGAAGCTCTGGCCCGAGCTGGAGCCTGGCGAAGGCGACGTATTCATAATCAAGAACCGCTACAGCGCGCTCATCCCCGGATCTTCGCCATTGGAGCGCATGCTCCGGAGCCGAGGGTTCAGAAGCCTTTTTATCGCCGGAACCAAGACAAATATCTGCTGCGAGACGACGGCGCGGGACGCGATGATGATGGATTTTGATGTGGTGATGTTGCGTGATTGCTGTGCTGCGCTCTCGGAGCGCGAGCATCAGGCCGCGCTCGAGAACATCATTCAGCAATTCGGCGACGTGATGACCCGCGAGGAAGCAACCGCGGCGCTCGACCGGTTTGGAACGCGCAACGTGGCGGAAGGCGCCGTTTAGTCGCGCGCGGTCCAGAAGGTGCGGTGCTGCGCCAGGCCATCGGCCTCCAGCACTGGACCGGAGACGGGAATTCGCGGGCTCATGCTCTCAAAAAGTCCGTCGGCGGTCAGCCGGTAGTCGAAATCCATGAGCTTGCGCAACTCTGAAATACGGACTCCGAACACGAGTCGCGCGAGACCCGCCCAATACATTTTGCCGCAGCACATGAGGCACGGCTCCGTGCTGGTATAGATTGTGGCGCCGCGGACACCATCGATGCCGAGTTCGCGGAGCGCCCGGTCAAGCAGCTCCGTCTCGGCGTGGCGCGTCGGGTCTTCGCCCTTCCGGGTCGCGTTTTCCGCCTCCATGATGATGGTGTCGTCCTTGACCAGCAGCGCGCCGAAGGGCTCGCTGCCGTGCTGCACCGCGCGCAGCGCCAATTCGTAGCAACGCTGGATGCGTGCCTCGTCTGTGCTCAGGCTCATGCCCGCGAATCTCCCTCTGTCCCGGTCCGATGGCGATGACCGGAAAGATGAGGCGGGCAGATCGGATTGGCAAGGGGCGTCCGCCTGTGGCGGCGCCGGATGTCCGGGAAAGCGGGGGTGCGCGGCCGGTTTTCCGCCATCTCGCACCCCGCTCCCGTCGTTGTCGGCTAGCTGCGCGGGTTGAAATACCAGCGCAGCCCGGCCCCGATCAGGTGGCTGTCGTAGTCGAGCTCGGCGCGGCCGCCGGCCGTGTCGGTAAACTCGGGGTCGGACGCAATGTAATAGCGGTAATCGACCGTTAACTGGACATTCTCCCCGAGACCGTAGGCAAACCCGGTTCCCCACTGGAAGGCCACCTGGTCGTCGGAATCGTCGACCAGCGTCGTGCCCCCGGTGGCGATGCCGTCCGCCTCGAGATGTGCCCAGCCGAGCCCACCGCCGAGATAGGGAATCAGGGGCATGCCGGTTTCCTGGCGCATATCCCAGTCCAGCCACAGATTGGCCATGAGCCCGTAGGAATCGATGTCTCCGCTCGCGCTGGTACCCAGAACCGAGACCTGATCGGCCTCGTTGGACCGGGCATTGCCTTCCAGCTCCAGCCGGACAGGGCCGATATCGTAGCCGAGACCGCCGAGAACCCCCCAACCGCCATCGGTTTCGATTTCGGCGTTGCCAGCCGAACTGGTCACGCTCGAATCCTCAAGAATGCTGTAGCCAGCGGTACCGAAGGCGTAGACGCTCTCTTTCTTGAACCAGTGCGTATCGTCCTGCGCCTGCGCCAGCGCCGGCGCAAAAAGGAAAGTCGCCGCAACAGCGGCCGTGGCGCGAATGCCCGTCATGAAAACTCCTAATCATTATCTATCTTTGATTGTTTTTCCCACCAACGATCAGGTCCGGCGGCGCTCGTCACATCGCCGCGGGTCGCGGGGGCCTCTCCCACACCTAACGCGGAGCGCGCCGGGCCTTCAATGCGATCACACGGATCGTGAACGGTGTTTCGGGAGAAAGTGACGGGATGTCGCAAATTTGCAACGCTGAACCCCGGCCCCGATCGGGGCCGGGCGTCGCGCATCCGGACAATCGCTGGGCCCGGGGCCCCGCGGCATTTTTTATTTCGCGTTTTATTTCGCGGTCCAGAATTCGTATTCGACGACGAGGCCGGCCAGGGCGAGGCCGTCAACGATCCGGAGTGTGCTGGCGGCGGGTTTCACCGCTACGTCCTTGAGCCAGTCGGCAAAAACACGGAAGACTGCCTCGTACTGATCCTCGCCCACCTCTTTGGTGAACGTATATTCAATCCGGATCAGGTCATCTTTCGCATAGCCGGCTTCGGCAAGAAACTTCTCCATGTCCTCAAGGATATATTGCGTCTGGCGCACTGCATCGCCGGGGCTCACGACCGAACCGTCCGCCGCCCAGGCGGGCCGTCCCGTGGCGATGAACAATTCGTCCATGTCGGAAATCTTCAATCCCCAATTGAAGAACCCGCGCATATCCGGCGCGCGGTCGTTGTGGACCGCTGTTTTGCGAGCCATGATTCCTCCCTGCCAAAAATCCGTAATTCTGTTGCTGCGATTTCAGATCCCGGACCGCCCCTGCCATTCGCGTTGCACGCCGCCGGGGCCGTCGCTACCATGCATCCTAACATCCCGCGATCCGGAAAAACGACCAATTCCGGCAGACCTGCCGCGCGGCGTGAAGCGGACCCGCCGGTCAAATCGGCACTATTGAACAAAGGGGGAAAGGCCTTGGGCTTCAACTCTGCACCTGACGATGATTTTCGTCTTTCGCCGGTGCTGCGCGAGCTTCTCGCCGGCATGGATAGCGCGACCGAGGATTTCGAGACGGCGCGGCCGTTACCGGCGGCCTGCTACACTTCGGCCGAATGGTTCGAATTCGAAAAACGTGCCGTCTGGGATCGGGACTGGATCTGTCTCGGCCATCACGGCACGGTGCCCAGGCCGGGAGATTATTTCACGATCGAAATCAACGATGACCCGTTCCTCGTCGTGCACGGCAACGACGGTGAAATCCGGGTGATGCCCGCGGTCTGCCGCCATCGCGGGCATATCCTGGGCGAGGCGGGCGGTAACGCCCGGCAGTTCACCTGCCCTTATCATGGCTGGGTCTACGGCCTCGACGGAGAATTGTTGTCGGCCCCGCAAATGGAACGGACAGCCTCGCTCGACGAGCTGCGGGAGGATCACTGCCTGCCAACTCTGCGCAGTGAGATCTGGAACGGCTTTATCTTTGTCAATCTGAGCGGCACGGCCCGCCCGCTCGCGTCCCGGCTGAAGCGGCTGACGGCGGAAGTGAAGAATCATCGCCTGGCCGACCTCGTCGCCCTGCCGCCCATCGATATCCCGGATAATCCGTGGAACTGGAAATGGATGCAGGAGAACGGCGTCGAGCCCTACCACACCGCCGTCGCTCACAGGGGTTATCATGACATGGCGCCGAACCGGAACGCGACTTTTCCCGACTGGGATCCGGAGGATGACGGAGCCATCTTCTCGCCCACGGCCTTTACCCACAGGGACGCCAATTTCACCCGGACGGGCAAGAGCATGTTTCCCGTACTCGAGAGCTTGACGGAGGAAGACCGCTGGCGGGTCATGTTCAGCGTTGTACCGCCCAACATGCTTTTCACCACGCTGCCCGACGGCGCCTTCTATTTCATTATCCGTCCGGCCGGACCCGAGAACATCACGCTGCGAGTTGGCTTCCTCTATCCCGAAAGCACCGTCAAGCGGCCCGATTTCGAGGAGACTCTCGAAAAGGTCCTCGAGGATTTCAACGAGATCAACGATCAGGACATCACGGCCAACCGCGCGGTTCAGGAGGGCCGGCGATCGCGCTTCGTTTATGGCGGCCGGTACGGATATCTGGAGACGCCGCTCATTCATTTCAACCGCTGGCTGGTGACACGCTTCCGGGCCTATGCGGCCGAACTCGAGGGTGGGGGGAAAATCTCATGAAGGCGCTTCTCGTTCGCGATTTCGCCACCCCCGCCAGGGTCGAGGAAGTTGACGACCCGGTGCTCCGGCCGGGATGTGTCATCGTGCGGGTGGATGCCGGCTTCGTGCCGGCACCGATGAAGGAGTTTACCGAAGGCCGGGTGCCGTTTCCGCTTCCGCCGCCGCCCTATATTCCGGGTACGGACGCTATCGGCACCGTCGAGGCGGTGGCCGAGGACGTGCACGGGCTGGAAGCAGGCCAGAAGGTCTACTGCGATGACTGGGTGACGCTGAAGGGCGTTTCCGGGCTTGGCGGCTATGTCGGGCTGGCGGCGCCGATGCCGGGCGGCGAAGCGGTCCTGAAGGAATGGCCGAACGGGTGCTTTGCAGAGAAGTTTCTCCTGCCGGCGGAATGCGTCACCCCCCTTGGCGCAGCCGAGAAGGTCGATCCCGCCGTGCTGAGCCGTTTCGGCTATATCGGGACGGCCTATTACGCCATCAAGCGCGGCGCATTCCGGCCGGGTCACGTTGCCATTGTCAACGGGGCAACGGGGGCGCTGGGGGTATCAGCGGTCCTGCTGCTCCTCGCCATGGGGGCCTCGACCATCATCGCCATGGGCCGCAAGCCGGCTGCACTCGAGCGGCTGGAAGGCCTGGCGCCCGGTCGGGTCAGGGCGGTCTCCACGGCCAAGGGGGTTGCTGCTGCCGATATCCTGTCCGTCGCCGGGCAGGCGAATCTCTTCGTGGATGCGACGGGGTTCACCCAGGATGCGCGGCCGACGCGGGCGGCCATCGATGCGCTCGGCATCGAAGGCCACGCCGTGCTGATCGGCGGGCTGGACGCCACCATCCCGGTGGATTATGCGACGATGATGATCGGGCGCAAGCTGACGATTCGGGGATCCGAATGGTTCCCTTACGACATGACGGAAGAGTTGCTGCGCCTGATCGGCTCGGGCGCCCTCGACCTTTCGGCGACATCGGCCAAGGTGTTTCCGCTCGACCAGGCGGCCGAGGCACTCGATGCGGCGACACAGGTTTCAAGCGGTTTCGAGCATGTCGCCATCGTGACCTGAGGCGTGTCGGCGCTGGCCCTCCTTAGCCCTTCGCCACGTCCAGCAGGTGGCGTTCCAGTTCGTCGGGGGCCGAAAACATCGGCGAATGGTCGGTGTCCATGGTGATCACCGTCGCGCAAGGCAGCGCCTCCACCATCATGCGCTGATATTTGATCGGGATGGATTTGTCCTGAAGTGCCTCGATATATACGCGCGGCACGCGGCCGAAATTCCCGTCACTCAATTCGAGCGGCGTGGCCATGGGCTTGCGCGACGTGGGTTTCAAATGGTCCATGGCCGCTTCGATCAGCCAGGCGGGTGAGGTATTGAAGATGATCTCCTCCATTGCCTCGGGCTTGAGATCGACCGTCCCGTCCTCATGCATGATAGAGGCGCCCATCACCGGCGACGGTACGCCCAGATCTTCGTAGAATTTTCGCGGGCTGCTGCCATCGGGCAGCAGGAAGGCCGCGACATAGACCAGTTTCCTGATCCTGTCGGGGCGACGCTCCGCTGTTTGCGAGATGGTCAGCCCGCCCAGGCTGTGGCCGACCAGGATGACGGGCTCATCCTCGTCATCAATTATCGCGCTGATGCGGTTCACATAATCATCGAGCCCGATCCCGGCGACCGGCTGCGTGTCCCTGCCCTGGCTCGGCAAATCCGGTGCGATCGCCCGATGGCCGGCCGCTTCCAGCCGGCGTGCCATATCCTCCCAGAACCAGGCTCCCATGAAAGCGCCATGCACCAAGACGTAAGTCGCCATGTTGTACTCCTCCCCTCGTTCCACTCAGAATTCTCTCGAACATTAGAAACTACTCACGGCCGGGGCAAATGATGCCGTATGCCTCCGTGATATCCCCTAGGCTCCGGCTTGACAGGGGCCGGCTTCCCGGTCTAGGCTGGATACCGGGCAAGCGCCAAAGAGCGATTCTCGCACGTGGGTTTAGGGGCGGAGACAGGACAATATGAGTGAGCAGAAGGAGCGTGCCCGGGCGGCGACGCCGTGGGAGCCCTATATCGACGCAGCTCTCGGTTTTCGCAATCACTGGTATCCGGCGTTTTTCAGCCACGAGTTGGCGGAAGCCGATGTCAGCGACCGCGAAGGCCAGCCGGTCAGCCATGCCAGGAGCGTCACGATGCTGGGCGAGGACCTGCTTTTCCGGCGCCTGGACGGCAAGGTGTATTGCGTCAAGGATCAATGTCTGCACAAGGGCGTGCCATTATCGAAACGCCTCGAGTGCTACGCCGCCCATTCGGTGACGTGCTGGTATCATGGCTTCACCTACGATATCCGCGACGGCAACCTCACCCATATCATCACCGATCCGACGAGCCCGCTCATCGGCAAGGCCGCGCTCAAGACCTACCCGGTCGAGGAGCAGAAAGGCATGGTCTTCGTCTTCATCGGCGATATCGACCCGCCGCCGCTGGCCGACGATCTGCAGCCGGGATTTCTCGATCCCGATCTCACGCTTTGTCCCGAGGGCTGGTCGAACATCGTCGAGGCCAACTGGCGGCTTGGCGCGGAAAACGGGTTCGATCCTGCCCATACCTATATGCATCGGAATTCCGGCCTGGTCCGGGGGTTTCATGTGCCGACGGTGCTCGGCGACGCCGACCTCGGCGACGGGCATGGCCTCGAAGTCTATGAGGGGGATGGACCCAAGGGCGTCAAGCTCACCCGCGGCGCGGGCCGGCCCATCTGGGAGGCCGAGGTGGAGCCGGGCGTGACCATCGCGGCCCGCTATATGCCCGACGAGCCGGGTATCCTCGAAGGAATGATCCCCGAAGTGACGATCTGGATGCCGTGCGGCCTCAGGGTCGATCCCTTCCCCACGCCCGATACGGTGCATTTCGAATGGTATGTGCCGGTGACGGAGAAGACTCACCGCTATTTTATCGCCTGGGGCCGCAAGACCCGGACCGAGCAGGAGAAGAAGGCCTTTTTCGACGAGGTCCGCTATGTCTGGCGCGATGTCGTGCCGGGCAAGTTCACCAACGAGGACGTCTTCGCCCGTGAGGCCATGGAGCGCTTTTACGGCGAAGAGAATGGTTGGCGCCGCGAGCGGCTATTCGGCCCGGATGTCGTCACGACGGCCTGGCGCAAGCTCTGCACCCGGGCCAACCGGGGTATCCAGCCCGGAAATCCCAACTAGATCCGCCGCTAAAGCTCCTCGCGCACCTGGGCGTAGGAGATCAGGGCGAAAAGTGCCGTCCCGCCCGCGATATTGCCAGCCAGGGTGGGCAGCAGAAAATGGACCACCATCTCGCCCGCCGTTATGTCCCCGAGCAGGACCAGAAGATTGGCTTCCACCGCCCCCGCGACGATATGAGTGAAATCGCCCAGCGCAATCAGATAGGTGATCAGGATCACGACCCAGAGTCGCGCCGCCTCGGCGCTCGGGATCAGCCAGACCATCGCCGCCACCAGCCAGCCGGCTATGATCCCGCGGAAAAACATGCCGGCCGGGCTCGGCGACATCATGTGCAGGGACAGATCGCGCAGCGCCGCGCTTGTGGCGGGGGAGAAAATGTCCATATGGACGAGGGCGGCAGCCATCAGAAAGGTCCCCACCATATTGGCGAGGAACACGATGCCCCAGAGACGGGCCGTGTTGAGGAGGTTGTCGCGCGTGGGCTCGGCGGCGGTGGGCAGGACCGCCGTAATCGTGCTTTCGGTAAAGAGCTGCTGTCGGCCCAGGACAACGATGAGAAAGCCAACGCAGTAGCCAAAATTGTCGACCAGGGGCCGCCACGGGGCGTCGGGGAGATGGGCGCTGAGCAACGCTTCGACGATGGCGGAGAATCCGATGGACAGACCCGCGGCGACGCCGGACCACCAAAGCGCATTGAACGATCGGACAAGATCTTCTTCGCCCTCCTGGCGGACGATTTCGTAAATCAGCCGGGAGCGCAGGCGAAGGCGCTGCTCGACGTCCTTGAGTTCGCTCCGGCTCAGCCCGCGGTGCCCCTGGCCAAAGGGGGCAAGCCGCGATTTCCGGCGATGATCGGGTTCCTGTTCCATGGGACTCGAATAACCCGGTGGGGAAAAGACGTGTTTTGGCAAGCCGGGACACAGGCGCCATAATGGGGCCATCCTGCCAGACCGGGGGCAGTCTGGCCTTAAACTAGGTTAATCGTATATGCGTTCGGACCGTTCGGGCCGGGGGCTGCAAAAACTGGGAGAGACCCGATATGGATTCAAAGTTTGTTGATGCTGACGGAATCAGGACTCGTTACTTCGAGACGGGAAAGGGGAAGCCCGTTCTTCTCATCCACGGCGGCGGTGCCGGCGCCGATAGCTGGGGCAACTGGCGCTACACCTTGCCGACCTACGGCAAGCAGGTGCACGCGATCGCGGTGGACATGGTGGGTTTCGGTGGTACCGACAAGCCGAGCCCGTCAAGCTACGAATACACTCAGGCCAATCGTGCCAAGCATATCAGCGCCTTTATCCGCGCCCTTAATCTGTCCGAACCGGTCAGCATCATCGGCAACTCCATGGGGGGCTGTACGGCGATCGGCGTCGCGGTGGAGAATCCGGATCTGGTGGACAAGGTCGTGCTCATGGGCTCGGCCGGCATCAAGGCGCCCCTGACGGACGAGCTGAAATCCATCATGAATTACGATTTCACGACCGACGGCATGCGCAAGATCGTGAACGGCCTGACCAACCCCAAATTCGAGGCCGATGAGGAGCTCATCAATTATCGTCACAAACTGTCCATCGACGAGCCGACCAAGGCGGCTTACAGCGCCGTGATGGGCTGGCTCGCCGAGCAGGGCGGGCTTTATCTCGATGACGATTATATCGCGCGCGTCCGGCATCAGACGCTGGTCGTGAACGGCAAGCTGGACAAGGTGGTCCCGACATCGTCGGCCTACCGTTTCCTTGAGCTGATCGAAAATTCATGGGGTTACATCGTGCCGGATTGCGGTCACTGGGCGATGATGGAACATCCCGAGAGCTTCGCGCGCGAAACGCTCAACTTCATCCTGCATGACCCCGCGGCCTGATCCACCTTAGGCGAGGCAGCGAATAGAGGAACAGATGGACGGAAACAGCAGAACCGCCCGCAAGCGCAGCTCCTTGCAGCCCTACCTGGATGCAGGGCTGGGCATCAAGAATCACTGGTACCCCGCTCTCCTCTCCTCGGAACTGGCCGAGGGCGAGGCGAAGGGTGTTACCATTTGCTCGACACCCGTGGTCTTGCGCCGCGCCAGGGGCGAGGTCTACGCCCTCAGGAACGAATGCCGCCATCGTGGTGTGCGCCTGACGGAACGGCCGACCTGTCTGACGGACGAGACGATCACCTGCTGGTATCACGGCTTCACCTATGATCTCGAGTCGGGCAAGCTGGTCTCGATCGTCTCCTCGCCGAAAGACAATGTGATCGGCAAGATCTCGTTGCGCACGTACCCGGTCAGGGAAATCAACAATCTGATCTTTGTTTTCATGGGCGATGCGGACCGTGAGCCCCATGATCTCGATCTCGATCTGCCAAACTCCGAATCCACTTATCCGGAGTACCCGGTCGCCCATCCGACCCACGATCACGTCGTCAATCTTGGTATCCATCGCGAGTGTCGGGGCGACTGGCGGCTTGCGGCGGAAAGCGGTGCCGATCCGGGGCATTTGATCCTGCACCGCGATGCGGCGCTGGTGCTCGTCAAGGATTACGCCTTCACGCTGGGTGAGACGGCGAGTATGGAAGGCGCGATCAAGGTCTTCGACCAGCCCGACCAGCCCAAGGGAATCGGCAAGTATTACGACAAGCTCGATGTCGTTCTCGAAAACGAGCTGACCGGCCTCAAGGCGCGTGGCTCCAAGATTCCGGAGGGGCTGGCGGTCGAAATCTTCATGCCGGGAGTCCTCAAGGTGGAGAATTGGCCCGAGGTCGGGCTGGTCCAGTATGAGTGGTACGTGCCAACGCGCCCTGGCTACCACGAATACTGGCAGATCCTGTCAAAGACCTGTGAGACGGAGGAGGAGCGCGCCTATTTCGAGGCGAAATACACCCATATGTGGGAGGACCTCGCGCTCCGCGGGTTCAACGACGACGATATCCTCGGCCGGGAGGCGATGGAGGATTTTTATGAGGACGGCCGGGGCTGGCAGGAAGAGCAGCTCTTCGAATCCGACCACTTCATCGTGGAATGGCGCAAGCTGTGCGCCAGGCACAATAACGGCATTATCGAGTCCAAATACGGTCTGAAATAGCGTGCGGGGCGGCGGCGCTCAGCCGTCGCCCCGACGGTCTCTCACAACCGGAGCGCGGCCATGACCGGCAGATGGTCCGAGGCCCGGCGATAACGGGGTTCCTTCAGGCTGCGCGGCCGGCCTAGGATCCGCGGCGGTCGCCCCCAGATCCGGTCAAGCGCGGCGACCGGAAGTCGGGCGGGAAAGCTCGCCGGCGCGGCCTGATCCCCCATTCGCTGGCGCAGGCCTGACAATACCGGCGAGGTGCGCCGCCAGACATTGAAGTCGCCCATCAGCACCGTTGGCAGGTCCGGCTTGCGATCGAGCAAGCGGAGAAGCTGACGCATCTGCCGCCGACGTTCGGTCCGCCTCAGCCCCAGATGGGTGCACAACACCCGGAGTGCGCCAGCCGGTGTCTCGATGAGCGCGTCGATCACGTTGCGTGGCTCGGCGTCTTTCTCGCTGATGTCGTGGATGCCGGCGCCGGTAATCGGCCAGGTGCTGAGCAGGAGATTGCCGTACCCCGCCCCGTCCATTGTCAGGGTCGGTGCCCAGAGGCGGTGTCGGGCGCGGCAAAGTGAGTTCGCCGCGTCTTCCAGATCCCGGACTTCCTGCAGGCTGATGACGGCCGCACCGGCGCTATTGAGCAGGGAATCGATACGCTGAGGATCGAAAATCCCGTCCTGTCCCACCAGGCCGTGCACATTGTAGGTCATGACCGATGGGGTCATGACTGCCGTTTGTCAAAGATACGGCGGACGGCTTTCTGCATTATCCAGGACAGGGTGAGCCAGAGGAAAAGAATACCGACAGCCAGGGAAATTTGGCCGGAAGACGGATCGCGCATGATACCGAGCAGGCTTTCACCAAAGAAAGAGAGGGCGAAAAGCCCGGGCGCGAGTCCCATCAGCGTCCCGAGCAGATAGTCGCGAAAACGCACCCGAATGCCTCCCAGCACAAGATTGACGACGGAGAAGGGTGCCACCGGCAGGAGACGCAGGAAGGTGACCGAGATCAGCGAGTTTTTCGACAGGAACCGCCGAAGGCTGGACATGCGGCGGCCCAGCAGCGCGTCGAGGCGCTGTCGCCCGAGCGCCCGCCCGAGGCCGTAGAGAAGGGCGGCGCTCGCCAGACTGCCCAGCGTGCTGTAGGCAAATCCCCAGCCCGGGCCATAGGCGAAGCCTGTTGCGATGATCAGAAGATTGACCGGCAGCGAGACCAGGCCCGCCAGCAGGAATACGCCCGTCACCAGCAGGGGCGCGTAAGGTGCGCCGCGAAGGCCGGTGAGCGCCGCGCCAAGGCTCTCGGCGCTCAGCCCGATCCGCCCCGCGACCAGATGCCAGGCGACGGCAAGCAGAAGCAGCGCCAGCGCGATCCCGAGGCCGATCAGCAGAAAGCGGGGCGGCGGCCGGCGCGCCAGTCCCTGTCGGCCCATCCCGTCCAGAAGTTGGTCGGCCGTGATCGGCCGTTCGGGATCTCCCAACGGGCGCAGCCAGTTGCCGAACTGTTCCTGCGTGGGGTCCTCCGCCGCCGGTGGAACGGGGAGAAGCGGCCGCCCTGGGCTGCCCGATGTTTCGGCCGCGTCATCCAGGCCGGCAAGGCGGAAAATCGATTGATCGGCGAGAGGCTCGAGCGTCTCCGCCTCGACGCCCCGAAGATGTGCGATCAGCCGGGTGCGCAGCCGGCGAAGGCGCTCGCGCCTGGCCGGCGTATCGGCGGCAAGGGCTAGCGTCATCTCGCTGTCGAAACCCATGGAGCGATTGTTCAGATTGGCTGACCCCAGGATGAAGAGCCGGTCATCCACCATCATCAGCTTGGCATGCACCATGATCGGCGAGACGTCATCGCCATCGGGCACCGCCGGGTAGACCAGCCGGACACGCCGGGCGAGCCCGGCAGCTTCCATGTAGCGCTGAAATCGGCGGCGGCCTTCGCCCATCAAACTGTTCTCAAGCCAGCCATGGCAGTCGCGCGGGCAGACGATCAGAACCTCGAGCGCCGGATTTTCCTGTAGCCGCCGTTCCAGCGCCTCCGCGATCACGGCCGCCGTGACATACTGGTTCTCGATGTAGATCGCGCTCTTTGCGGCCTGTATGGCCGCCAGAAGCAGGCTCTCTATCTCACGCGCTTCAGGACGCCCGCGAAACGGCGGCATGGAGCGTGAGAGGGCGACCTCGATATTCTCGAAATCCGGTATCAACTCCGGCGGCCAGAGTTCGTCCCCGTCTTCAGGCGCGGCGGCAAGCCTCTCATTCGTGACTTCAGCCCATCGGTCGCGAAGATGATCGCCGAGCGCCCGGCTCGCAGCGCCCGAAACCACCATGACGGCGTCATGGTAGGGGCCGTAGGGCTCGCCGTCGGGGTCCACGCGGTCGGGGTCGTGCGGGTCGTGGGCCGTGCGGTCCCAGCGCCGGATGGTCAGATCGAGGCCGCCGCAGGTTGCCAGGCGGTCATCGATCACGACGATTTTTTGGTGATGGCTGGCGCCCACGGGCAGTCGGTCGTCAAGCCGAAAGTCGACATTCGCGGGAGTGCGCCAGCCGATCTGGAAACTGGGCAGGATCTCCCGCTCGGCCGCATACATGACGGAATAATCCCAGACCAGGAGCCTGATCTTCAGCTCCGGGTTGCGGCGCGCGATATGGGTGAGCAGCGGGCCCAGCTCGATCGGCGCGCCATCTTCCGGATCATGGGGCAGCAGCCGGGTATCGGAATGAATGTCCCAGCCGGCGATCAGGACCGAATGGCGGGCCTTCAGCAGCGCCTCGCGGATCAGGGCAAAATACGGCCCCCCATCGGTGACGACGGCAGCCCGGTCCGCCCCGACCCGGCGCCAAACGGCCTCTGGCCTGTCCAGCGGTGATATCTCTTCGTCTTCCGGGCCGCTGGTCATGGATGTCATCCCCGGCCGAAACCGGCCGATAAGTTAAAACCCGCGAAGCCGGGTTGCCGCGGCGACCCGCGCGACGCCAATGGCATAGGCCGCCTCGCGGTCATCGATCCCCTCGGTCCGGCTTTTTTCTCTGACGGCATCCCAGGCTTGCATCAGGTGGCGCTTCAACTCCCGCTCCACATTCTCCTCGGTCCAGCGAAAGCGCTGCTTGTTCTGGCACCATTCGAGATATGAGGCCGTCACACCGCCCGCGTTTGCCAGAATATCGGGGACGATCTTGACCCCTTTGTGGCAAAGGGCGAAATGGGCCTTGCAGGTGGTGGGCAGGTTCGCACCCTCGACGATATAACTGGCCGAGACCTCGTTCATATTGTCCTCGTCGATGACGTGCTGTCCGGCGGCTGGAATAAGCACATCCGTCTCGAGGCCGATAATGTCGTCGGCAGTGATTTTTTCGCCCGGCACATCGGCCTCCGCAACCGGGCAGGGCGGGTCTCCGATTTTGGCCGCGATCAGCCTCTCGATATCGAGACCTCGGGCATTATGCAGCCCGCCCCGGCTGTCGGTCACGGCAATCAGCCGTGCGCCCTTCGCCGCGAGCGCGTGTGCTGCATGCCGGCCGACATTGCCGAAACCCTGCAAGGCGATCCGTGTGTCCCGTAGCTTTCGGCCTTCCTCGGCCAGCAGCTTTTCTGTGATCATGGCCACCCCCCGTCCGGTCGCGGACTCGCGCCCGTGGGATCCACCAATTTCGAGCGGCTTTCCCGTCACCACCCCGGGTGAGTCGCCGGTCTGTGACCGGGCGTCGTAAATCCAGGCCATCTCACGCGCGCCGGTGCCCATATCAGGCGCGGGGATGTCCATATCTTCGCCCATCAGCCCGTCCAGGCGCCGCGCGAAGCTCTTGGTCAGTGTCTCGAGCTCATCCAGGGACAGATCGTCCGGCGCGCAGGCAATACCACCTTTTGCCCCGCCAAACGGGATATCCACCAGGGCGCATTTCCAGGTCATCGCCGACGCCAGTGCCCGGAAATGGGCAGAGGCCGCACCAGCGGCGAAACGCAGGCCGCCCTTGAAGGGGCCGCGGCTTCGGTTGTGCTGTACCCGGAAGGCGCGGAAGAGATTGATGGATCCGTTGGCGCGTTTCAGGGGCAGATCAAAGGCCACCTCGCGGTGAGGTGATGTCAGTATGGTTTTCAAATCATCCGGGATGCCGGCGCGATCCGTGGCCCGGTCAACGAACAGGTCAATGCAGTCCCGAATATCTTTTTCGCGCGTGGTTTCCTTCGTTTGGATAGTTTTCACCATATTTGTCTCCCGGATTTATCTCCCGGGCGTTCTCCGGTCGCGGCGATCGCGCCGACGCTGCCGGCGCGACTGTTCAGACTGGACGAGGGGACGGGCACCCGTCGGTGCCGACGGAAGTGGCCGCCCCGGAAGCCGGGGGAGCTCCGGGGCGGCCCTGCCGGAAGTCAGGCTGGGCTTTTGGGGGGCGGGACCCAGCCTTTTCGTCCGACACGGATTTCCGGCTTAGTAGTACTGGTAGGAACGGTACATCCAGTGCGCCGAGGGGAGATCCTGGTCCTTCGCGCGCACCCGCTCCGTCAGGCGGTATTCCGACCGCTCGATCCGGCCGTTATCGTTAAGGTCGAGAGCCTGGAAGCGTTCCTTGGCGCCGGCGCGACGTTCTTTCTGGATCCATTCCGAGGGTTCGATCCGCCCGTCGAAATCGGTATCAAGCGAACCAAAACGCTTGAAGACATCTGTCGCCGCCTCTTCCTGGGAGATCTTTTCGTCCTCGTCGACGTCCGCCGCCATCGGGTCGTAGGACAAGCCCTTCATGCTTTCGGCGTAAAGTTGAAGAGTGGGTGTCGTTTCGTTATAGCGAAAGGCATCGTCATACGCCTTGCGCGAGTAATCCATGTACTCGCTCAGCGTGACCTTCCCGTCGTTGTTGGGATCCATGCCGAGGAACTCTTCCTCAGTGCGCGCTTCGACATAGGGATCACGCGGTGTTTCTGCCGTCGCCCCGGGGTTCAGTGCGACACACTCGACATATTCCTGCCAATCGACCATTTCGTCGTTATTCTCGTCGAGCCGATTGAACGCTAGGCGTTCGCGCGCGTCGATTTCCTCCGAGCTGATTTCACCGTCACCATCCTGGTCAATTGCAGTGAAAGGTTGCCAGCAGAGACCGCGCCGCTCGTTGTTCTCCTGCTCCTGCGCCAGTAAGGGCGTTGACAGCGCGCCAACGCCAAAGGCAGCGACAACGGCAGCAGCGATCGCGGGGGCTGAAATTTTCCTTCTTTTCATGATTGGCCTCCTTCATCGTGAGTCGTCATGCTTCATCGTGAGTCGTCATGCTCTTAAGAGCCAGGCGACCGAGCCATGTCCTTGAGAGCGTTGGGGCACCCTAGGGAGGTGAGACGAGCGCGACATTTACCTGTGTTAATCTTCACAGACGGGATCGGCCCGGTCCGGAATCGGCGGCTATCAGAATCGGCGGCTATCATATGTAAAGGCGCGGCCTGGGCTGGCATGCTTGGCTGGCGGGCGGAAAAAACCTGCAGCTTCACTAACGTTACGGAAAGGAGCGCTGATTAGGTATGGCTTTTAAACTAGGCACGCTTCCATACGGGTTCCGCGCGCTGGAGCCCCACATTTCCGAAGAGACGATGCGAGTCCATCGCAACCGCCATCATGAAGGCTATGTGAGCAAATTGAACCGCGCTATCGAGGACACCCAGTACGAGGGGCGCGAATTGACGCAGATCATCACCGACAGCGCCACAAAACAGGACGATGCGTCGGTATTCAACAATGGCGCGCAGGTCTGGAATCACAGTTTTTATTTCGCCAGCATGTCGCCAGAAGGTGGTGGCCGACCGGATGGCGGGATAGGGACCGAAATCGATCGCGCTTTCGGCGACCTGGACAGATTCCACGAGGCCTTTCGCGCGGCCGCGACGGGTCGGTTCGGCAGCGGCTATGCGTGGGTGGTCTGGAACGGAGAAAAGGTGGAGGTCATGTCAACACCGAACGCGGAGCCGCCGTTTATCCACGACAAATGGCCAATTCTCGGGGCTGATGTCTGGGAGCACGCCTATTATCTCGATTACCTCAACAAGCGCGCCGCCTATGTCGATGCCTTTCTCAACCACCTGATCAACTGGAAATTCGCCAATCAGCAGCTTCGTCTGGTCGAAGACCATTCGCCCATCGATGCCAGCGAAGTGGAAAAGATCGAGTCCAGTCTCGTGGTGGGCTGATCGAGTCCGGTGTCCGGACGTTCCGGGTCGTGTCTTCGGTCGGCCCGATTTCACCAGCTATCGCAGGCGGCATTCTTGGATAATATAAAAGATATAATATCGGGAGGCGGTCTGTGACCAGAAGCGCGGGTTCCGGATCGCTCGATCCCCTGCTCAACAAGCTCCAGAAATACATCACGCTGTCGCGGGAGGAGGTCGGGCTGCTGCGCGAAATGCGCGCCCAGCGCCGTGATTTCCAGCCGGGCGAGGCCATTCTCGAGAAGGACAGGGAATTCGAGGCCAGTTACTGGATGGCGGCCGGCTGGGCCTATAGCTACCGGATGCTGGATGACGGACGACGGCAGATCATCAATTTCATCCTTCCCGGCGACTTCATCGGGTTCTACGGCTTCCTGTTCCGCCGGGCCGAATTCTCGGTCGAGGCCCTGACGAAGGTATCCGTGACGCCCTACGACCCGCAGATGGTCCTGGATCTTTGTCAGCATCACCCGCGCCTTTTCATGGCAATTTCCTGGGCGACGACACGGGACGAATTCATGATTCGCGAGCGGCTGGTGAGCCTGGGCCGGCGGTCGGCGGTGGAGCGCGTATCACATTTCCTTGCCGAGATGCAAAAACGACTGGAATTGCTCGGCTACGCCAGCGAAGAGCGTTACGCCATGCCCCTCACGCAGGAGCTCGTCGCCGATACGCTCGGGCTCTCGGTCGTGCATGTCAATCGCACGCTCAAGACCCTCCGGAAAAGAGGGCTCGTGACGATCGCGGACCGGGAAGTCCACATCCTTGCCCCGGAAAGGCTCCGCGAACAGGCGGAATTCGACACCTCCTACCTGCGACAGCGGCCGGCCTCTCCCAAGGCCCTCGCCCGGGCCGCCATCGATCCCCGGTGATGCCACGCCCGGGTCCGGCGGAGTCTGCCCGAACCACGCTCTTATCGGTTGGTGTTCGCCGCCGATTCTGACAAAATCCGCGGGCAAATCCGCGGGCAAATCCGCGGACAAATCCGACGGACAGCAAGACCTGCGAGCCGGTCCCGCGCCCAGACGGCGCCGGCGGTTCGCCAACCTCCGGAGAGAACCGCATGTATTATGCTATCTACTGCCTCGACAGCGAAAACGGGGCGGCCGCCCGCCAGCAGTCGCGCGAGGCTCATATGGCCTATCTCAAGGACGAGCCGGTTAAGTTCCTGACGGCGGGCCCGCTCATGGACAAGGCAGGCGGCGGGATGGTCGGAAGCCTTTTCATCATCGAGGCGGATTCCTATGACGAGGCCAAGGCCTTCAGCGATAATGACCCCTTCACCCAGGCGGGCGTATTCGAGAGCATCGCCATTCACCCCTATGAAAAGCGCATCTAGGCGCCTGCACGCGTCGCCATTCGGCATTTCCGTCATGGAACTCGACCGCCCCGACCGTTAAGCTGCGCCGGATCCCGCCGCGCGGGCGACAGAACCAGAAAAGGGAGCCCGTGACCGGAATGGGGCGAAAAAAAACCTACCTGCCGCCGAAAAAAAGCGTCGGTTATCAGATCCGCGCGACGCACAGGGCCTTCAACCGGATTCTCGGGGTTCTCCTGGCCGAGCATGACCTGACACCCGCCCAATGGTTCTTTCTTCGCGCGCTGTGGGAGAAAGACGGGGTCTCGCAGCGCGAGCTGAGCCAGACGATGGGACTGACGGAGCCCACCACGGTCGCCGCCCTGCGCGTGATGGAGCGTCGAAAGCTGATTTTCCGTCGGCGCGATCCCAATGACCGCCGCCGGATCGGCGTTTTCCTGTCCGGCAAGGGGCGGGCGCTTCGCGAACGCCTGAGCGATATTCCGCGCCTCGCCAATGAAGCGGGTATCCGGGGAGAGACGGCCGAGGATATCGACGCGCTCCTGACGATCCTCATCCGCATTCGAAATCGGGTCGAGGCGGCCGTCCGCGAAGCGACCCGGTAGGGTGAGCGGCCCTGTGGCAGAAATTGACAGGGTCGTCGCCAGGGCCTATTTTTCTTAGATATCAAAGTAAAAGATGGCCGGCGCGCCAGGGCGGGCCGGCCGAAACCGGAAACAGGGATTGATGATGCCGCCAGCGAAACAGAAATATGAGGGCGATATCGTGAACCTGTCCCGCGGAGAGATCGCGCGGGAGGTCTTCTTCAACCGGAATATCTACGAAACGGAGCTGGAGCGGATTTTCACTCGCTCATGGCTGTTTATCGGCCATGAAAGCCAGGTGCCCAGTCCCGGTGACTTCATTCTCGCACGGATGGGTGAGGAATCGGTCATTCTCAATCGGGATCAGCAGGGCAGGATCCACGTTCTCCTGAATAACTGCCGTCACCGCGGCATGCGGGTGTGCCGCTACGACAAGGGCAACGAGCAGTATTTCACTTGCCCCTACCACGGGTGGGTGTTCGGCGATGACGGCGCGCTCGTCAAGGTGCCCAAGCTCACCAGCGCCTATCATGAGGAGCTCGATCGCCGCGAATGGGGACTGATCTCCCCCCGCGTTCATAATCACCGGGGCAGTATCTGGGCCAACTGGGATGCCGAGGCGCCGGATTTCGAGACGTATATGGGCGACGCTCTCTTTTATTTTGATGACTACCTCGATCTTTTCGACGGGTCGGACGGGCCGTGGGAGGTTTGTGGCGGGATTTTCAAATGGAAAATTCCCAGCAACTGGAAATTCGGCGCCGAGAACTTTGCCGGCGATTATTACCATCAGCCGAGCCATGCCTCGGTGGACAGGATCATTCTGTCGCCGAGCGGGCAGCGGGGCCGTCATATTTACGACCCGGTAACGGCCGCGCGCGAGGCCCACAAGCTCAATATCTGCATCAAGGGCACGGGACACACGATCCGCGGGCAACTCTTCAAGGAAGATTACGACTATATGCCCACGTATCAGGAGATGCCGGTCGTCGAAGAGTATTTTCGGGAGGCCTATTACAAGCGCCAGGAGCGCCTCGGGGAGAAATCCCGCTGGTTCGGACATGGCGGCACGATCTTCCCAAATGTCTCCTTTTCCAACGGTGTGATGAGCATGGGCACCTGGCATCCCGACGGACCGGAACAGACAGAAGTCTGGCGGATTTTCCTCGTTCCCGCCGAGGCGCCGCGGGAGGTGAAGGACGTCCTCCGCCACTACGCGATCCGTTACCAGGGGCCCAGCGGGCTGACCGAGCAGGATGACATGGAGAACTGGACCTACGCCCATGAGGGCGCGCGCGGCACTGTCGCCCGGCGTTTCCCGTTCAATTACCAGATGGGCTCCGGGCATGAACGCAGGTCCTGGCCCGCTTCCTGGCTGGGTGCCAGCGCGTACGCGACCGAGGACGTCTCCGAACAGAACCAGCGCGAGTTTTTTACGCACTGGGCCAGAATGATGGACGGCAGCCAGCCGCGCATATTGGGCTGCGAAAGGGCGGCGGAATGAGCGCGACCACGGGCAGCGCCAGACTCCGCCAGGACCCCGATTTGACGCATCGTGTGGCTCAGTACTTCTATCACGAGGCCGATCTTCTGGACGAGCGCCGGTTCGATGACTGGTTCAAGCTTCTGCATCCGGAAGTCCATTACTGGATGCCGTTGACGCGCAATCTGAAATTCGATTCGTCCGCAACAGAGTTCACGGCCTGCCACGAGAACGACCTCAACTGGTTCGATGAAGGCCATTTCGAGATAGAGCAACGTGTGAAGCAGATCATGGGCGGCGATCACTGGGCCGAAGAGCCGCTCTCGCGGTCCTCTCACCTGATCACCAACGTTGTCGTGACCGAAGCGGACGAGACAGCAGTTCGTACCCGCTGCCGGTTCATGACCTACCGCAATCGCGTGGAATCCGATACCGACATCTTCGTCGGCAAGCGGGAGGACGAACTCGTGCCCGATGGTGACAGTTTTCTCATCCGCCGGCGCAAAATTCTGCTCGACCAGAATGTCCTTCTGGCCAAGAACCTCACCCTGTTCTTCTGACCCATGGCGGACGGCCCGGAAAAGACGGTGATCGTGACCGGCGCGACCTACGGGATCGGCCGGGCCATTACCCTGCGTCTCGCGGGTGCAGGGTTCCGGGTCATCGGGTGTGGCCTCGAAGACTCGCAACCCGGCAGTCGGGCGCGCGCCGGTATCGGGCCCACCCGCGCGGCCCTGTCGGCGGCCGGGCTGTCGGCCGAGCTTGTCGAGGCGGATGTGACGCGCGAGGAGGATGTCGAGCGGGTGATCGTGGCCGCGCGGCAGGGCGGCGGGGCGATCTGGGCGCTGGTGAACAATGCCGCCGTGCGCCCTGCCGGCACTATCACCGAAATCACGCCCGAGGCCTGGCGCAGAGCGCTCGACGTCAACCTGACAGGTGCCTTCCTGATGGCCCGGGCCGTGCTTGACGACCTTCGCGCGCATCACGGCCGGATCGTGAATATAGGCTCGGGCGCGGCCTGGGGTAAGCCGGGGATCGCCGCCTATGGTGCCAGCAAGGCGGGGCTCTACGGGCTCACCATGGCGATGGCTTATGACCATCTGGCCGAGGGAGTCGCCGTCAACATGGTAATTCCCGGCCCGGGCACAGCCTCCGGTATGCTCGAGGCCATGGAGTCGGCCGGGGGCGGGAACCAGGTGCCCCTGACCGTAACCGGACGGGCCAATCAGCCCGAGGATACGGGGGAGATGGTCGCTTACCTCCTTTCGCCGGCGGCCGCGCAGATCAGCGGCGCGGTCTTCGATGTTGGCGGATTTTTCCATCAGGGCGGTGCCGGTCAGCCGCGCCGGCCGGCCTAGCCCTGCCCCCCGCCGGCTTCAGCGCTTCACCCGGCTCATCAGTGCCACCAGTTCCGAGAATTTCTCCCGCTGGCCCGCCGCGTCGCCCGCCTCGATAGCCGATTCCACACAGGACGCCGCGTGGTCGGAAAGTACCGCGTCCTCCACCCGCGAAAGCGCCGCCTTGATCGCCTGCATCTGGTGCAGGATATCGATGCAATAGCGCTCGTCCTCGATCATGCGCGCAATGCCGCGGACCTGCCCCTCGATCCGGCGCAGGCGCCGGATGTTCGCTGCCCTGGCTGTTTTGTCCGTGCCGGCTTTTTCCATGCTCATGCAAGACCCCGCATTGACCCATATACCCCTATAGGGTATTTTCCCAGGAGCATCTTATAAAGATGTATCGAAGGGCTGTGAAGCCATGCTGACTCGCCGGCAGTTTCTCGACAATGCGACGCTCCTGGGCGCGGGCACGGCCCTCTCGGCACTTCTGCCGCCCTGGGCGCGGAGCGCCGCCTCGCCCGCGCGCTCCCCGGCCGGCGGCGCGGTTCTCTCCGGCCAGGAATTCGATCTCGAGATTGCCCCGACCACGGTCGAAATCGACGGGCAGCCGGGGCGCGCGATCACCGTCAACGGCCAGTTGCCGGCACCCCTTCTGCGCTGGCGCGAGGGGGACGACATTACTTTGCGTGTGACCAACCGGCTGGAGGAAGACACGTCGATCCACTGGCACGGGATCTTGCTGCCGGCCGGTATGGACGGCGTCCCCGGTGTCAGCTTTCCCGGAATCCGGCCAGGGGAGACCTTCACCTACCGCTTCCCCGTGCGGCAGGCGGGGACCTACTGGTACCATTCCCATTCCGGCCTGCAGGAACAGGCCGGCCATTACGGCCCGCTGGTCATCGATCCGCGGGAGGCCAGTTCCGTGGCGGCCGATCGCGAATACGTGCTCGTGCTCTCGGACTGGACGTTCCTCGATCCGCACAGCGTGTTCGACCGGCTCAAGAAAAACAGCGAATCCTTCAATTTCCAGAAGCGGACCCTGGGCGACCTGGCGCGGGACGTAACGACAAACGGTCTGGGTCCCACCCTGGCCGACCGCCTTATGTGGGGCGCCATGCGCATGTCGCCCACCGATATCGCGGACGTTACGGGAGAGACCTATACCTATCTCGTCAACGGCCATGGCCCCGGCGATAACTGGACCGGCCTTTTCCGCCCCGGAGAGCGGGTCCGCCTCCGCGTCATCAACGCCTCCGCCATGACCTTCTTCAACGTGCGTCTGCCCGGCCTGCCCCTGACGGTGGTTCAGGCGGACGGTCTCGATGTGAAACCCGTGCAGGTCGACGAATTTCAGATCGGTGTAGCGGAAACCTACGATATCGTCGTCACGCCACCGGCGGACAAGGCCTATACGATCATGTGCGAATCGATGGATCGCAGCGGGTACGGGCGGGCGACGCTGGCGCCCCGCCCGGGCATGTCGGCGCCTGTGCCGGCGCTGCGGGAGCGGCCGTTACTGACGATGAAGGACATGGCCATGGGTGGTCACGCGCCCGACAAGGCCGACGGCCATCAGGCGGGCCACGGCGACGGCCACAGCAACGGCCATGACGGTGGCCACAGCAACGGCCATGACGGTGGCCACAGCGATGGCCATGACGGTGGCCACGATGGTGGCGATCATATTGCCATGCCTCCGGTTCAGGCGCCCATGGCCCACCCGCCATTGCCCCAGCGCCACGACCATCCCCGCGGACCCGGCGTCGCCAATCTTGCCCGCTATCCCGCGAACCGGCTTTCGGAACCGGGACTTGGCCTGCAAGCGGTCGGGCATCGGGTACTCGTCTATAGCGATCTGGAAAGCCTCGTTCCAAATCCCGACACGCGTGTGCCCGGTCGCGAGATGGAGATCCACCTCACGGGGAACATGGAGCGGTATATGTGGTCCTTCGACGGGACCAAGCTTTCCGAGATCGACGGGCCCATAATCTTCAGGCTTGGAGAGCGGCTTCGCCTGCATCTCGTCAACGACACGATGATGGCCCACCCCATCCACCTGCACGGCATGTTCTTCGATGTCGTGACGGGTGAGCACGCGCATAAGCCGCGCAAGCACACCATCTCGGTCAAGCCGGGCGAGAAACTCGCCATCGACATCACGGCCGACGCGCCGGGCGACTGGGCGTTTCACTGTCACCTCTTGTATCACATGCATGCCGGCATGATGCAGATCGTCTCGGTTCGGCCGGACAAGAGCGACGGCCCGGCATGACGGGCCGGGCGGCAGGCTGGCGCTGGGCTCTTCGCCCGCTCGCGCATCCGCTCGCGGTTGCCCTTTGCCTGGCCGCTACACCGGGGGCAGCCGAGACGGGAACGAGCGGAAACGGTGAAATGGAGGCCGCCCGCGATGCGTTCCTCGAAAGCCATGGCGGCGGCCGGATATTCTCGGTCACGGGCGATCGGATCGAGCTTCGCACGGGCGAGGGACAGCCGGCGCTGTTCTGGGACGTGGAGGCGGCCTATGGCGGGGATATCGAAAAGATCGTCTTCTCGGCCGAGGGAGAATACGCGTTCCAGCCGGAATCTCTCGAAGAACTGGAAATCCAGGCTCTCTACCGCCGGGCGGTCAGCCCGTTTTTCGATCTGGAACTGGGCCTGCGGCACGATTTCGAGCCCGATCCGTCGCGCAATTTCGCGGTGCTGGGCATGGTCGGCACGCTGCCTCTGATTATCGAAGGGCTGGCCAGTATTTTCATCAGCGATGACGGCGACGTTTCGGCCCGCCTGGAGGGTGAATACGATCTCCTCATCACCCAGCGCCTGATCCTGCAACCTCGCGTGGAACTCAATCTCGCGGTGCAGGAGGTGGCCGAACTCGGTCTCGGGCAGGGCCTGACCGACGTGGAAGGCGGGCTCAGGCTTCGCTATGAGCTGCGAAGGCGGTTGGCGCCCTATCTCGGCGTCACGTTTTCCCGCGATATCGGGGAGACGGCGAATTTCACGCGGGCCGAGGACGAGGATGTCGGCGCAATTTCCGCCGTGGCGGGTGTGCGGTTCTGGTTCTGAACGCCGCCCTTTGCCCCGCCGGCCCTGCCGGCGGAATTTGCTCAGCTCAGACCGATCATGACATGCCTGCGAAAGGCCGGGCGGTCCATGAGCCGCTCGTACCAGGCGCTGAGACGCGGCAGCTCGGGCCGTTCTAGGGGCAGTTCGAACCAGCGATAGGCGTACATGCCAAGGGATATGTCGGCGACGCTGAACTCGGCCCCCGACAGATAGTCTCCTTCGGCCAGCCCGCCATCCAGAATGGTCATGGCGGCACGGAACTTCTCGATACCCTGATTGATGGCGGCCCAGTTGCGTTCGGCTTCCGGCGCGCGGACGAGGCCCAGAAAAACCGGCGCCTGGGCCGGCGAGACCGTGCTCAATTGCCAGTCCATCCAGCGCTCGCCACGTGCCCGGGTGCGTAGGTCAGCCGGATACAGGCAGGGCGTCCGGTCGGCATGGCTGGCGGCCAGATAACGGATGATGCTGTTGCTTTCCCAGAGGACGAAGTCATCCTCGACCACGGTCGGAATGAGGGAATTGGGGTTGAGCCGCTGATAGGCATCGTCTTTGGTGTTGCCGAAAGCGGCCCCGTAATCTTCGCGCTCGAACGGGATATCGAGCTCATCGCAGCACCAGAGCACCTTTTGCACGTTGGATGATGACTTGCGCCCGAGGATTCTGAGCATCGTCTGCCTCCTGACTGATGCGACGAGGGTAAAGCGGCTGCCCCTCCGGGGCCAAGGCAAAAAAAGGGCCGCCACGCTGCCGCGGCGGCCCTCTCGCTGTTTGTTGGTCACCCGTGCCTAGCGGCCAGCGGCCTCGAGTGTCGCCAGGGTGAAATCGTTTGAACCGGTACCCTGCGTATTGATCGCGAACTCTTCCGCAACGTGGAAGTTGGTCGCATGCATGCGCTGGTAATCCGCCGTATAGCCCCAGGCCTCGAAGGACCACTGTTCCACCTTGCCCGAACGCGGGTCGATGAAACCATCCGCCGTGTCATAGAACCGCGAGGCGAAGGTCTGGGTTTTCCAGAAGTCACCCTTCCGATCGTAGGCCACCTGGAACATGTAGTTGAAGTGGATGGCATCAAAGAACGCAATCCGCTTGCTGTAAGGATGGGCAGCGGGCGGGATGGCTTCGACGACATACGCTTCACGCGGCATGAAGACTTCGTCCATATTCCAGTACGGCCACTGGTCCTCGATCAGACGCGGGAATTCTTCCCCGATGTTGTCCTTGCCGTACTGCCAGGATGCGCGGGTGCCCTTGGGGCTTTCGCCACGCTGCGAATCGCCCGGATGCAGGACCCATTTTTTGCCGAGCAGGCGGAAGTTCTCGTACCAGCCCGGATTGGCGTTGAAGCCGATATCGTCCTGCAACTGGTCGGTCCCGCCGATCGGGTCGAACCAGGCGCCGCCCGACAGACGGCGAACCCGGCGCACTGTCCGGATATAGGCCCAGACATCGTCGAGCTGGGCGCCGTTATAGGCGATGGTGAACGTGCCGACGCCCTTGATGTCGTGGGGCGTGACGGCGAAGAGCAGCGCGGCGCTGAACCGATCGCCATCGCCGAGAACCGGCGGTCCGCCCGTGACGCGGCCGATGTAATAGAACCGGCTGAAGTTCCAGCGCTGAATGCGCTCGACCCCCGAGTTGCCGTCAGAGAGGGTGAACACGAAGTTGGGGCCGGTGTAACTGCCCGGGCTGCCAAACTGATCGCCCTTGGGCCGGCTTACCCGGTAGTTCCAGACGACCTTGGCGCCCGCTTCGGGATCATCCATGTCGATTTCAGCGAACGGAAACCCGGCCTTGTAGTTGCTGATCTGCCGTGTGCTGGGATCGTACTGCGTCGTTCCGGCATATTGCTTGGTCGCCTCTACCAGCCGGTAGGGCAGATTTTCGGCCTCGGTCGTGTCGTTGCTGATGAGCTTCATCGGGTAGGCGTAATTCCGGATGACATGCTCGAAGCGCTCGTGCGGGATCATGTCGCCGATCCGCTTGCCATCGAGGCACTTGTTCATCAGATCGTCGATCGTATCCTTGGTGAGCATCGTGCCGCGGGGCACGTCCGGCCCGTCACAGGCCGCGAGGGCCGTCCGGTCGATGCTGGCGAGCGCCAGGACCCCCAGGCCGGCGACCGCCAGCTTTGAGATATTCTTCATTCGCTTACTCCTCCTCGTTGGTAGCGACGGAGATGTGGGACGTTTGCGCCCCTCAGATTTTTTCTGTTTCCACATTTTTTGTTGCACGTCGAATTCGGTTGCATGCCGGGCCCCCTGTTTGGGGCGCCGTGATCCCAAGCGCGGTTGCCCACGGCGCCTCCGCAAGCGGGGGCGGTCGTGTGTCACCATAACGGCATCAGGCTTGGGCCCCCCAGACACGGTTCCGTTACCGGTTCTCCATTACCGCTACATATACCAGAGCGGTCGGGCGCGCCAGCCCGGTTGGCCCCGAGCACACGGATTTTTGAGTCCGCGCCTCAATCGTTCCGCGCGGAATTCCGGGAAAATACCTGCCCGCTCAAGATATTGTTATTAAGCAACCGCTTTCCGGACCTCGGCACAGGCGAGTTTAGGCATCACTTCCTCACCGAATTCCCGGATGCCGCCGACGAAATCGGGCCAGCTGAATAGCATACCATCCACCTTGGTATTTTCCGCGATCTCGTCGATCCTGCGCGCGACCGTCTGGTAGGAGCCGTGGATCACGGGAAAGCCCATAAAGGCCATATTGCCGTTCTCGAGGCTCTGGGCCAGCCCGGCCTTCAGATGGTCGGCCGTCCCGCCGGCATTGGAATCCAGATTGGCGCTGTTGATGATATTGCGGATGGCCCCTTCGTCGGCCCGGGCGATGATGTCCTCGCCGATTTTGCGGGCCTCTTCGTCCGTCGGCGCGGTGATCAGGCCGAACAGCGCGTAAGTCCCCACCTCGCGCCCGTGCGCCTTGCCCTTGCTCTTGAGGAAGTCGTTGATCCCGGACAGTTCCTTGGGCTCGGCCATGACGAAGTTGCGGTCCCCGGACTTGGCGACGAATTCCATGCCCCGCGGGGACTGACCAGCGCAGACGATGGGGATTTCCCGTGACGGTTTGGGCAGGCAACTGCAGTCGGTGAGATCGAAGAATTCACTCTTGTGGGTCACGGTGCCCTCGCGCCAGAGGGCGCGCAGGATCGAGAGGTAATCCTCGGCGAATTCGTAGCGCTTCTCGTAGTATTCGTCGCCCCGCCAGAGCCCCATCTGCGTGTATTCCGGCTTGTTCCAGCCGGTCACGATATTCAGCCCGGTGCGCCCGTCGCTTATGTCGTCCAGGGTCGCGATCATGCGGGCGACATAGGCGGGATGCTGGCTCAGCACCGCAATGCTCGGAAAAAGGCCGATCCGCTCCGTCACCGCCGCCAGACCGGCCATCAGTGTGAAGGATTCGAGGCAGGCGTCCCAATACCCCGTCTCGCCGCCGAAGCCTTTGAACTTCATCATGGAGAGGACGAAATCGAGGCCCTGCCGCTCGGCCTCGAGCGTGATCGCCTTGTTGTGTTCGAAGGTGGGCAGATACGGCTCCACACCTCGCGAGACGATATAGCCGTTGCTGCCATTGGGCAGAAAAACGCCGAACTTCATAATTCCATCTCCCCTTGCGCGCCGAATGTTCCCGGTGCCGCAATGCCGCGCAACAGCCCTAAGTGATTTCACGTAGGGACATGCTAAAATCCATGCCCGCGATATGCACGGTTTTTTTCCGGCTGTGCCGCTACGGGTTACGGGGAAACCGGGTTCCGCCCAGATAGGCGCGTGCCTCCGCCGTACGCGGGCGGTCGAAGAAATCGCTCGCCGGCCCGGCCTCGGCCAGCCGGCTCCCTGTTTCATGGGGCCACAGAAACAGGACGTCCTCCGCCAACCGGCGGCCGAGATGCAGGTTATGGGTGACCAGCACCACAGCGCGGGTACGTGCGAGGCGCAGGATCACCTCTTCGACCACGGCCGCCGCCGCCGGGTCGAGCGCAGCCGTAGGCTCGTCCATCAGCAGGATCTCCGGCTCCAGCGCGAGGGCGCGGGCGAGGCAAAGCCGTTGCTGCTGTCCGCCGGAGAGCGTGCGCGCCGGCGCCGACAGCCGATCTTTCACTTCCTCGAACAGTCCCGCCTCATGGAGGAGCTGCTCGATCCGGGCCTGCATGTCGCGCCGGCGCACCATTCTGTGCTGGCGCAGCGGGATGCGAAGATTGTCGGCGACCGAGGCCGGAAAGGGGGTGGGAGTCTGGAATACCACGCCCGCCCGCGCCGACAGGGCGGCTGGCCCCGTCAGCCTGCGCCCCGCCGCTTCCAGCAGCCAGATTTCGCCTCCGAGCCGGCAGCCGGGCACGAGCGGCGTCAGCCCCGCCAGCGCGTGCAGCAGGCTGGTCTTGCCCGCGCCGCTCGGCCCCAGAATGACGGTCAGGCCGGGGGCGCGCAACTCGACGGTCACGGAGGCGAGGGCCGTCCGGGCACCGTAGGCAATCGACAGTGCCCGTGTCCCGAAACGCAGGCGGTGGTTGGCGGGGAGGCCGCTTGCCATCGCTGTCATGGTCGGGCACGCACGATTGCCCGGGTTCCGCCCAGGATCAGGCCTGCCTGGGACAGGATCAGAAGTGCCACCACCAGGACGAGGGCCGTCCCGAAGGCGTAAGCGTTGCCGCCGGGCACGTTGAGAGCCAGATCGTAAACATGGACCGACAGCGCACGGCCCGAATCGAGCATGCTTTCGGGCAGGCGATCGACATAGCCGCTCGTGAAGATGAGCGCCGCCGTTTCCGCCAGGGCCCGTGTGAGCCCCAGAATTACGCCGGCCACAAGACCGGGTAGCGCGATGGGGAGCAGGACGCGGCGCAGGGTTGTCCAGCGGCCAAGCCTGAGCGCGGCCGCGCACAAATGCTGGTCGCGCGGCACATCCGAAAGGGCCGCCTCGCTCGTGCGTATCATGAACGGCAACACCATGATGGCCAGGGTCAGGCCGCCGGAGAGAATCGAGAAGCCGAAATTCAGAATCTCGGCAAAAAACAGCAAGCCGAAGAGGCCGAACACGATCGAGGGCACCGCCGCTAACCCGTCCAGGGAACGCCGGATCAGTCGCCCGGCCCGGCTCGCCGCATCCAGTTCGAGAGCAAGGAAATAGGCGGCGAGAAAGGAAAGCGGAAAGGCGGCGGCGAAGCAGATCGCCATAAGCCAGGCCGTCGAAACGAGAATGGGATATATCCCGCCGGCGCGCCCGCCATCGCGCGGGCTGTCGAGAAGAAACGACCAGGACAGCGCCTTGGCTCCGGCCAGAGAAATATCTGCCAGTATCCAGAGAAAGACTCCGGTCACCAGAAGGGCGGCGAGCCCGGCGGTGCCGGCGCTCGCCAGGCGGCGCAATCGTCTGGCGCTCGAAGCGTGCTTCGCGTTCAGTCGGGCACCCGGTACTTCGGTGCGCGCGGTCATCAGCTTTTCCTTTTCAAGGAAATCGCCGCCGCCGTTGCCAGCACCAGCAGCACCAGGACAAGTGCGCTCACAAAAAGAGTGGCGCGATGGGCTTCTGTCGCGTAGCCCATCTCCAGCGCGATGTTGGCCGTGAGAGTCCGAACCGGCGCAAAAACGCTGTCAGGTATTTGCACGATGTTGCCGGCGACCATGACGACGGCCATGGTCTCGCCAAAGGCACGCCCGGCGGCCAGAAGGAGGCCGCCGCCGATACCGCGCCGCGCCGCCGGCACCGCCGTGCGCCAGATCAGGTCGGCCCGGTCCGCTCCGAGTGTGAGCGCGCCGTCGATCTGTTCCGGTGGCACGCCGCCGAGCGCCGCATCGGCCGTGATCGCGACTGTGGGCAGCACCATGATCGCCAGGACGAGGGCGGCGGCCAGCAGGCTGGGGCCGGGCGGCGAGAGGGCGGCGATCAGGGGCACGATGACGGTGAGCGCCCAGAGGCCGAAGACAACCGACGGCAGCGCGGCAAGGATGAAAACCACCCGCCGGAACCCTCCGGCCAGCCAGCGCGGGGCGTAAAATCGCCGAAACACGGCCGCGAGCAGACCGAGCGGCCCGGCCAGGACCATCGCGCCGGCCGCGGCGAGGAGCGTGCCGACGATCATGGGTGCCATGTCGTACCGGCCCGCCAGCGGATGCCATCCGCCATCACTGACAAAACGCCAGACCCCGATCTCCGCCAGTGCCGGCCAGCTGGCATAAGCGATAAAGGCCAGGATCATGACGAGTGTCAGGGCGCTGGTCAGGACCGCAAGCCTCGCACCGCCACGGAGCAGCAGGTCGGCGACGGTGGTCATCGGCCGCGCTCGGCCGGAGACAATCCGGGTCACGACAGGGGACTGGCGACCGGGCTGAATGAAAAGGACCTGATCACGGCCTGCGAGTCTTCCGACAGCGCGAAACCGATGAAGTCCTTCACCGCACCTTCGGGATCTTTCCCGAGGATGAAATTGAGATTGCGCGACACCGGGTACTCGCCCCGCTCGATGCCGGTCAGGGTGGGCGTACGGCCGTCGAAATCGAGCAGCCGAATGGCCGTGCCTTCCTCGGCCGCCGCTTGGGCCGGGCCGAGCGAAACATAGCCGATGGCCCCGGCACTCCCGGCAACCGTCTTTATGCCTTGCGCGTTGTCACCCACTATGACGTCGGGTTTGATTTCGGTGTTGTCCAGTTCGAAATATGTGAGAAACATGTCGAGCGTTCCGCGGCCTTCGGCCTTGTGGACCAGCACGATCACCTGGTCCGGGCCACCGACGTCGCGCCAGTTGCCAGTCTCGCCCAGATAGATGCGCCGTATCTGTTCGCGAGTCAGGTTTTTCACGGGATTGCTCGCATGGGTGATGAACGCGAGCCCGTCGCGCGCGAGGGGAATGGTGCGAAGTCCGTCCTCCCCCGGCTTCAGTTCGCGGCTGGCCATACCGATATCGGCTGTCCCCGTACGGGCGTCCCGGATGCCCCGGCCCGATCCGCCGGTCTGCACGTCGATCCGGATGGCCGGATTTCGAGCCTCGAAACCTTTCGCGATCTCCAGCACAACAGGCGCCATGGTGCTCGAGCCCGTCAATGTCACACGGGTCCGTGGCGCGGGCGAACCATCTGAGACATCCGTCTCCCCATCGCCGCAGCCCTGCAGCCCAAGCGCCAGCAGAAGCAGCAAGGCAAGAGGTGGCGTTGCAAGACCCGGAAACGATATCCTCGTCATGACCAATCTTCCTTCCGGTCGAAATGGAGGCTGCAGCAGCCGAACTCGAGCCGGTCCGGCGCGCCGCCGCCAGCCGGGCCGCGCGTGAGTCCGGGGACCAGGCTGTAGACGATGGTTTTGCCATTGCGCTCGGTGCTGACGAGGCCGGCCTCGCGAAGGATCCTCAGGTGATGGGACAGCAGGGAGCGCTCGATCCCGACCGCCCGCGCCAGATCGCTCACCGGGCGCGGCTTTCTCGCGAGGTGGCGCAGGATGGCGAACCGGCGGGAATCAGCGACGACCCGGAGCCGTTGGGCGCAGTCCGCGGCGTCGGTGGTCTCGAGGGGGGATGGTTTTGGAATGTCTGTTCCGTTCACCGGACAAAACTAGGGCGGCAACATATGAATGAAAATTCACATGTCTGTGACGGCCCCCTGGTTTCGCCGATTTCCCCCGGCAAATAACGCTATTAAGAGGGCTGGATTTTACAACTGGTATGCTAGAATACGTCGGCTGCCAGGGCGTGCTTGTCAGGGCGTGCTGCTGCGACCGACGGGTGATCGAGCGCCCGGCATCCGGGCGGCGCACCGCCCGGAAAAGCCGACGCCGACGAAAGGGCGCAGGTTGCGGAATTCGGGACAGGGAACACAAGAGTGAGGAAACAATGCGCAATATAGATTTGGACAACATCACACGGGCTGTCATCGAGCATGCGGATCCCAAGGTCGCCGATCCGCGCCACTTCGAGATATACGAAAGTCTCATCCGCCATCTGCACGATTTCGTGCGGGAAGTGAAGCTCACGTCGGGAGAGCTTCACGCCGCCCGCGGCCTGATCAACGCGATCGCGCGGCCGCATCAGGAAATGCCGGACGGCGAGACTCACATGATGACGGACCTGCTTGGCATCTCCGAACTGGTCGAGCTGATCCACGACCAGGACCGCAAGGGCGCCACGGAAACCAACCTGGAAGGGCCGCTCTACGTGCCCGATCCGCCCAAGCGCAAGATGGGCGAGTGCATCGGTGTCGATCCTGACGGCGACGCGCTTTTCATGGAGGGGCGCGTGCTGGACGAGAAGGGCAAACCTCTCGCGAACGCGACGGTGGACGTCTGGCAGCCCGATTCCAAGGGCTTCTATGATGTTCAGGATCCGGATCAGGAACCGGGGAATTTCCGCGGCCTGTTTGTCACCGATGACGAGGGCCGCTACGCCTTCGAGACTGTGGTGCCGCTCGGCTACAACGTGCCGGCTTCGGGGCCCAGTGGCGAAGTCCTGCGCGCGCTGGGTCGCCATACCTGGCGGCCGGCGCATATCCATTTCAAGATCCATGCGCCGGGCCACGAGCGTCTGACCACGATGGTCTATGTCGAGGGCGCGAAATACATCGATTCCGACACCACCTTCTCGGTCAAGAAGGCCATTATCGACCCGCAATTCAGGGACAGCGAGGCCGACCTCAAGCGCCGGGGCCTCGATAAGCCTTTCTACGAGGTGTCGTACGATTTTGTGATCCGCGAGGCGGTCCACGAAAAGGTGGCGGCCGAATAACGTCGCCCCCGCGACCCGTATTCCGTTTCCCGACCCTCACGGCCCGGATCCTCAGATCCGGGCCCCTTCTTGTGCGCCCGCTCCCCACGCCCGGGCAGGCCGGGCATTTTCAGCCGGCTGCAACAGATCAAGGCGCCCGCGCCAACATCGCGGTAAACTGATTTTGTACGGCCTGACCTTCTGAATCAGGAATCAGATCGAAAACCAAGATGGAGCGAACCGATGATCTGCCGAAGATTTCCCCTGGACGACGTAAAACGGCGTCTTTTGAGCGAGAGAATGATCCTGATCGTGATCCTGTTGGCGGGGGGCGCGCTGATGCTGTCGATCGCAAGCCGCCCGGCCGGCGCAAGTGAGCACGGCGAACGCGGCCCGGATCATCACGGTAAGATGTTCGAGCGTGCCGATGGCGATGGTGATGGCGTGCTGAGCCTTGAAGAGATGGTGGCGGCACGCGAGGCTCATTTCGACGCCATGGACACGAATGGCGACGGGACCGTCTCGAAGGCGGAATGGCAGGCGCGAATCGCCGACATGTTCGCCAAGGCCGATTCGGACAACAGCGGAACGCTGACCCGGTCTGAAATGCGGGCGCATCATCGCCAGCACCGGATGCCCGGGCGGGACTGACCGGGCGGGACTGGCCGGGCGGGACTGGCCGAAGGGCGCCCGGGCCGGGGCCGTGCCGCCCCTGGTCGCCGCCCCCTCTGGCTCCCGCCCCTCGCTTCGACTGGTTGTGCGGGGCGGCCGTCGGGCGATAAAGGCACGGGGGGTCCGGTTTCGCCTCCCCAAAGGGGGTAGGACATTCGTGCCTCCCCCCTAGCACCCGCGCGAGCCAAAAAAAAGATCGATTATTGATGGATTTAGCGGTAAACCGCCCTCTGGCTTCGGCGCGGGCCGAGAGTGGACGGCCCGATGCGGGAGACCTGCCGCCGAGATCCGATCTGAAGGCGTAGATGCCGAAAATTCTCTCCCCGTCCCGGTTTCAGGCGCTGGCCGCCGCACGCCGCCCGAAGACGCCTGCCAAGGCGACGGCATCGCTCCTCGCCATCGCAGCCTGGCTCGCCGCCGCCGGCGCCATGGCGGGCGATCAGACCATCAGCGCGCTGACCTCCTCCCCCCAAAGCACCACCGTGGGGGATGGTACGGGGCCGGGCGATATCTTGATCACCAATACCGGTTCGGTAGATGTGACGCTCAGCAACGCAGCGGCAGTCACGATCGATTCCGCCAATGATGTGACCAATAACGGCAATATCATCAACCGCGGCATTAACAACGCGGTGGCGGTGCTGGTGCCGACAGCCGTGTCGATCGCCGGCAATCTCGAGAATGAAGGTACGATCCTGACGACGGCCGCGAACAATGTGGCCGTGCGCATCGAAGGCGATATGACCGGGCGGATCTTCAACGGCGGCTCGATCAGCACGGGCGTTGCGGCGCTTTTCGACGCCGACGGGAACAGGACCCAGAATGCCGTTGCGGGCGGCACGGCTCTCGCGATCGGCGGCAATATCGCGGGGGGCATCTTCAATGACGGGCCGGTGGGCGACGCCAGCACCCCCATCGCCGGGTCGATCATCACGCGCGGCTCCGCCCCGACCATCCTTATTGCCCCCTCGGTCGATTCGGGGGGGGCTGACGATATTACCATCGGCGCCGTCGCCGGCTCGGGCTTCGGCATCCTGAACCGGGGTAGCATCACCAGCCAGGGCGGCGATCAGGGGGTCAGTTCGACCGCGATCCGGATCGAAGGGGTCGCGCCCTTCACCACAACCATCACGGGCGGCATCCGCAACGAGGAAGAGATCACGGCCACGGCCGTTGATGCGGACGCGACCGCGATCTCGATCGGCTCCAACGTGGTCTTGCCGACCATCTCGAACACCCAGCTTATCAGCGCCACGACGCAAGGCCTGGTCGAAGACACGACGACCGATGATCCGGTGACGGGCGGCGACGCCGTGGCGATCGTTATCGAGGCGGGCGGTGTCAACACCATCCTCAACCAGGCGGACGGTGTGATCAGCGCCACCGCGCGGGGGGATGCGACGAATGCGACGGCGATCTCGAGCCCCGGCGGGACCATCGGTACGATCACCAATTCAGGCTTCATTACCGCAACCATTGCCGAAGACAGTACCGGCACGGCGACGGCGATCAATCTCGGCGGTTCGGCCACGGCGGCCACCATCACCAATACCGGCCAGATCACGGGGCACATTGTTCTGGGCGATGGCGATGACACGCTGACCCAGACACTTTCCTCGGTGGAGGGCCGCCAGACCTTCATTACCGGCAGTATCCTGACCGGCGCGGGCGCGGACACGGTCACTATCGGCAGCGGCACCGACCTGTTTGGCGGCATCACCAATGGCGGCGGCACACTCGATGTCGTCGTTTCCGGCGGCACCATCAGTCTGGGCCAGGCCGACCGGATCGAGGCCACGACGGCAAGCTTCGATGCGGCGTCCGCGATCAATATAGAGCTCGACGCGGACGCCCCGGCCGTGGCGCGGATCGCGACGACGGGCACGACATCGATCGCATCGGGCGCGACTGTCCGGCTGTCATTGGATCAAATCCTGACGACCGACGCCACGTTTTCCATCGTCGAAGCAGGCACCCTGACCGCGCCGGCCGGGCTTTCGGGGATCGTCTTCGATCAGCTCCCGTTCCTTTACAACGTGGATTTTTCCGTCGTCGGCGGAACCGACATCGAGGCGGATCTGAGCCTCAAGACGGCGGCGGAGCTGGGTCTCACGGGTAATCAGACGGCGGCGCTCAACCCGCTTCTCAATACGCTGAGCCAGGACGCGACCCTGGGTTCCATCTTCGCCAGCATCCCCACCGAGGGAGAATTCTTCGAGGCCTTCACGCAGTTCCTGCCCGATACCAGCAGCGCGACGCGCCGGGCCGCGATACAGATGACCGATCTGTCGAGCTCGGTGATCGTCAATCGCCTCGACGCCATCCGCCATACAAAACGTCAGAACTGGTTCGGACGTCGGGCGACCAACGGACCGTGGGTCCAGATCCTCGGCGAGACGGGGCGCCAGCGCAAGACAGCGACGCAGGCCGGTTACAAGATCAATACCGTGGGCGTGGCCACTGGCCTCGACAAGGAGATTTCGCGCCGCGTGGCGCTCGGTTTCGGGGTGACCCAGGCCTGGACGGAATATACCGAGAACCGCACCATCGACGACCCGTCCACGATCAGCAGCACCGTCGGCAGTCTGTACGCCACATGGGAGAAAGGGAGCTTCTTCGTCAACATGCTCGGCCATGGGGGGCTCAATCGGTACGAGAGCGAGCGGAATGTCGTGCTCGGGACCGAACTGCGCAACAATCGCGGCGACTGGGACGGCATGCAATTTGGCGGCAATGTCGAGATGGGCGCCCAGCTTGGCGCGTTGGGATTGATCGTGACGCCCCGCGCGGGCATCTCATATCTCACGCTTGACGAGGATGGTTACACAGAAGATGGCGGCGGTATCGTTGATCTCAGGCTGTCTGACAGGGATACCGACTCGCTGCGGTCCACATTGGGGCTCGATGTCGATTATCTGACCCGGACAGGGATCGGCGCGCTGGTCACGGGCATCCATACCAAGTGGTCGCGCGAATTCAATACAGATCCGACAACGGTGACGGCGACCTTCGTGGATACCGGGGAAAGTTTCCGCAACGCGAGCGATGAGATCGAGGAAAATTCGATCAATCTTGGTTTTCTTGGCGAATATCGAACGACCTGGTCATCTTTTTCGGTCGGCTACGATGCGACGGTCGAGGAAAAGTTCCTCAGCCACCGTGCGACGGCCACGCTGCGCCTCGTCTTCTAGACCGGGCTCCGCCGGCATATTCCGGTAACGGGGATGAAAAAACAGGCCGGCGGGACCGGCCTGTTCGTCTTTCCGCAATATGTCGGTGCGCCTAGTTGTTCAGCGCGTCGTCGGCGGCATCGCCGGCATCGTCCATGGCATCGCCCATCGCATCACCAGCGTCTTCCATGGCCTGGCCCGCTTTTTCAGCCATGTTGCTGTCATCCGATTTGTCGCAGGCGCCGAGAAAGCCTGCGAAAGCGACGACGGCCGCAGCGCTGGCAAGGCTTTTCAGGAATTTGTCGAGAGTCATGTCCCCTCCTCTGAATATTGATCCCGCTGATCTGTGGAACCTCCTCATCGTAGCAGACCGGGCGGGGCAAAATCTTCACAAATTTCGGGATAACGCCGATGGTGCGGCTCAGCCGCGCGCCGGCGGCATCTGGCGCAACGTCTTGGACGGCGTTTCGCCAAACCGGCGGGCATAGTCGGCCGCAAAGTTGGAAAGATGCGAAAAGCCCCATTTGAGGGCGATATCTGTGACCGATGAGGTCCGGCGATCACCGCTCAGGAGATCCTCCCGCGCGCGATCGAGGCGCACTTGCTTGGCGAAGCCGATGGGGCCGATACCTCGATATTTGCGGAATCCGCGAAAAAGGGCGCTCGCGCTGACGCCGGAAATCGCGACCAGTTCCTCGATGCCCGGGTTTCCGTGCGCGTGCTGAAGGATGTAATCCTCCACACGTTTGACGAAATACGGGCTTGGAAACTTGCGTTCGCGGTTCATCCATTCGCCGTAGCTGTGTGGCTGGACATTCAGGATCGTTGAAAAAAGGAGGTTCTCGATTTCATCGGTTGTCAGTCCCTGGCTGATCAGGGAGTTTGGCCGATCGAGCTCGGCGAGAATCATGTCGATGAGCGCCCCCAGGCTTCGGCCGCGTCCGTCGGTAAGGCGCAAGAAAGTCTGGAAGGCGATGGGGCGATTGACTGGAATATCGAGATAGCGGCTCAGATATTGTTCGAGCGCCGCCCGGTCCATGCGCACCGTCAATGTCTGACAGTTGAGCGTCAGCCAGTTGTATCGGATGGCCGTTCCGGGCGAATAGACATAAGCCTCGCCCGCATGCAGCACCTGGTGATGATTGGCGGTGATTGCCTCCACCCGGCCCGACAGGATGATCGAGATCAGATAAACTTCTTCCGGGCTGCCGGGGTCGATGGTGATCCTGGCGCCGTAGCGCGAGAAGACCAGCGCGGTTTTACCAAGTCCGACATAATTGATACGCACCGAAAGCGCCGCCGGCCCGTCGAGGAAGGCCAGCTTGTGTGGCGTAATATGGCGGGAGACCACTTCCCGGGCCTCGTCCATATGCCGGGTGCGGAGCAGCGGGTAGCGGTCCAGCGGGTAGGTCTTGCTCATCGAGGCCATTTTGTTAAGTCACTGGAAAACCATATAATGGCACTATGCTACATCAGAATCCCGGAAATCAGGGGAGTAAATATATGGTTGCGGGAATAATCGGATATCGGGAAAGTCCGGCCCTGGCCGGCCCCGCCCCGATCCGCCGGCTGGTGGGGCGGGCGGCGCGAACGGTGAAGCGGGCGGGCAGATGAAGATCGGCATCATGAGCGCTGGCGGGATTGGCGGGTATTTCGGCGCGCGGCTCGCCCTTGCCGGCCATGACGTGGCCTTTGTCGCACGAGGTCGCCACCTCGCGGCCCTCAGGGAAACGGGGCTTCTGCTCCGGACGATGGGCGAGGAAATTCGGCTCGATCCGGTCACGGCGACGGCCGATCCCGGCGAGATCGGGCCGGTCGATTACCTCCTGTTCGCGGTCAAGCTCTGGGATACGGATACGGCCGCCCGCCAGGCGCGCCCCATGGTGGGCCGGGCGACAACAGTACTGACGCTTCAGAACGGTATCGACGGGCTGGCGCGTCTGGAAGAGATCTTCGGGCGGGAACGCGTGATGGGCGGCGCGGCGCTGGTATCGAGTCACATCGCCGCCCCGGGCGTCATCGAGCATGTGGGCACGCTCCGCAAGATTGTTTTCGGCGAAGCCGATGGCCGTATATCGGACCGGGCAGAACAGTTTGCCGGGCTCGCCGGCGAGGCCGGTTTCGAAGCGGAGGTTTCCGGCCGGGCCATCCCCGTCCTGTGGGAGAAATTCATCTACCTCTCGGCGCTTTCGGCCGTGACCTGTGCGACCCGTCAGCCCGTTGGCGGCGTCCGTGGCAATCCGGATTGCCGGGCGCTGTTCGAAGCGGCGGTCTCTGAGGCCGCGGCCCTGGCGCGGGCGCGGCGGATCGCGATCCTGCCCGACACCGAAACCCGCACGCTCGCGTTCTTCGACGGTCTGCCGGGGGAGATGAAGTCGTCGATGCAGGTGGATCTCGAGCGCGGCCGCCGGCTCGAGCTGCCGTGGCTCAGCGGCGCCGTCGTCCGGCTGGGGCGTGAAGCCGGGATTGCCACCCCGGTCCACGAGACACTCGCCCGCGCCCTCGCGCCTTATCGGGACGGCGCACCGCCCGCACCCGCCGGGAGCGGGCGCGAAGTCTAGGCGGCCTCGCCGCCGGGGTTACGATTCGGCCCCGACCGGCTCGGCCCTCGGGGTCTCCTTGGCCATGCCCGCGCCCATGCCGGCCCGGTCATGAACCCAGTCATCGACCACCTTGTAGCCATGCCGGATCAGCACCTCCTCGTCATGGAGATAGATTTCCTTCTTGCCCCCCGACATCAGCGCGCGGGACGTGTCCTCCATGGTCGCGGTATCCTCGAGCCAGGCATTGCGCTGGAGAAGCTGCCACTGTTCAAGCGCCCAGCGTTCGCTGTGCGTCGTCGCCGCCGGCAGGTACAGGTGGCCTTCCCATAGCGTCTTGTCCACCGCAATCGGCCAGAAGTGATGGGTAAACCACGAGCCTTCCAGCACGTGTAGAAGGAAGCTCGGGAACATGACCGACAATTCGAAGCACCAGTTCTCGCGCCGGTCCGGATTGAGAGTGGGTGGCAGGCGCGTCTGACCGCGCTTGTTCAGCGTATTGAACACGCCGATGCGATTGGCGACCGCACCCGACGGCGTCAGTTCGCCGGGGTCGGCCAGCATCACCGAGCAGGTCCGATGCGGGCCGAAAATCTTGGCGTTCTCTACCAAAGAGGTGAAAACGTTGGGGAACGAGCCGGCATGGATCGTGTGCACGTGATAGGCCTCGGCGAAAGCGTCGAGGCAGGGTTTCCAGTTGGCGTCCAGATAGGTGTAGTACTGAAAGCAGACGGGCGTTCCCTCGTACGGATAGTTCGAGAAATGATCGCCATAATCGCCCAGGAACTCCTCCAGCGAGGTCTCCGGCTCGGGGTCGAGGTTGATGAACACGAAGCCGTTCCACTCCTCGCACGCGATCGGGGTCAGACCGTGGTCCTCCTTCTGGAAACAGAGGATATGCTCCTCCTCGGGCACATGAATCAGCTTGCCCTGCGAATCATAGACCCAGCCATGGAAGCGGCAGGCCAAGGCACCGCCCTTGGCCCGGCCGGTGAACTCGCGAAAGCCGGGCGTCTCCGTAATGACCGTGTTGCCGCGGTGGCAGCACACGTTGTAGAAGGCGCGAATCTTGTTGTCCCGTCCGCGCACGATAATGGCCGAGGTCCGGGCAAAGTCGATGCGCTTGACCTTGTAATCGCCCGGCCGGGGGAGCTCTTCCACCCGTGCCACCTTCCACCAGGTCTTCATGAAAATCTTTTCGCGCTCGAGCTCGAAATAGGCCGGGTCCGTGCACGGGGTCATGTCCACCGGGCCCGCGCCCAGCTCCGGAAAGGCGCGCGCCCAGCGTGCCTTCTTGCCGCGAATTGCCGCTTCGTCGAGCTTGCTCATCTGCGATCCCCTTGCCTGGCTATTTCTGCCTGACCATTTCTGCCTGACTGTTTCGCGCCACCGGCTGCCCCTGTGACGGCCCCTGTGACGTTCCCGGCGCGAGCCCCCATCTTCCCACCGTCGCGACCATGCTCTAGCCCGGGACCGGCCAAATATCATTGCAGTGTCATTTTTCGTGATCCGGACCCCATTTTTTTGCGGTTCCATGCTTCCTATACGCCAGTCAAAGGATATCCTCGCCCGGCCCCCAGCGCCGATCCCGCCGGTCGATGCGGCGCCGGCTTCGCGTTATAGTGAATGAAACGGGCCGCGCGCCCGCCCGCCCGAACGGGTCAAGGCAGAATTTCACGCGCGGTCAGGCAATTGCAGGTGTCGTCATGAAGGATCAGGTCGCGCTCGAGGACTCCCGGTTGCTTCGCACCCAGTGTTATGTCGCGGGCGCGTGGCAGGACGCGGATAGCGGAAAGACGCTCGAGATCATCAACCCGGCCACGGGCGCGGTCATCGTCACGGTGCCCGATATGGGGGCGGCCGAGACGCGGCGCGCGATCGATGCGGCAGAAAAAGCGTTCCCCTCCTGGCGCGCGCACACGGCAAAGGAACGCGCCCGGATCCTCAGGCGCTGGCATGATCTGATGCTGGAGAATGTCGACGACCTGGCGCGGATCATGACCGTCGAGCAGGGCAAGCCGCTCGCCGAATCGACGGGCGAGATCCGCTATGCTGCCGCCTTCCTCGAATGGTTCGCCGAGGAGGGCAAGCGCGCCTACGGCGAGATCGTGCCCACGCCCATGGCCGGGCGGCGAATTCACGTAACCAAGGAGCCGGTCGGCGTGTCGGCCGCCGTAACACCCTGGAATTTTCCGGCTGCCATGATCACCCGCAAGGCGGGCCCCGCTCTGGCGGCGGGCTGTCCGATGGTGGTCAAGCCCGCCTCGGCGACGCCCCTGACGGCGCTCGCCCTGGCCGAGCTGGCAGCACGGGCAGGTGTGCCCGAGGGCGTGTTCAGCGTCCTCACGGGCAGCGCCCGGGCCATCGGGGGCGAACTCACCGGCAACCCCAAGGTGCGCAAGTTCTCTTTCACCGGATCGACCGAAACCGGAAAGCTGCTGATGAAGCAATGCGCCGAGACGGTGAAGAAAATCTCACTCGAGCTTGGCGGCAATGCACCGTTCATCGTCTTCGATGATGCCGATCTCGATGCCGCGGTCGAGGGTGCGATGGCCAGCAAATACCGCAACATGGGCCAGACCTGCGTGTGCGCGAACCGCATCTACGTGCAGGATGCGGTTTATGACGCCTTCGCCGAAAAACTCACCCGGGCTGTTGGTGGGCTGGTCGTGGGCGACGGCCTCGAAGAGGGTGTCAGCCAGGGACCGCTGATTGATCGGGCGGGGCTGGAGAAGGTCGAGGAGCACATTTCGGACGCGCTGTCGAAGGGTGCCAGGGTCCTGACCGGCGGCAAGCGTCACGAGAAAGGCGGGACCTATTTCCAGCCGACGGTACTCAGCGATGTCACCCAGGAGATGAAAGTCGCGCGTGAAGAAACCTTCGGCCCGGTCGCGCCGCTATTCCGGTTTTCGACCGAAGAAGATGTGCTGCAGATGGCCAACGACACCCCGTTCGGCCTCGCTGCTTATTTCTATGCGCGGGATATCGGGCGCATCATCCGCGTCAGCGAGGGCCTCGAATCCGGGATGGTCTGCGTCAATGCGGGCGTGCTGTCGACCGAGGTGGCGCCCTTCGGGGGGGTCAAGGAATCGGGCATCGGCCGCGAAGGTGCCCATTTCGGCCTCGACGAATATCTCGAGCTGAAATACGTGACGCTGGCCGGTATCGACGACTGACCGGCGGCCCCGGCGATCCGGTCTCGCCAATCCCCACCCCCATCCCCTATAACCCGGGCTGACGTAACAACCGGCGAGGCCGGGGTGCGGTCAAGGGTGGGGGCAGGTGGCGCTAATCTGGATTTCCATCATTTTCTATGTCGCGGTACAGCTCGCTATCGGCGTCTGGGCATCGCGGCGCGTCCATACCGAGGGCGATTATCTGCTGGCGGGCCGGCGTCTCGGCCTGGGCCTCGCCAGTGTCTCGTTGTTCGCAACCTGGTTCGGCGCCGAAACTGTCATGGGCTCGTCTGCCGCCGTCGCCGAACAGGGCCTCGCGGGCGGGCGGGCCGACCCGTTCGGCTACGCGATCTGCCTGTTCCTGATGGCGATCTTCCTCGCCTACCAGATGCGCCGGCGCAATTACGTTACCCTGGGTGATTTCTTCCGCGAGCGCTATTCGCCGCTTCTCGAGCGCGTGGCCGTGCTCGTGCTCCTCCCGGCCGTGATCATATGGGCGGCTGCCCAGTTGCTCGCCTTCGGCCAGATCCTGAACGTGCTGACCGAGGTGCCGCTGGCGCTGTCCCTTGTCGCCGCGACAGTGCTCGTCATCCTCTACACGACACTGGGCGGGCTCTGGGGCGATGTGGTGACCGATGCGGTGCAGGGTGCTGTGCTCGTCATCGGTCTCGTCATTCTTCTTGGATTCGTCCTGGCGGCGGCCGGCGGGATCGGGGCCGGGATCGCCGCGATCGAGCCGGGGCAGTTGCGCCTTGTGGCACCGGATGAAACCGGCTGGGCGCGGCTGGAATTATGGATGATCCCCATTCTGGGATCCCTCGTTTCCCAGGAAGCGCTGTCGCGCCTGCTGGCGGCACGCTCGCCCGCCATCGCACGCCGGGCGTGCTTCGCGGCTGCGGGCGTGTATCTCGCCCTTGGCCTCATTCCCGTAACGATCGCGCTTGTGGGCGCGCATCTGGCACCCGATCTCGCCCATCGGGATCAGTTTTTGCCTGTCCTTGCGGCGAACCTTCTGCCGCCCGTCCTGTTCGCGATCCTGATCGGCGCCTTGCTCTCGGCCATCTTGTCGACCGTAGACAGCACGCTTCTGACCGCCTCGGCACTCGTCTCCCACAATCTCGTCGTGCGCGCGCTCCCCCGCCTGTCCGAAAAAGGCAGGGTGCGCTCCGCCCGGATCATCGTCGTGCTGGCCGGGCTCGCGGCCTATGCCATCGCACGCGGCGACGAGACGATACTCGATCTCGTCGTACTGGCCTCGTCCTTCGGTACCGCCGGCCTTCTGGTCACTGTCCTGTTTGGACTCTGGACGCGCCGGGGCGGGCCGATGACCGCACTGGCCGCGCTCATCGTGGGCTTTGCGGTCACGCTCTGGGGCGAGGCGCTGTTTGCGCTCGAAGCCCCGTTCATGACCGCGATCGGCGCTGCCGCGCTGACCTTTCTTCTGGGCGCCTTCATCAGACCGCGTCCCGAGGCCGCGTGAGACAGAGGGACGGGCGGCCGGTTCTTTGGCCTCCCGAAATGGTGACTTGCCCGGTTCTCACGGGGCAGCGAAATTGGCGGCTGCTCCCAATTTTTTCCTGTCAGGAGGCCTTATGCGCCCGCACCCCCACGGACCCGGCTTGACCCTGAAGCTCCTGATCGCGGCCCTGGCCCTGTCGCTTGCGCCCTTCATCGCGCCGGGCGCGGGGGCGGTGAGCCTCGATGCGCTGTTCGCGCCGAAGGCCGATCTCTGGGAAAGGTGGACACGCCACGACCCCCAATCCGCGCAAATCGTTGATCACCGCGACTGGGGCGAATTTTTGACGCGCTATGTCGTGGTGGGCGATGACGGGATCAATCGCGTCGCGTATGGCGATGTCACGGCCGGGGACAGGGCGGCACTCGGCACGTATATCGACCGTCTGGCGGCGCTGCCGGTCAGCACCCTGAACCGCGACGAGCAGCTGGCGTTCTGGGTCAACCTCTATAACGCGCTGACCGTCCAGGTCGTGCTCGATCATTTTCCGGTGGACACAATCCTCGACATTGACATCTCGCCGGGATTTTTCGCCGATGGTCCCTGGGGCAAGACGCTCGTTACCGTGGAGGGGCACGAAGTTTCTCTCAATGATATCGAGCATCGGATCCTGCGTCCGATCTGGCGCGATCCGCGCATCCATTACGCGGTCAACTGCGCGTCGATCGGCTGCCCCAACCTGATCGCTCACCCCTTTACAGGCAGCGGAGCGCCGGCCCTGCTGGATGAAGGCGCGCGGAGTTACATCAATCATCCGCGCGGCGTTTCGGCCGGCCCGGACGGGCTGGTCCTGTCCAAGATCTATAGCTGGTTTGAGGAGGATTTCGGCCGGGACGAGGAGGATGTCATCGCCCATATTCGCCGTTTCGCGGATTTGGCGTTGGCCGAATCCCTCGCCCTAAACGACGAGATTTCCGACTATCGCTACGACTGGTCGCTCAATGGGACCTCTCTGCCCTGACGGCCACGGCCGGTCGGGCACCCTACGGCCCGGCGGTCACCAGCAGTCGAGGCACATAGAAATAGATCGCCCCCAGCATGAGGGCGAGCAGAATGGCGAGAGCGAGAAGGTTGGACAGGCTCGACTGGCGGGCGGCCTGTTTTTCCAGCCATGTGCGGGGCTTTATTCCCCTCGCCATAAAGACGAGCTGGGCGGCCAGGTTGACCGAGACAATGTTCACCGCCAGGAGAAGGGCCGCGCTGATTGCCAGATGGAAAACGCCGGCGCCGAGGAACAGACCCGTCGCCGCCGCCGGTGGCAAAAGGGCGACGGCGACCATGACCCCCACCAGCCCGGCGGACAGGCCGGTGGTCAGCGAAAGGACGGCGGCGGCGCCCGACGCCAGGGCGAGCACGACGCTGGCCATGTTGACGTCCACCCGGCTCATGAGTTCGACGCTGGCCGTCTCAGGCGGATAGACGGCACCCAGGGCCGCGCTGATCACCAGCACGAGGACCAGCCCCGCAATCAAGGTCCGGATTGCATGGACGATCAGCATCCGGTCGCCCAAAGCCGCGCCCAGAGAAAGCGCCAGATTGGGACCCAACAGGGGGGCGATGACCATGGCGCCGATCACGACGGCCGTGTAATCCGCGAGGAGGCCGATCGCCGCGACCACGGTGGAAAGGCCGACGAGATAGAGATAGGTCCAGCTCAGCGAGGCGCCTGCCGCAACCTCGTTATAGAGTTCCTCCCGGGTCGAGGCGCCTGTCGCCCGACGGGATTCGCCGGTCCCGTTGCCACCGGGCGCGGGCAGCGTGGCCTCGAGGGAGAATATGTCGATGCGCCAGTCTTCGCTCCCGCCGAGCGCCGCCTGCAGCCGGTCCAGCACGTCCTGGCGGTTGTCGGGGCCGACCGCCAGCTCGATCGAGATGCGGCCGTCGCTGAGGGGCGCGCGCTCGCGTATGTCGAGAACGTCACATTCTTCCGCCGTGGCGCGGATCGTATCCTGGTAGCCTGCGGGGGCGGTCACGGAAAAAAGGCGGTTGGGCATCGATCTCTCCGGTGCGCGCCAGCATGCCTGCACGCTTTCCTGTTTTCAATTATGCGTGAATGGCGGCGGGTACGATATGACCGCATCGTCAAATTTTCGAGGATATGGTGTCATCTGATATAACCCTGCTAGATGCTCGGGGTCAGGGGGCCGGCCCTCGCCGGTCCTGCCTGTGGAAGATGGCGGTGCAACCAAGAGAATGACGCAATGACGACGAATTCAGATGCCTGGGACATTCCCAATGACGCACGCCCGGTCGAAGGCGATGTCGATTTCGACCTGAACCGCGCGCTCGATGCGGTTGTCTCCGTGCGCACCCGGATTCCCGAAGACGCGTTCACGGCGCCCATTCTGGGCACCGAGCGAGCCGGCCACGGCGTCGTCATCGCGGAAGGCGGGCTGGTGCTGACGGTGGGTTATCTCGTCACCGAGGCGGCGGATATCTGGCTCACCGCGTCAGGTGGCCGTTCCGGCCTTCAGGCCCTGCCGGCGCATCAGGTCGCCTATGATTTCGAAAGCGGTCTCGGCCTGGTCCAGGCGCTGGGGACGCTTGATGTTGCGCCGTTGCCACTGGGTCGCTCGGCCGCATTGCGGACGGGCGAGCAGGTCCTGTTCGCGGGGGCCGGCGGACGCCGGCGGGCCCTTCTCGCCAAGGTGGAAGACATCCGGCCGTTTGCCGGCTATTGGGAATATTTCCTTAAGGACGCGATCTATACCGGCCCGGCCCATCCCAACTGGGGCGGGGCAGGTCTGATCAACCGGGCCGGCGAACTGGTCGGGATCGGCTCGCTGCTGGTTCAGCCCGAGGACGACGACGACGAAGACCGGGACTCCCTGCTCGATAACGACGAGCCGACCTGGGGCGGGGTTGGTGACGAGGGCGCATCGCTCGATACCGGCGTGCGGGCTCAGGGCAATATGTCGATCCCGATCGATCTCCTGCCGCCTATCCTGGACGATCTCCAGCGCTATGGCCGGCGTCGGACACCGTCGCGCCCCTGGATTGGTGCCTACGCCACCGACGTTGATGGGCGGCTGGTCGTGGTGGGGCTTTCGGAGAAGAGTCCCGCCGCCCGGGCCGGCCTCGCGACAGGCGATGTAATTTTCGCCGTCGGCGACCGCGAGGTCACGACCTTGGCCGGGTTCTTGCGGGGTATGTGGGCGCTGGGCCCCGCGGGCACGGAAATTCCGTTGACTGTATTCCGCGACGGCCAGATGCAGTCGGTCCGCGTACGCTCGGTCGATCGGGCGGATCTGCTGAAGCGTCCCTCCCTCCACTGACCGGCGGGGCGCCTTGGTCCCCGTCCCTTCACGCCGCGCTATGGAGCGATTGAAACAGGGCCGGCCCTGTCCGGTCCTGAGGATGTGAGAAGTCCGCTTATGCCCGGGCGAGTGCTCTCCGGGCGAGGAAAGGCGAGATGAATTACGGCTTTATCTTTCCCCGGTCCCGGTCCGGCGGGTCGGGGCCCGGGCCCGGGCCCGCCCCGGAAAAAAGACTCGGCCTGACGCGCCGCGCGCGCCTTCTGCGCGGGCGCGAAGCCGATATCGAAATGCGCGAAAAGCGCCTGATGGATTTTGCCGAGGTGTGCTCCGACTGGCTGTGGGAGACCGACGACAAGTACCGGCTGATCTTTCTCACGCAACGTATCGAGGATCTGACCGGCCATCCGCCGGATTGGTGGTATGGAAAACTGGCCATCCGGCTCGGCTTCAGGCTCGTGCCCAGGACTCGGATCAAAATCCTCCGCGCCATGATCGCGCCACAGGAATTTCGCGACGCCCTCGTCGAAGGGCGCGACCAGCATGGCAAACCCCGCATCCTGTCGGTCAGCGGCCGGCCGTTCTTCGATAAGGCCGGTCATCTCCTGGGTTACCGGGGTTCGGCAACGGATGTAAGCCATGAACTCGAGGCGGCGCGCACGCGGACCTCGCTCGAGGCGCAGTTTTACGAGGCCCAGAAATACCGCGCACTCGGCACGCTCGCCGGGGGCGTTGCGCATGACTTCAACAACATTCTGGCCGTCATCCTGGGCCACGCCGATCTGCTGAACGAGGAAGTGCCTGCCCGCGGTCCCGCCCGCGAGAGTCTGGACGAGATCTTGCGCGCCGGTCACCGGGCGCAGCGGCTCATCGAGCAAATCCTCGCCTACAGCCGCAAGGGCGCGGAAAGCTTCAGGTCATTTGACCTTCTGGCCACGGTGCACGAAATCACGACCATGCTGCGCTCACTTCTGCCGTCCAGCGTCACGATCGATTTGGCCACAACAGACGGCGCGTTGCGGGTGCTGGGAGACGTCACCCAGATTTATCAGGTGCTGATCAATACCTGCATTAATGCCCGGGATGCGCTGGGCGGCGCCCCGGGACGGCTGACGCTTCGTGTCGGCCCGGCGCGGATCAGCCAGGGAGAGGCGCACGCCTTCAATAATGGAGGCGCGTTGCCCGAGGGCGGGGCGTTTTTTGCCGGTCCCGCGCGGCTGTCGGCCGATCACCGGCCGTATCGGCACGGCGTCGGGACCCTGACGCCCGGCAACCATGCCCGGATCATGGTCGCCGATACAGGATGCGGAATGACGCCTGAAGTTCTGGAGCGCATTTTTGAACCGTTTTTCACCACCAAGGAGGCCGGGGCGGGCTCGGGTCTGGGGCTGGCCGCCGTGCAGGGCATCGTCGCCGGCCACAAGGGCGCGATCCGGGCCGAAACCGTGCCGGGGAACGGGACGCGCTTCGATGTGCTGATCCCGCTCGCTCCGGGCGATGCCGAAGCGGGCGTGAACGAGTCCGCCAATCGGCCCGTGCCGGTGTCGGGCGCGGGGCTGCGGGTGCTGCTGGTCGATGATGACGCCGCCGTTCTCGGCGTCGCGGCGGCGATGCTGCAGCGCCATCAATTCACCGTCGATGCCGTGCGTGAGCCGCGCGTGGCCCTGGCGCGGCTTCAGCAAGCACCCGATCGCTGGGACCTTCTCGTCACCGATCAGGACATGCCGCATTGTTCGGGCGTGGAGCTGGCGCGCGCCGCCCGCGCGGTGCGCCCGAATCTGCCCATTGTGATCTGCACCGGGACCACCAGCCGGGAACTCATGGATGCCCTGGGGGAGATCGGGATTAACCACGTTCTCGTCAAACCCGTCTCTGGCATATCCCTTGCTCATGAAGCACGTCGGGCAATCGCCGACGCTTTTTCCGACAGGGGAGCATCCATTTGATGGCAAGAATTCTCGTGATCGACGATGAGGCAGGCATCCGTAGCTTTTTGCGACGCGTTTTGGAAAAGGCCGGCCATACGGTGAGTGAGGCGGCCGATGGGCGCGATGGCGTGAGGCTGGTCGAGCGCGACCGCCCCGATCTGATGATCACGGATCTGTTCATGCCGGTGCAGGAAGGCATGGAAACCATCCGGGCCGCGCGCCAGCTCCGGCCCGATCTCAAGATCGTGGCTATTTCCGGCGGCGGCTCGCAGCATATCTATGACTATCTCGATTCGGCCCGGCTCATGGGCGCCGACCAAGCGCTGAAGAAGCCGCTGCGGGCCAGGATCGTTCTCGAGACCGTGGCGGCGCTGGCCTGACGCCCCGGCGCGGATTTGCCCCGGGGACGCCGATCCGTGATAGGATTGGGAATTCAATCCATCCGGGAGGCGGTCATGAGCTCGGCACCGGCGGCGACCATGCTTTACCTTACCTACACGCCACGCGAGGACGCGGCGCGCGACAATTACGAGGATTGGCTGCGCGAGGTGGACAACCCGTTTTTCAACAGTATCCCCGGGATTCGGCAATACACCAATTGGAAGGCCATTTCGCCCGTGCCCGCGGCGCACACTTATCGTTGGTTCGACCATATGGTTCTCGATAGTGCCGACGCGGTGACGGAGGTGCTGGGCAATACGGATCTTCAGGCCTTCGCGGCCAACTGGGTGCGGCGATGGGGCCGTCTGCCGGACGAGCCGGATTCGGACGAAAACTACCAGATGTTTCTGGCGCAGCGGACTTTCCTTGCCGAGGATGGCCCGCGCCAGCCCTACCTCCTGATCCGCGTCTACGAGACCGAGGCGCCAGGCCCCGCGGGCGCCCCGCTCTGGGACGATGCGGCGCTGGCACCCCTTATGCGCGGCCGGCGACGAGCGACCTGGTGCCTGACGGACGAAATCAAGGGCCGGTTGAGCCTTCCCGTGATGGATGTGGCCCATCTCGCCGATCCGGCCGAATTCGACACCGTGCTCCGGGCCCGGCCCCATCTGGCGGAAACCGCGTTCGTGGCCGAACGCGTGGCGACACCCCGCGACTAGTGCCGGCATGCGCCCCCGTTCGTGCCGCGGCGGGCGGCCAGGCGGGCCTGTGATGAGCCATGCTTGAGCCCTCCGCCCTCCTGCCGCTGGCGGCACTGCTCCTGGCGACGGGCCTGTTCGCCGGGCTTATCGCCGGCCTGCTTGGCGTCGGCGGCGGTATCGTCATCGTGCCGGTCCTCTTTCACGTGCTGACCGGGTTCGATTTCGACCCGGCTGTCCGCATGCATCTGGCAGTCGGCACCTCGCTGGCCACGATCATCGCGACCTCGACCGTTTCCGCCCTGTCCCACTATCGCCGTGGCGGCGTGGATGGCGCACTCCTGAAAAGCTGGGGCCCCTGGATATTTGTCGGCGTCGCGCTCGGGACCGCCCTCGCCAGCGTGGCCGAAGGCGTGGTGCTGTCGCTTGTTTTCGCGAGCATCGCGCTGATGGTGGCCCTGCGCATGATGATATCGCGCGAAGGCATGCGGATATCCGACCACCTGCCGCAGGGCATCGCCAAGGTTCTCACGGCCGGATTTATCGGCGCGGTTTCGGCAATGATGGGAATCGGCGGCGGCACGTTGTCCGTGCCCGTCCTCAGTGCCTTCGGGTATCCGATCCGGCGCGCCGTCGGGACTGCCGCCGCGATCGGTCTGATCATCGCTATCCCCGGCACCTGCGGATTTGTGGCCGCCGGCTGGGGGCAGACGGGCCTGCCACGCTTCAGCCTTGGCTACGTGAACCTTGCGGCTTTCGGGCTGATCGTGCCGGCTACCATGCTGGCCGCCCCGTGGGGCGCGCGTCTGGCCCACACCATCCGCACGGACTGGCTTCGTACGGCGTTCGCATTTTTTCTGGCCGTTACCTCGGCCCGAATGTACTGGGATGCGCTGACCGGCTGAGCGCCTGGCTCAGGCGGTGATGCGAAAGGCGTGGCTGGCGCCGCCCCGATCTGTCAGATGGTAGGCGCGGCTCGCGGCCGCGTAGGGATCGATGCTCAGCCCTGGCGACATGCTTTCCTGCGCCAGTTGCTGGACGACAAAACCCGTGAAGCGGTGGTCTGTGACGCTGACCTCGCGGGCGAGATCCCGATAGACGACGAGTGCGTCGCGCGACGGCTCGAATGCGGCCTTGTCCCGCGCCGCGGTGCCGGAACCCTCGAAGGGCGTGGGCTTCTCGGCCTCGGCCGGCAGGGGCAGGCGACGGACGGCGCCCGGGCGCTGACCGTCGCGGCCTTGCACCGGGCCCTTGGGGCGCACGGTTTCCACCACGTTCGCGCGTATTCCGGCGCGTTCCGGGGGAAGTATCTCCATGTGTGACTGGGCTAGCACCAGCGCCACGCCTCCGCCTCGGCCGGATTCTCGGCCACCTGTACTAGGCGGAGTTCTAGCAAATATTTCCTTAATTTCAATAAAATTTTATTTAATAAGGCAAACAATTTATTAACTATACTTATTAACCAAGTAAATTAACTATATTATGTAGTAAATATTCATGTCGCCTTACAATCAGAAGGTATTTTTCGAGGTAGGGACGGCCCCGAACAAAAGCGGGTTCCGGCCAAAAAATACTATAAATCAAACGTTTGACATATGTGTCCCGGCCGATGCGATTTTGTTCGGGCCGGCGGGACCGGGCGTCTTAATTCTTCTTAAAGAACTCGGCCCCTAGTCTCCTTCGACGTGCCGGATAGACGAAGGTCTCAAGTAGAGACCGGATCCGGTATCAGGAACGCTTTGGGTAGCAACACTTCAGGTAGAAGGTCCGCGGCGCATGTCTGGTTCTCCACCTCCGTCCCATAACGCCAGTGCCGAGAACGCGCGGCTCCGTCAGATTCTGACGGGCTCGGGCGACGCCATGTTCGACTGGGATTTCCTCGAGGATTCCATTGTCTGGACCGGGCCGGCGGCGGATCTGTTCGGCGTATCCAGCCTGGCGGCGATCGCCGCGGGCGATTCCTACACCCGTCGCATCCATGCGGAAGACCTGGCGCTGCGCATGAAGGCGCTCTCCGATCATTACGCAACCGGCCAGCCGCTCGATTGCGAGTATCGCGTCCGGTCGGGAAGCGGCGAATTCGTCTGGGTGCACGAACGCGCGAGCGCCCTGCAGGACGACGAAGGCCGGCCGGTGCGGTTGTTGGGGCTTCTGCGCTCGATCGACAAGCGCAAGGCTTACGAGGCCCATCTCGAATATCGCGCCCATTACGACGATCTCACAGGCCAGTTCAACCTCGCCCGCGTGCGCGAAGCCCTCGAGCATCAGGTCAACCTGGCGACACGCTATGACCGACCATCCGCCTATTTGCTGATCAGCCTGGACCGCCTGGAAGCGCTTGGCGATATTCACGGCCCGTCCGTGGTCGATGACGTGCTGCTGGAGGCCAGCCAGCGGATCGAGCACGCGCTGCGCATCTGCGATGTTCTGGGACGTGTTGATGCGGCGAAATTCGGCATCGTGCTGAGCGAATGCGACGGGGAGGTCATGAAGGATGTCGCACTCAAGATCCGCTCCGCCCTGACGCGCGCGCCGGTGTCGACGGAGATGGGCGACATTCCGTGCAACGTGACGATCGGCGGCGTGCCGTTCCCCGATATGGCCGACACGGCGCAGGATGTGATGATCAAGGCCGAAGCGGCCTTGGGCCGGGCACGCCATCCCCAGGCGAATGGCTTCGCGACCTATACCATGACCCCTGAAGAACGCGAGGCGCGCGACGCGCAGATGGAGGTGGCCCAGGAAGTCCGCCGCGCGCTGAGCGACCGGCGCATGATTTTCGCCTATCAGCCTATCGTGAGCGCTCAAGACAAGGCCGTCGCGGATTACGAGTGCCTGATCCGCATGCGCGACATTCACGGCCGCCTGGTGCCGGCTGCCAGTTTTGTCCCGGTGGTCGAGAATCTCGGCCTGGTGCGCCAGCTGGACCGGTACTGCCTGCAGTTGGCCGTGCGCGAATTGTCGTCTCACGACGACCTTCGCCTCGCGCTCAATATTTCCGGCCTGACGGTGGTCGATCACTCATGGCTGCGCCTCCTGGTCGCGCTGCTGCGCGGCCGGCGGGATGTCGCCAGGCGGCTGACCATTGAAATTACGGAAACGGCGGCGCTGGAGGACCTCGAGGAATCGGCGCGGTTCATCTCGACGGCGCGGGAGTTGGGCGTCCGCATCGCCCTCGACGACTTCGGCGCGGGCTACACCTCCTTCCGGCATCTCAAATCCCTGCCGGTGGACATCGTCAAGATCGACGGGGCCTTCATCCGCAACCTCACGACGAATTTTGACGATCAGCTTTTCGTCCGCACCCTGCTCGGTCTCGCCAACGCCTTCGGCCTCAAAACCGTCGCGGAATGCGTCGAAACCGAAGAAATAGCCGCCATCCTCACCGAATTCGGCGTCGATTACCTGCAAGGCTGGCATTTCGGAGCGCCCGATGTGGGGCGGCCCTGGGAGCGGCCGACGGACGGAACCGTCGTACCCTATCCGGGGACGAGCGTGTCACCCGAACAGGATATACATCCGGGCGAGCGCGCGGCCAGCTTTCCGCCGGTCGCCTCCTGACGGGCAGCTCCGCCGCGGCCCATGCCGCGAGGCTAATCGCGCTTCTGTTTTGAAAGAGTCTCGATCTCGCGCTGCAACTCGGCCAGACGTTCCTCGACCGAAGGGCCGTCCTGCCCGCCCGCGCCGGTCGTCGCCGGGCCTTCCGGGGGCGGAGTTTTTTCCTCGGCCTCACCCGATCCGGGCATGAACATTTTCATCATCTGCTCGAACACGGCCATGTTTTGCTGGCCTACCTGCTCGAACTGGTTGACCGGAAAAATACCGCCGAAGGCATTCTTCATATAGCCGCGCATTTGTTCCTGATTCTTCTGGAACGTATCCATGGCCATTTCCAGGTAACCCGGCAGCAGCCAGCGCATGTTGTTGTCATACATGGAAATGAGCTGGCGCAGCACGCTGACGGGTAAAAGGTTCTGTCCTTTTCCTTCCTGCTCCACGATGATCTGCGTCAGGACCGAGCGCGTGATGTCGGCGCCCGTCTTGGCATCCACCACAACGAAATCCACGTCCTGGCGGACCATCTCGGCGAGGGTCTCGAGCGTGACATAGCTGCTGCTGGCGGTGTTATAGAGGCGGCGGTTGGCGTATTTCTTGATCACAACCGCGTCGAAAGCGGCGCCGGAATTGCCCTTTTTGTCCGTCGTGCCGGTCTCCTCGGTCACTTTTTCAGCCATGATGCTTTCCTCTCCCAATCCAGTGCATCATGTTAGCAAACTGACGGCAATGCCCCATCCGGAAAAAATCGGCCCGGCCCTCCGGTCGTCCGGGCGTCGGCGGGAACGGGTTTGTACCCTTCTGTCCTTGTGGCGGGCAGGATATACTGGCGGCCATGTCCCGTCGGCAGACAGCAGAAGCACCGGCTATCCCCCCCGAGACGGCCGAGACGCCGGAGACCCCCGAGTTGGCGAAGTTGGCGCGCGACTTCATGGATCTATGGGAGGCGCAGCTCTCTGCTCTCGCCAGCGACCCCGCCAGCGCGGAATTATTCGGCCGGATGGCTTCATCCGGAGCGGGCGGACCCGGGAAAAGCCCCGGCACCGAAACAGAACAGGCGGGAGGGCCCACCTTCAATTCCATGCCCGATCTCTTAGCCATGACATGGGCCTGGTGGCAGGCGATGGCCGGGATGGCGCCGGCGGCTGCCGGTGCCGGGGAAAAAAGGGCCGGAGCAGAAAAGGAAGAAAGCCATGACGGGACCGCCGTCACCCCCCGATCCGCCGGCGCACGCGGCCGCGCCCCGGCCGCTGGGGTTGCACCTCTGGGTGGGGGCCATGACCTGGATGAGCTCGCCCGGCGCCTCGATCGCCTTGAAGAGCGCCTCGCACATCTGGAGCGAAGTGGCCAGGGCCGCGGAAAAAAACCGGCCGGCGCCAGGTCCGGAGGCTGACGGACCGTCGCCGTCCGAGTGGGCAAGGCTGGCGCACCGGGTGGCCGGGGTGGACGGCGTCAATCTCGCCCGCGCCGTCGAGGCCGAGGCGCGCCGCCGGTTCGCCACTTTTCTCGCCGGTGTCAGGCGTTATCAGGGCGCCGCGCGGCCGGCCAGATTTTCCGCCGGGTCCGCCGGACCCGAGCCCTTCCGGCGCGAGGGGACGACTACGGTCTGGGATTATGGCGGGACCGGCCAGCCGGTGCTGCTCATCCCCTCGCTCGTTAACCGCGCCTATATTCTCGACCTCAATGAAGAGGCGAGCCTGTGCCGCTACCTGCGCCGGCAGGGATTCCGGGTGTTTCTGGTCGACTGGGACGCGCCGGGCGAGTTGGAGATGGGGTTCGATCTCGACGATTACATCGCGCGCCGGCTCGGCGATGTGCTCGAGCGCATAGCGGTGGCCGCCGGTTGCCCCGTCCCGCTGGTCGGATACTGCATGGGTGGCAATCTGGCGCTCGCCCTGGCGCTGCGAAAACCGGCGCATGTCGCGGGCGTGTCCCTGCTGGCCACACCCTGGGATTTCCGGACACCCGACGGCGGGCCGACGATTCCGCCGGCGGTCCTGGCGGCGTTGGCGCCGATGATCGAACGTCTCGGGCATTTGCCCGTGGACGGCTTGCAAAGCCTCTTCGCGCTCCTGGATCCGCAACTCGTCCTGCGCAAGTTTGCGGCCTTTGCCGCGCTCGAGAATTCGGACCGGCTGCGGGATTTCCTCCATCTTGAGGACTGGCTGAATGACGGTGTGGCGCTGGCGGGCAAGGTGGCGAAGGAATGTCTGCTCGGCTGGTATGGTGAGAACACCCCGGCCGAGGGCCGCTGGCGCGTGGCCGGGGTGACGGTGGACCCGTCCCGGCTCGAGGTTCCGACCCAGGTGATGATACCGGCGAAGGACCGGATCGTCCCGCCCCCCTCGGCCCGGGCGCTGGCCCGGCAGCTTCCATCCGGGGCGGAGGTCCTCACCCCCAGCCTCGGACATATCGGCATGATCGTCGGCCGCCGGGCACCGGCGCAGGTCTGGGCGCCGCTCAGCCGCTGGCTTGGCGAGATCGGCCGGTCGTAATACCGTTGGTGGCGGAGACATCTTGTGCCGCGAACTTGAACTGGCGGGGTGAACGGGACTACTTTGCTGCAGCGCAACACAACTTGATCCGCCGCCAACGGCCGCGGGACGCAACGCAGACTGGAGGAGAGCGAGATCATGGACGATATCGTCATCGCGGGCGCGGCCCGCACAGCCATCGGCAATCTCGGCGGCGGCCTCAGCACCGTGCCGGCGCATTATCTGGGCGAGACCGTGATCCGCGAGGTTCTGGGCCGCGCCAAGGTCACCGCCGAGGATATCGACGAGGTCATCATGGGGCAGATCTACAGTGCCGGCCAGGGACAGAATCCGGCGCGGCAGGCCGCCGTCAACGCGGGCATTCCGATCGACCGCACGGCCTTCGGGATCAACCAGCTTTGCGGCTCAGGCCTGCGCAGCGTGGCGTTGGCTTACCAGGCGCTGCGTCTCGGAGATGCGCATATCATGGTGGCAGGCGGACAGGAAAGCATGAGTCAGGCGCCGCATGTCGCCCATCTGCGCAGCGGCCACAAACTCGGCAATGTCGAACTCACCGATTCCATGCTGAAAGACGGACTGCTTGACGCGTTTTACGGCTATCACATGGGGAACACCGCCGAAAACATCGCGCGCGAGTGGCAGTTGACGCGTGAGGAGCAGGACAATTTCGCCCTTCGTTCTCAGGCCAAGGCGGAGGCCGCGCAAAAGGCGGGGCGTTTCAAGGAAGAGATCGTGCCGGTGACGATCCCCAGTCGGAAAGGGGATATCGTCGTTGACGCCGACGAGTTTCCACGCCACGGCACGACCATTGAAAATCTCGCCAAGCTGCGTCCGGCCTTCGACAGGGACGGGACCGTCACGGCCGGCAACGCGTCCGGTATCAATGATGGCGCGGCCGCCCTGGTACTCATGTCCCGGGCGGAGGCGGAAAAGCGCGGCACGGCACCGCTCGCCCGGATCGTTTCCTGGGCTACGGCCGGGGTCGATCCCAAAATCATGGGGACCGGGCCGATCCCGGCGACGCGCCGGGCGCTCGAGAAAGCCGGCTGGGCGATCGACGACCTCGATTTGATCGAGGCCAACGAGGCGTTCGCGGCGCAGACCTGCGCGGTTGCCAAGGAGCTCGGCTGGAACGGGGAGAAGGTCAACGTGAATGGCGGCGCCATCGCCCTCGGCCATCCCGTCGGCGCGTCCGGCGCCCGGGTCCTGGTGACACTGCTATACGAAATGCAGAAACGCGACGCCAAGAAAGGACTGGCCACTCTGTGCATCGGCGGCGGCATGGGCATCGCCATGTGCGTGGAGCGCGACTGAAGGTGCGTGGAGCGCGACCGAGCGGTGGTGACCTGTCGCGCAGCAATTAAAAAACACTTCAACCAATCGGGAGGATCGGTATGACGAGGACGGCGGTGGTCACAGGCGGTACGCGGGGCATCGGTGGGGCAATCTCACGGGCGCTTCGGGATGCGGGCTACAAGGTTGCCGCCAGTTATCACGCCAATGATGAAGCGGCGTCGGCCTTCGTCGAGGAAACCGGTGTCGCCGTCTACAAGTTCGACATTTCCGATTTCGAGGCGTGCCAGCAATCGATTGCGAAGATTACCGAAGAAATCGGCCCCGTCGATGTGCTCGTCAACAATGCCGGAATCACGCGGGATGCCACGCTGCACCGGATGGGCCACGAAGACTGGCAGGCGGTCCTCGATACCAATCTCGGATCCTGCTTCAATATGTGCCGCGCGGTGATCGATGGAATGCGCGCCCGGAATTTCGGGCGCATTGTCAATATCGGTTCGATCAACGGGCAGGCCGGGCAATATGGGCAGGTCAACTATGCCGCCGCCAAATCCGGCATTCACGGTTTCACCAAGGCGCTGGCCCAGGAAGGTGCGCCCAAGGGCATCACTGTCAACGCTATCACGCCGGGCTATATCGATACCGACATGGTTCGCGCCGTGCCGGAAAAGGTGCTGGAAAAAATCGTCGAGCGCATTCCGGTGGGCCGGCTGGGTGACGCGAGCGAGATTGCCCGGGGTGTCGTTTTTCTCGTTGCCGACGAGGCCGGCTTCATCACCGGCTCGACTCTCTCGATCAACGGCGGCCAGCACATGTATTAGGCCCCTCCGGCCTCCGCCTGGAGGCCGGAGTTTTTGTGGTGCGGGCGGCTTGTCTCATGTCACCGTCGTGCCGGGGTAAACGATGCATCTCGACGTCATCGATCTCAAGGAGTTCTATGACAGCCGGCTGGGCCGGATCGCCCGGCGTTTCCTGCGCCGCCGGCTGCGCGCAATCTGGCCCGATCTTCGCGGCGAGCGCCTTCTCGGCCTGGGCTACGCGACGCCCTATCTTCGACCCTTTCTCGATGAGGCCGAACGCACTTTCGCCATCATGCCGTCCGCCCAGGGCGTGCTTCACTGGCCGGTCGAAGGGCCAAACCGGACGGCGCTGGCGGCGAGCGACCAGCTTCCCCTGCCCGATCGCGCGATGGATCGGATCCTGCTCGTGCACGAACTGGAGGCGGCGGATCACATCTCGCATCTTCTGCGTGAATCGTGGCGCGTGCTTGCCGATTCGGGCCGGCTCGTCCTGATCGTGCCCAACCGGCGCGGGCTGTGGGGCCGATTCGATCACACACCCTTTGGCGCCGGCCGGCCCTTCAGCACGGGCCAGACGACCCGGCTCCTGCGCGATACCATGTTCCAGCCCATCTCGGTCGAGACGGCCCTCTTCGTGCCGCCAATCCGATCGCGGGTCTTCCTTTCGACCGCCCCGCTCTGGGAGAAAATCGGCCAGCGTTTCTTTGCCACCTTTGGCGGGGCCGTGATTGTCGAGGCCCGCAAGCAGCTTTACGCCATGACCGGCGTGGAGGCCCGCGCCACGCGCCGCCGGCGCGCGCTCAAGGCGGCGACCGGCGTTCGCGGCGCCGGTGCTACTCGCGACTCAGCATAAAGAGGGCTTCCCGGCCGAGAAAATTGCCGAGCCCGCTCATCGGGCCGACGGCCCGAAGCGGCTTGCCACCGTTCAGGATGTAGGCATGTTCGATTCTGGCGCCCAGATCACGGCAGAGACCGACGAAATCGGCGATGGTGCACATGTGGATATCGGAATTGTCGTACCACGCCTCGGCCGTCGCATCAGTGACCGGCATGCGACCGGTCAGGAGCAATTGCAGTCGCGTGCGCCAGTATCCTGCGTTGCGGATCGAGACAATGGCGTGCCGTCCGATCCGCAGCATTTCCCTGAGCACGTTATACGGGTCGCGCGTGGCCTGAATCGTTTGTCCCAAAACCACGTAATCGAACGAGTCCGACGGGTAATCACGCAGATCCGTGTCGGCGTCGCCCTGGATCACCGAAAGACCGCCCGCGACGCACGCGTTCACCCCCGCCTGGCTGAGCTCGATGCCACGTCCGTCCACCTGCTTGTGGTGGACCAGGTAATCGAGCAGCTTGCCATCGCCGCAGCCGACGTCGAGCACACGGCTGCCGGACCGGATCACGTCGGCGATGAGACGCAGATCGGCGCGGGCAAGCGCGCGCCTTGTGTCGCGCGGGGCGGCGGCGGGATTCCCGGCACGCCCGGCATTCGCGGAACCGGCCTGGATTGCTGACCGGGGGTCTCTCATGTGCCGGCCCCGTCGCGCGCCACCACGCCCGGCGCAAGGCTCCGATGTTCGGCCGCGCCATTCAGGAATCCCCCCAGAACGGAGCGGAATTCCGGCTCATCCAGAAGGAACGCGTCATGCCCCTTGTCGGTCTCAATCTCGACAAAGCTGACATTCGCCGCGGCTGCGTTGAGCGCGTGGACGACAGCCCGGCTTTCCGTCGTGGGGAACAGCCAGTCGCTGGTAAAGGAGATGACGCAGAACCGCACCGGCGTTTCGAGGAAGGCTTCGGACAGGTTGCCGCCATGCTCCGCCGCCATGTCGAAATAATCCATGGCCCGCGTGATATAGAGATACGAGTTTGCGTCAAACCGCTCGACAAACGTGCTGCCCTGGTGGCGCAGGTAGCTTTCAACCTGGAAATCGGCTTCAAAGCCGTAAGTCACCCCGGCCCGGTCCTGGAGCGAGCGGCCGAACTTGCGGTGCAGGGCCGCCTCCGACAGGTAGGTGATATGTGCCGCCATACGGGCCACGGCCAGGCCGCGCTTGGGGTTGCACCCTTCCCTCAGATAATTGCCCTGCGCCCAGTCGGGGTCGGCCATGATGGCCTGCCGGCCGACCTCATGAAAGGCGATGTTCTGCGCCGAGTGGCGCGCCGCCCCGGCGATGGGCACGGCCGAAAAAACGGCTTCCGGATAGGTTGCGGCCCATTGCAGGGCCTGCATCGCGCCCATGGAGCCGCCGACCACGCAAAACAGTTTCTCGATCCCGAGATGGTCGACCACCACCTTTTGCGCGCGCACCATGTCGCGTACGGTAATGACCGGAAAGTTCAGCCCGAAGGGCTGGCCGGTTGCGGGGTCGATGGACTTGGGTCCGGTAGTCCCCATGCACCCGCCCAGCACGTTGGCCGAAATCACGAAATAACGCTCGGTGTCGAGGGTCCGGCCGGGACCGACCATGCTGCTCCACCAGCCGGGCTTGCCGGTCAGCGGGTGTGGTTCGGCGAGATACTGGTCGCCGGTCAGCGCATGGCAGACCAGGATGGCGTTCGACTTGTCCGGATTGAGCGTGCCATAGGTCTGATAGGCGATCCGGTAGGGGGCGAGGCTGATACCGGAATCGAGCGTGAGCGGCGCCGTGACCTCGAGCACATGCCCGGGCAGCGCGGCCAGTTCGGCCGTCTCTTGTGGCTGGGGGGCGCGAGATGTCATTCCGTCCTGTCCCTCGGGGCGCGATGGGGCCATTTCCGGGGCGCCCTGCCCGGGGCGGGCTGCCGGGGAGCGGGATAGCTAGGAGGCGGGCAGCCGCTATGTCAATGTTTTCTTTGATTTTACGGTTTCCGCCCTCTATGACTAGGCCGCTTTTTCCCACAACCCGATTCGGGGAAACCCGGCCGATGGCGGACGCCCGACCAGCGCTTGAAGATCTGCGGCGCCAGATTGATGAGTATGACGACCGGTTGCTCGAGGCCCTGACGGCGCGCGCGGGTGTGGCCCGCTACGTTACCGCGGCCAAGCAGCGCGCCGGCATCACCCGCACCATGCAGCCGGGCCGCGAGGCGCGGCTGATGCGGCGTCTGGTCGCCCGCGCCGCCGGGGCCGGGGAAGAGGGCTTTCCCGTCGCCGTGCTCGCCCGGATCTGGCGGGAAATCATCGGCGCCACGCTTCGGATCGAGACGGACTTCCGGGCGGTGGCAAGTCAGAATGCGCGGACGGGCGCTGGCCGCGCGCTGTGGGATGTCGCCCGTGACCATCTGGGCACGGCGATTCCGCTTGAGGCGGCCCGGAGCGATCGGGTCGCGCTCGCGCATCTCGCCGCAGGCGAGGTGACGGTCGCCGTGCTGCCCTTTCCAAGCCTCAGCGAGGATGGCGATGACACGCCGTGGTGGGTCGAGATGGCGAGCCTACCCGCGCGCGACATAGATATCGTCGCGCGGCTTCCCTTCGTGCGCCCGTCGCCGGAGGTGAAAACCGATGCGCTGATGGTCGCGCGCGCCGATTTCCAGGAGACGGGCGACGATCGCACACTGGTCGCATTGATCCTGGCGGCCGATCAGGCGGCGGCCATGATGGCGGACACGCAAGGCCCCGGAGGCCCGACGCTGCTGGCGCGCGCGCCCTATGGCGGGACGGTTGCCGAAACGATCTGCCTTTTCGATCTGCCGGGCTTCGTGACGCTCGAGGACCCGGCGGGGGCCGGACTTGCGCGTTGGGGGCGGCTGGTGCGGCTTGGCGGTTACGCCACTCCGCTTGTCGCGGATGGGGCCGGGCGGACAGACGCGAGGTCGGGGTCATGACAGCGGACAGCCGGAAGAAGACCGGCGGGCCAGGCCCTGTCGTCAAACCCGGGATCATGGAAATCGCGCCCTACCAGGGGGGCAAGGCGCGGATTGCAGGGCGGGCGCGCGCGATCAAGCTATCCGCCAATGAGGGCGCGCTGGGGCCGAGCCCGAAGGCGATGGCCGCGTTCGCTGCGGCGGCACCCGACCTGCACCGCTACCCGGACGGCAGCTCGCGCATCCTGCGCTCGGCCATCAGCCGCTTCAGTGGCCTGGATATGGAGCGCATCGTTTGCGGCGCCGGGTCCGACGAATTGCTGCTGCTGCTGATGCGCGCCTATGCCGGGCTCGGGGACGAAGTACTCTACAGCGCCCACGGATTTCTCATTTACCCGATTTTCGCCCATTCCGTCGGCGCGACGCCGGTAAAGGCGGAGGAAACGAACCTCACGGCCAGCGTCGATGCGTTGCTCGCAAAAGTGACCGCGCGGACCCGGATTGTCTTTCTCGCCAATCCGAACAATCCCACGGGCAGCTATCTGCCGACGGGCGAATTGCGCCGGCTGCGCGCCGGCCTGCCCGATCACGTGCTGCTGGTGCTCGATTCGGCCTACGCTGAATATGTCGACCGTGACGACTACACTGCCGGGGCCGATCTCGTGGACGAAAACAGCAATGTCGTGATGACGCGCACTTTTTCCAAGATTTTCGGTCTGGGCGCCATGCGGCTTGGCTGGTGTTATGCGCCCGCGCCCATCGTCGATGTGCTCAACCGCCTGCGGCCGCCTTTCAATACAACGACGCCGGGCCAGCTCGCGGGGGCGGCGGCGATGGATGATCGCGATCACCTGCGCCGCAGTCAGGACCACAACACCACCTGGCGCGAGTATCTCGGCGAGGCGCTTACAGGCATGGGGTTTCGCGTTTTTCCGAGCGTAGCCAATTTCGTGCTCGTCGAATTCGGCGCCGGCGCGACCGAGGCGGCCGATCGGGCCGAGGCGGCACTGTTGCGCGACGGGCTCATCCCGCGCCGGGTGGATCATTACGGCCTGCCGGGCTGCCTGCGCATTACCATCGGGCAGGAGGCGGAAATGCGCGCGGTTGTCGCCGCCCTTAGCCGGCTGGTCAAGGACGGCTCCCATGTCGGATGATTTCACGCCTTTCAACCGGGCTGTCTTCATCGGAATCGGCCTGATCGGATCCAGTCTTGCGCGGGTCATGCGCCGCGACGGGCTGGCCCGCGAAATCATCGCTGTGGCCCGGCGCCAGGAGACCCTCGACACCGTCAGACGTCTCGCGCTCGCCGATGAAACCCTGAGCGATCCCGCCGCCGCTGTTGCGGGCGCCGATCTCGTCATTATCGGCACACCCCTGGGCGCTTACGAGGCGATCGGCCGCGCTATCGCGCCGGCGCTTGCGCCGGGCGCGATCGTCACCGATGTCGGGTCGACCAAGCAGTCGGCGATGCGTGATCTGGGCCGCCATTTGCCTGGCCATGTGCATTTCGTCCCCGGTCATCCGCTGGCGGGGACGGAACATTCGGGGCCCGAATCGGGGTTCGAAACCCTGTTCGAGGGGCGCTGGTGCATCCTCACCCCCGATCCCGCGACCGACCGCACGGCGGTGAGGCGCATCAGCGATCTCTGGCAGCGGGCCGGGATGATGGTCGAGGAGATGTCGGCCGCTCATCATGACGTGGTGCTGGCCATCACCTCTCATCTGCCGCACCTCATCGCCTACACCATTGTCGGGACGGCCGACGATCTGGAAGAGCACACCAAATCCGAAGTCATCAAATTCGCCGCCAGCGGTTTTCGCGACTTCACACGGATCGCGGCCTCCGACCCGGTCATGTGGCGCGATATCTTTCTCAATAACCGCGAGGCCGTGCTCGATATCCTTGGCCGGTTCAGCGAGGATCTGAGCGTCCTGCAGCGCGCCATTCGCGATGGCAACGGTGCGCTGCTTGAAGAAACCTTCCGGCGCACGCGGGAAATTCGCCGGGGCGTCGTGGCGGCGAAGCAGGATGTGCCGCCCCGGCCTGTCAAGAACGCCTGACCGGCACCCGAGCGCTCTCAATCGGCGAGGGGAGACAGCCGGCCCAGCGCCACGGGCCCCAGAAACAGGCGGCCCTGTCGCGCTTCAAGGGGCAGTGTCAGCATGGGCGCGCCCCCTTCGCCCTCGGGCTTCGACAGCAAGCCCAGCACCAGTCCCGTCAGCCGCGCATCGTCAGCATCGATCTGCCCGGCCGCGACCAGGATATCGAGGGCCGGCGCAAGGCCCGTGATGCGCGTCTCCAGCACACCTTCGGGTCTGAAATCGGCATCGAGCCCCATATCGCCCTCGGCCATGACCGACAGGGGACCCCAGGCCAGGGAGAAATCGTCGAGGGCGAGCCGGCCGTCCTTGGCGCGCCACGCGGCGAGGCTTTCTCGGTCGTTCCGCGGGATCCCCGGCCGCGCGGTCATGACCAGGCGAAGCTTCTGGACTTCGCGGCCAAGCGCGAACTGCCGCGCCGCCGGTTCGGGCATAACGAGGGTCCGGGCGTCGAGATGCAGCCCGGTTGTCGCGAGGCCGCCCGATTGGCCAGGGTGGGCCCGGTCTTCGTCAAAGGTCAGGGCGAGGGAGAATTGCCCGGCCGCGACCGGTTCGCCCGCGGGGGTCGTGATCGCGAGATCATTGAGGCGAAGCCCGGCCGACGACAGCCGGCCGGTCCCGTCCAGCCGGAGCCGCAGGCTGCCGTCCGACGTATCGAAGCTGGTCCGGCTTTGCTCGCCGGTATCGGCGATGACAAGACGGGAGCGGGGGCCGAGATCGACGCGCAATGTCTGAAAGGGCCAGGGAATCAGAGCCAGGCGGGCCGTGTCGGCCGAGAGGCGCCAAAGCGCCGGGCCTTCGCGCGTAAAGACGGCGCCGGTCAGCCGGACATGAAGATCGAGGGGAAATCCGGCCAGCGAAATCCGGCCTTTTTCGAGACGGAGGCCAAGAAAACCGTCGCTTGAGCGCGCGGCTTCAAGCGCGCCATAGACGGGTGCCACGCGATAGGCCAAGGCCCCGGCTGTGCCCAGAATAACAAGGATAGTGATGAGAATGACGAAGCGCTTGATCGTCATGGAGGGTCGTTCCGTCTGCAGTGTCGGCGGGCCGGCGAGGGTCGCGGGCGCTGGAAGCGCCGGGATGTTCTCCCGGCGCGAGGGAGCCTATATGGTGGCGTCATGAGCGCCAAGGACGGAGATCTGACCAAAACGGGAGAGGCCGGCAAGACAGAGACAGGGCTGTGGGTGTTCGGCTACGGCTCCCTCATGTGGCGGCCCGGATTCCCCCATCTCGAGGCGGTGCCGGCCCGGCTTGAGGGCTATCACCGCCAGCTTTGCGTTTTTTCTAGCAAGCATCGCGGCACGCACAGCCACCCCGGCCTGGTCATGGGTCTGGTGCCGGGCGGGGCCTGCCTCGGCCGGGCCTTCCGCATCGCCTCCGCAGATCGCACCCGCGTGCTCGCCTATCTCGATGACCGGGAGGACGGCTATCCCTACGAGCGCCGGCCGGTCACGGTCGTCCTTCTCGAGGACGGCGCGCGCGTGCGCGCCAGCATTCAGGCCGAAACCTTTCTGCCGGTTACCTCGGACCCGCGTTTCGCCGGCGAGATCGACATTGCCGAAGCGGCGCGCTACGTGCGCCAGGGGGAGGGGGTCAGTGGCGCCTGTTCGGCCTATCTCGCGGCCGCGATCGGTCACTTGCGCGAGATGGGAATCCGGGATGACCGCCTCGAGGCCCTGTACGCCCGCGTGATCGCGGACGCGGACGGGGACGGGGACGGGGTTTCGCCATGACCGGCGCCGCCCTTACCGGCGCGTCGGGCGACGATTTCTGGATTTTCGCCTATGGCTCGCTGCTCTGGGCGCCGGGTTTCGAGGTCGCGGAATCGCGCCCGGCCCGGCTCGAGGGGTATCACCGGGCGTTCTGCATCAAATCCATCGTCTATCGGGGCACGCCGGCGCGGCCGGGCCTGGTCCTTGGCCTGGCGCCGGGTGGCCGGTGTGACGGCCGGCTGTACCGGGTCGTACAGGAAGCGCGCGAGGAGGTTCTGGCTTATCTCCGGCGGCGCGAACAGGTCACCCGCGTCTATCTCGAGCGCATGTTGCCGGTAGCCTGCCCGCCCGGCGGGCCAGTGCGGGCGCTGGTGTTTGTTGCCGATCCCGAGCACCCGCAATATGCCGGCGACCTCGATCTTGAAACGGCGGCGCGCATGATCGTCGGCGCGGAAGGGCCCATGGGGCCGTGTCGTGATTATCTCGAAAACACCTGGGCGCATCTGCGTGCGCTGGAAATCGAGGATGCCGCGCTCGAGGCTCTCGTGGCGCAGGTGCACCGGCTGGCCTAGCCGGGGCCGCCTAGGCGCATCTCGAATAGGTGCAGGACGTGCAGATATCGCAGCCTTCCTGCCGGATGACAGAGAACTGGCCGCATTGCGGGCATTGCCGCAGTCCGGTCCCCGGCTGCGCCGCGCCCGGGCCCAGGCCGGCCGCAACATTCTCCTTCTTTTGCAGAAATCCGATGCGGATCATGTGCTCCTCGATCACGTCGCCGATGGCGGCCAGAAGCGAGGGCACGTAACGGCCGTTCATCCATTGTCCGCCGCGCGGGTCGAAAACGGCCTTGAGCTCGTCCACAACGAAACTGACATCGCCGCCGCGGCGGAACACCGCGCTGATCATCCGTGTCAGCGCCACCGTCCAGGCGAAATGCTCGACATTTTTTGAATTGATGAAGATCTCGAATGGCCGACGTCGCCCGTCCTGGATGACGTCATTCAACGTGATGTATATGGCGTGACTCGAATCCGCCCATTTGATCTTGTAGGTCTGACCGGGCAGGACCTCCGGCCGGTCGAGCGGCTGCGTCATATACACGACCGCTCCGGCGTCGAAGGCGTCGTCGGCCCGACTTTCCGCCGCCGGCGGCGTCAGGGCCAGTTCGGGCTCGGCCAATTCGCCCTCCGCTCCGTCGTCTTCCGGCCCCGTGCCGGCGCGCAGGACCGAGCCCGTGACCTCGTTCGGCCGATAGGTGGTGCACCCCTTGCACCCCGATTCATAGGCCTCGAGATAGACCTCCTTGAACGCCTCGAAAGAAAGCCCGGCCGGGCAATTGATGGTTTTCGAAATCGAGCTGTCGATGAAATCCTGGGCGGCAGCCTGCATGACGATGTGATCGTGCGGCGTCAAACTTTGCGCATCGGTGAAGTAGTCGGGTAGCGGCGCGTCCTCGCCGAACTGGCGGCGGAACTGGCGGTAGGCGAAATCTGTCACGCGTTCCTCGCGCCGCTTGTCGTTCGGCATCAGGACGCTTCGCGTATAGCTGTAGCTGAAGACGGGCTCTATTCCGGACGAGACGTTATCGGCAAAAAGCGAGATCGTACCCGTGGGCGCGATCGAGGTGAGCAGCGCATTACGGATACCGTGGCGGGCAATCTCCTCCCTGAGCGCCGGGTCGAGGGATCGCACCGTTTCGCCCGCGAGATAGGCCTCGGCATCGAACAGCGGGAAAGGTCCCTTCTCCTGCGCCAGCGCCGCCGACGCGCGATAGGCTCCGTCCCGCACGGCCTTCAGCCATGCGCGGGTGAACTTGACGGCCCTGGCGCCGCCGTAACGCGCGCCGCACATGATCAGCGCGTCGGCCAGCCCCGTCACGCCGAGACCGATGCGCCGCTTGGTGCGCGCCTCGTTTGCCTGCGCCTCGAGCGGAAAGTCGGATACGTCGACAACGTTATCCAGCATCCGCACGGCGACGGGAATGATACGTTCCAGTGCGGCCTCATCCAGGCGCGCCTCGTCGGTGAACGGGTCCAGCACCAGCTTGGCCAGGTTGATCGATCCGAGGAGACAGGCGCCATAGGGCGGCAGGGGTTGCTCGCCGCAGGGGTTCGTGGCCGCGATTTCCTCGCAGTAATAGAGATTGTTCCGCTGGTTGATCCGGTCGATGAAAATGACGCCCGGTTCGGCATAGGCGTAGGTGGCGCGCATGATCCTGTCCCACAGCGCGCGCGCCCTGGTGACCGCGTAAACCCGGCCGTCGAACACCAGTTCCCACGAGCCGTCGGACCTGACCGCGTCCATGAAGGCGTCCGTCACGAGCACCGACAGGTTGAACATGCGCAAGCGCCCGGGCTCTTGCTTGGCGTCGATGAACGCCTCGATGTCGGGATGATCGCAACGCAAAGTCGCCATCATGGCGCCGCGCCGACTGCCCGCGCTCATGATCGTCTTGCACATGGCGTCCCAGACATCCATGAACGAGAGCGGCCCCGACGCATCGGCGCCAATCCCCTTGACGGTCGCGCCCCTTGGCCGAAGGGTCGAGAAATCGTATCCGATGCCGCCGCCCTGCTGCATGGTCAGCGCGGCTTCGCGCAGATGGGTGAAAATTCCCGCCATGTCGTCGGGAATGGTGCCCATGACGAAGCAGTTGAACAGCGTGACCCGGCGGCCCGTGCCGGCTCCGGCCAGAATGCGCCCGGCCGGCAGGAAGCGGAAATCCTGAAGCATCTCTTCGAAGCGCGACTCCCACGCCTCGGGCTCCTTTTCGACGCGGGCGAGCGCGCGGGCGACCCGGCGCCAGCTATCGCCGATCTGGCGGTCTTCGCTGGCGCCGGATTCCGGCTTGAAGCGGTATTTCATGTCCCAGATCTGTTGGGAAATGGGGGCGATATCCATCACGTCGTCGGGTCCTGCGCGCTTTCGGGGGCCGGGAGTCTAGGGCGGTTGGCACCGGGGAACAATGTTCTTGTTTTGTCCCGGATTTCCGCGCCATTTTTCCACAGCCGGATCCCCTGATAGGTGGGAATTAACCGGCTGTTGAAAAGGATAATTTCAGATTATCCCCGGGATTCCCGGTTTTCTTTTGCCGGCGGGGCGGGAAAACCCGCCTCGGCCTCGAGCCGGCGGGTGATAGCCTCGATCTCGGCCTCAAGCCGGGCCGAGAAAGTCTTGCGCGCCAGCCCCGCCTCGATCGGCTGACCGATCTCCAGGACGATCTTCCCGGGGTGGCGCAGGAAGCTTCGCCTGGGCCAGAACAGGCCCGAGTTCAGCCCGACCGGCACCACCGGGATATCGAGATGGGCGTAAAGTGCGCTGACACCGGGCTGGTAGCGGCGTGTCTCGCCGGGCGCCACCCGCGTGCCCTCGGGAAAGATCACGATCGGGTCGCCCCGTTCGACCGTCCGCGCGGCCCGGCGCAGAAGCCCGCGCATGGCGCCGGCGCCGCCCCTGCGGTCGACCGGGATATGGCCGAGGCGCCGGCAGGCCCAGCCGTAGAAGGGTATGTGGAGCAACTCTGCCTTCAGCACATAGACCGACCCCGGAATGGCGAGCGCGAAAACGACCGTATCCCAGGCCGATTGATGCTTGGCCGCGACGAGATAGGGACGGGGCGGCAGGCGATCGAGACCGCGAAACTCGAAATCCAGCCGGCAGATGATCTTGAGGCCAAGGAGCACGCCGCGCGCCCAGAGACGGGTGACACGCTCCACCGCGCCGCGGCCGAACAGGATGGCCGGGGTCGCCGTCAAGGCCAGGACTGCCGTAAGGCCGTAGAAATAGGCCTGAAAAAGAAGCGAGCGACACCAGATCATGATCCGGCACCACTCCGGGCCAGGTTATTGCCAGGGGCGGAGGCGGGGCGGTCCGGGGAGGCGGGGGCGTGGCGCGAGAGTCCGCCGCGCAGCCGTGCCAGAAGATATTTATGGAATTCGCTCACAATGAAGCGACCGGTGTTTTTCCAGTCCCACCAGGCAGCGGGATCATAGCCGCCGGGAAAGACCGGATACGGCACGATGGCCTTGCCGGGCATGACGGCGTGAAATTCATACAGGCTGCGCGGCATGTGATAGGCCGCCGTGACGAGGACCAGTCTTTCGAGGCCATGAGTGTCCATCCATCTCCTTGTTTCGCGCGCATTGCCTATCGTGTCGGTGGCCAGGCGGTCCAGCTTGATCCGCGCGTCGGACGGCAGGCCGTTCTCCGTCAGGCTGAGAACGTTGCCGATGTCGTAGCCTGGCCCCACGCCCGAAACCAGCAGCCACTTGCCGTCCCGCCGGTTGAGAAGCTCGATCGCGGCCTCGATCCGGTCGGGCCCGCCGGTAAGCACGACGATGGCGTCCCGGTCCGACAGGGGCCCCACCCGATCGGCCGGATCTGGCGCGGCCGGCAGCCGGCTCGCGAAAAACGCGAGCCCGCCGGCCCACAGCGCGATCGCCGCCAGCCCCGTGAGCAGGACCAGCCTCGACATCCGGCTCACGGAAGCCGCGCCAATGCCCGGCGCACTGTAAGCCGGGCCGAGATCATGGCCGTGCCTGCGCTGACGAGCGGCAGGGTGGCAAGCAGCAGCCAGTGCGGGGGCTCGAGCGACAGGGCGGGCATGAATGCCGCGCCGGAGACGCTGACCCCGAATTGCAGCGCGACGAGCGCGACGAGCGCCACGCCAAGCCCGATCAGCCCCCCTTTCGCGCCGAGGGTCAGGGCATGGTGCTGGAACTGGTCGGCGATATAGCTGTCCGTCGCGCCCATGAGGTGCATAAGATCGATCACATCACGGTGGACGTCCAGCGCCGTCCGGGTGGCAAATACCACCACCAGGACCGCGGCCGTCTGGACAAGGGCGAAGATAACAAAGGCCAGCGCGCCGGCCGCGCGTGCGGCACGGATCAGCCGACCGAACCAGATTCCATGATCGTCCAGCGTGATGCCGGGACTGATTTCGTGAAGCCGGATCTGCAGCGCTGTCAGGTCCAGTGCGCGGGCATCATCGAGCGTGACATCGATCAGCATGGGAAGCGGCAGTTCGTCCACCAGCCCGGCGCGTCCGAGCCATGGTTCGAGCAACGCCATGACCTTTTCTGCCGAAAGCGGCTCGGCCTTGTCGATGCCGGGGATTTCCTCAAGCAGCACGAGGGCGGCGGCCGCCATCTCCGCCTGCTGCGCGGCCCGCTCCGGTGTCGTGGCCGGGATCTCGACCGTGATCGTGCCTTCCAGATCGGTTTCCCACTGGTCTATGACGCCGGCGATGGCAAGCATGAGGGCGAGGGCCAGGGTGGCGAGGAAAACCGTGAACGCGATGATCCAGGGCAGAAAGCGGCTGGACGGATCGCTCGCAAGCGGCAGGTCCAGCCGGCGCGTCCAGAATTTTTTGATGAATGAGGTCAAACCCTCGCTCCGTCCGCGCCGGTTTCGTCGAGCACACCGTTTTCGAGATGCAGGCAGGGATGAGCGAAGTTCTTGACCAGTTGCAGATTATGCGTGGCGATCACCACTGTGGTGCCGGTCTTGTTGAGTTCCTCGAAAAGGAACATGAGCCGATCGGCGATCGCCGAATCGACATTGCCGGTGGGCTCATCAGCCAGCAGCAGGCGGGGCCGGGCGATGATCGCCCGGGCAATTGCAACCCGCTGTTTTTCTCCGCCCGAAAGCGTGCGGGGCTTCGCGTCGATCCGGTCACCGAGCCCGACCCAGCGCAGCAATTCGCACACATGGTCATGCACCTGCTTTGCCGAGGCCCCCGCGATCCGAAGCGGCAGGGCCACGTTGTCCATCGCGGTCAGATGGTCGATGAGGCGGAAGTTCTGAAAGACCACGCCGATCCGGCGGCGCAGAAGCGGAAAGTCGTCGCGCGGTACAGTGGCGATATCCCGGTCAAACAGGGTGATCAGGCCGCGCGTCGGCCGTCGGGCCAGATACATCAGCTTGAGGAGCGAGGATTTGCCGGCGCCGCTGGCGCCGGTCAGATAGCGGAACGAGCCCGGCTCCAGGGTGAAGGAAATGTCGCGCAGGATCTCCGGCCCGGTGCCATAGCGCATGCCGACATTTTCAAACCGAACCATGGATGATGTCACTCACCGCCAGTTGTTCCTCAGGCCCGCCACCCCTTTTGCCCCGTGCGGATGGCCGTTTCCGGGCAGGGCCCGCCGGCCCGGGGCGCCAGCGGGAAGGAAGATCGCACGGGACGGAGGTCGCGGCAATGCAGCGTCGCGCGCCCGGCGCCGGGGCGCGCTTGCGCGCCAAGGGGCTTCTCCTTATAAATCCGGGGGCTTCCTGGAAAGTATCATGATTGTTACCTGCCCCGCCTGCCAGACGAGATTCCGTCTCGACGAACGCGCCGTGGGTCCGTCGGGCCGCCGCCTGAAATGCGGACGATGCCAGCATGTCTGGCGTTACACGCCCCCGGACGGGGGCGAGGGCGCGGCGGCGGCGGAACAGGCGGCGGCGGATCTTGATCTCGACCGCCGGGCGGATCGCGAAATCGTCCCCGCCGGGCGGCGCGCCCGCGGCGCCATGCCCGATGAGCCGCCGTTCCTCAAGGCCGATAAAAGCGCGGGCGCCATGACCGCCGGCTGGGTGCTTCTGGCCGTCACGGTGCTCGGCCTCGTGGCCGGTCTCTTTTTCCTCCAGGACGGGATTGTCGCCAACTGGCCTCAGGCCGAGCGTGCGTATGCCGCCCTCGGTCTCAGCAATCAGGTTACGACGGACGGTTTCGAACTGCGCGACGTGTCGACCCGTCACACGGAAGTGAATGGCGCGCCGGCGCTCGAAGTTTCGGGGCAGCTTATCAACAATTCCGGCGCGGTCCGCCGCCCCCCGTTGTTGCGTGTCGTGGTCCAGGATGAGACCGGCCGCGCTATTCGGGAATGGACGGTCAGCGTCGCGAACACGCGCCTGCTACCGGGCGAAGCGGCCGACTTCTCCTCGGCGCTCGAGAATCCGCCGGCCGGCGCGGCCAATCTCACCTTCTATCTCGTCGCGGCGAAATAGGCCGGGTCCGGGGTATGGCAAAGATCCTGATCGTGGATGATGACGCCACCCTCGGCGAATTCATCCGGCGCGGACTGGAAAAAGCGGGCCACGAACCGGCCTTTGTGAACGACGCCTACGCGGCCCTCGATCGGATGTCGCGCCGGCCCTTCGACGTGCTGCTGACCGACATTGCCATGCCCGAGATGGATGGCATCTCCCTTGCCCTCAAGGCGTCCAACGACCATCCCCGGATCCGGATTATCCTGATGAGCGGCTACGCAGAGGAACGCGAGCGCGCGCATAATCTGGATGCGCTTATCCAGGGGCTCCTGGCCAAGCCCTTTACACTCGAAACGCTGGAAGCGACCATCGCCACGGCGCTGGCCTGACCGCACGGCACTTCAGAAAGGCGTCAGGAGGCGGTCGAGATACTCGCGCTCCTCCTCGGGCCGCGTGCGGTCGCCCGCGCGTCGGCGAAGCTCCTGCAGGATCTGCCAGGCGCGCTGGACCTCAGCCTCTTCGGGGATTTCGACATCCTCCCCCTCGCTGCTCGCCACGCTGCCGGCGCCGCCGCCATAACCCTCGTCCTGGCCGTCGCCGGCCCGGCCCTGACCCTGTTCGGCGAGCTGGCGGTTGAGCGCTTCCCTCAGTTCCTCGGCCCCCGTGCGAAGCTGGTCCAGCGCCTGGCCCTGCTGGTCCAGTGCCGGTTGGCGCTCACCCGCGCCAAGCGCCTCGCCGGCGCCCCGCATGGATCGTTCCGCCCGACCGAGACTTTCCGGGATTTCGCCTGCGCGTTCGCCGAGTTGGCGCATGAAATCGCCAAGCTGGCGACGCAGATTCTCCTGAGCGGCCGCGGCCTCGGGATCGGGTGTGCCGCCGGCCCCGTCGCCGCCCGGCTCGCCCGCATCCTCCGGCGGCTGGTTGCCGGGCTGGCCGTAGGGGTCGGCGAAACCGTCGCGAAACCGCTCGGCAAACCGTTGACCGAGGGGCGTGTCGAAGGGCGGAAAGGCGCCGGTTCCGGGCGGCACGCCAGGTGGCGTTTCGAATGGCGCGCCGGGGGAATTCTCCTGCTGGGCGCGGAAATTTTCGTCCATCAGTTCCTGCTGGCGGCGGGTCAGCCCCTCAAGCCGTTTCAGCGCCTCGCCGGCGAAGCGCTCGAGCGGTCCCTCGGACGCGGCGTCGGCCGTTCGCAGGTTTTCCAGAATATCCTGAAGCTGCGCGAGCATTTTGGCCGCCGCCTCGCGCGCGCCGGTGCGTGACAGGTTCTGGATCTGCTCCATCATGCGCTGGAGATCTTCCGGCCGGATGGTCTCGCCCTCGTCGGCCAGGGCCGATGCGCCCGGTTGCGCCCCCTGGCCGGACTGTGTCCTGGCCAGGGTCGTGAGATAATTGTCGAGCGCGTTCTTCAATTCGTCCATCAACTGATCGAGGGTCTCGGGCGTGACGGTTTCGTCAGCCAGCGCCTCCTGAAGCCGCTCGCGTGCCTCGCGCAGGCGTTGTTCGGCGCTGCCGACTTCGCCCTCCTCGATCCGGAGCGCCGCGTCCCAGAGGAGTCGCATGATTTCCTGGCGTGTCTCGGCCCCGGGGTTACGCAGGAGCCGGGCGCGCGCCGCACTCAGGGACAGGCTGACGACGCTGTCGTTCCCGTACTCCTCGGGCGCGCTGGCGATGGTTTCGAGCGCGCCCGCGATGGATTGCGCGTCTTTGGGCGAGGTCACGAGGCGTTTGCGCTGCTCGACGATGGCGCGGGCCACGGGATGGCGAAAAATTCGCTCGGGCAGCACGACAAGTTCAGGCGCGCTCACGCCCTGCTGTTTTTTCCCGTCGCGCGCGATGAGACGAATCTTGGTTGGCAGCCCGGCCCAGGGATGGGACGTCAGGTCGTGGTAGCCGGTACCCGTCACATCGGCCTCGTGCGGATTATTGATCGGGAGGTCGAGAACGAGTTTTTCTCCCGTGATCTTGTCCGCACGTTCGATCCGCGCCCGGACATCGGCGACGCCGAAATCGTCACGCGCCTCGAAACTGACCTTGAGCGCCTTGCGCCCGGTTGGCAGCGGACGCTCGGCGAAGACGATCTCGGGCGGGGTATCGGCGTCGATCAGGAGGAGGCGCTCGAAGAGAACGCGGCCGCCCTGGCGGATGACGAGAGAGGTGCCGCCGTCAAGGCGCGTTTCGAGCTGGTAGCTCGAGCCGCCGAGGGACTCGAAATCGAGCCGGGCCTGGTCCACCTCCAGTTGCGGTTGCCCGGAACCGCCGGTGACATGGGCGAGAAGACGGCTGCCCTCCAGCACTTCCAGCGGCTCGGCGCTTCGTGACGGGGCCCTGTGTCCACCCAGATAGAGGGGCGCCGCGCCACTGTAATCGGGCGGCGTGATCCAGAGCGCGACCTCGGACGGAGTGATGCCGCCCGCCTCGCGGCCCGGCGCGAAACCGCTGAGCAGACGCGTGCCCGGTGCTTCGAGGCCGATCAGGCCGATCAGGAGGGCGAAGGCGAGGACGGCCCTGAGGCCATAGGGATCCTGTTTTTCCAGGCTGGCCCGCGGCCGGCCGATCCTGAGCCGGCCAAGCGCCGCCCGCGCCGCTGCCTGGTGCTGGCGCCAGAGCGCTTCAGTCCCGCGATCGCCGCCCGCCGTGTCGAACGGCGTATCGGCCAGCGCGGTGAGCGGGCGATGAGCGAGACCGCTTTCGCGTTCCAGGCGGTGACGGGCGGCCGCCAGGTCCGGCCAGGGGATCGTCGCCACGACCCTGTAGACCAGCACCGTCAGCCCGGCGCCGTAAAGCAGCAGGACGATGACGTGAAGCCAGGTTGGCAGCCAGGCCAACACGCCATAAAGGGCGGCGGCGAGGAAGGCGCCGATGGCGAGCGTGACCGGCCAGAAGCGCGGCCAGGCGCGCTGCCAGATTTCCGCCAGCCAGGCCAGCGCCAGCGTCAGGGCGTAGCCCGGCCGGGCATCGCCGGTTTTCCATGTCTCGCGCGCTTGGCCGAGCGCGCCCGCGAAGCGCGACACGAACCCACCCTCGCGCCGCTTCTGGGCCATCAGCCTTTCCCCGCGACCTTCTTTGGTGGCACCGCCTGGCGAGGCCGGGCCTCCAGCCAGGGGGCAAACCGGTCAGCCGCGAGAAGATCGGCCACCTCCTCGCGCGGCCGGATGATGGCGAAATTGTCGCCCTCGACCAGGATCTCGGGTGCTCGCGGGCGCGTGTTGTAATTGGAGGCCATGACCGCGCCATAGGCGCCGGCGGACCGGATCGCCAGGAGATCACCCGCTGCCGTCTCGGGCAGGAGTCGGCCGGTGGCGAAGGCGTCCCCCGTCTCGCAGACCGGTCCCACCACATCCACCGGCTTGAGGTGTGCGGGATCGGCAGGGGCGCTCACCGGCTGGATGGCGTGATAGGCGTCGTACAGGGCCGGACGAAGCAGATCGTTCATGGCCGCGTCCACGATCACGAAATTCCGGGTGCCCGATTCCTTCACATACTCGACGCGCGTGACCATCACGCCGGCATTGCCGACAAGGGCGCGGCCCGGCTCCAGCACGATCTCGCAATCGAGATCGGCCATGGTCGTGCGGACCACATCGGCATAGGCCGCCACTGCGGGTGGTGTGTCTTCTGCCTCGTCGTAACGCACCCCGAGTCCGCCGCCGAGATCGACCCGCGAGACCGTCAGGCCGGTAGCGCGCAGGGCCGTGACGAAATCCGCGACCCGGGTGAAGGCGTGGCGAAAGGGGGCCAGCCCGAGAAGCTGGGACCCGATATGGACTGCGACGCCCACCGGGCGCACGCCGGGCATCGCAATAGCCGCGGCGTAGGCATCCATGGCCTGGTCCATGGTGATGCCAAATTTGTTTTCACGCATGCCTGTGGTGATCTTGGCGTGAGTCCGTGCATCCACATCAGGATTGATGCGCAAGGCGATATCAACCGACTTGCCGGCCTCTTCCGCCACCGCCGAAATCGCCTCCAGCTCGGGCACCGATTCCACGTTGATCTGCAGCACGCCGATTTCGATTGCCTGCCGGATTTCCGCCCGCGTCTTACCCACGCCTGAAAACACGATCCGCTCGGGCAGCATCCCCGCCTCGAGCGCACGGGCAAGCTCACCCCCCGAAACCACGTCGGCACCCGCCCCCATCCCGGCCAGCAAGCGCAGCACCGACAGGTTGGAATTCGCCTTAACGGCAAAACACAGGGTCACCGGATCGTTCCGGAACGCCTCTTCGAACGCGCCGTAGGCATGGCGGATCGCGGCCGTCGAATAGCAGTAGAAGGGCGTGCCCACCTCCGACGCGAGGCGGGCGAGCGAAACGTCCTCGGCCATGAGTTGGCCGTCCCTGTAGACGAACTCATCCATGTGGATAGGTCCTCGGATACTCTTTCTCGCTGTCCGGCGGGACTTCCAGTCTTCCTTTCTTGCCGCAGCCCGCAAGCCCGCCGAGCATGGCGAGGGCCAGCACGACGGCCACGACCCCGGCTGCCGCGCGCCCGATCATGAGAGGAAGCGCTCGCGCGCGGCCAGAATGGCCCGCCGGACGTTTTCGGGTGCCGTGCCGCCCTGGCTGGTGCGCGAGGCGACCGACGCGTCGACGCTGAGGACCCTGAACACGTCCTCGGTGATGCCGGGCTCGACCACCTGCATGTCCGCGAGGCTCAGCCCGTCCAGCGCAACGCCTTTTTCCTCCGCCGCCCGGACCAGCGCGCCGGTCACATGATGGGCCTGGCGAAACGGCAGGCCAAGCCGGCGTACCAGCCAGTCAGCCAGATCGGTTGCGGTGGCGTGCCCCCGGCCGGCCTCTTCGCGCAGTCGTTCCTTCGAGACCGTGAGATCGCTGACCATGCCGGTCATGGCCGCGAGACACAGCGACAATGTGCCGGTGGCATCGAACACCGGTTCCTTGTCCTCCTGCATGTCCTTGCTGTAGGCGAGCGGCAGCCCCTTAAGGACGACCAGCACGGTCTGGAGCGCGCCAATCACCCGCCCGCTCTTGCCGCGTACCAGCTCGGCCGCGTCGGGATTGCGCTTTTGCGGCATGATGGAGCTGCCGGTCGAAAAGTTGTCCGAGAGCGTGACAAAGCCGAAGGGCGCGCTGGACCACACGACGAGCTCTTCTGCCAGGCGCGAGAGATGGACCGCCGCAATCGACAGCACGGCCAGGAACTCGGCCGCGAAATCACGTGCCGAGACGGCGTCGATGGAATTGGCCATCGGCCGCTCGAAGTCGAGCTCTCGGGCGGTCGATTCACGGTCGATGGGGAAGGACGTGCCGGCGAGCGCTGCCGATCCGAGGGGCGATTCGTTGACCCTGGCCCGGCAGTCGCGCGCGCGCGACCGGTCCCGGCCGAACATTTCACAATAGGCGAGGAGGTAATGGCCAAGCGTCACGGGCTGGGCCGTCTGCAAATGCGTGAAGCCCGGCATCACCGTTTCCGCATGCTCCTCGGCCCGTGTGATCAGCGCGTCCTGCAAATCGCGGAGATGCCCGTCGATCCGATCGATGGCGTCGCGCACCCAGAGGCGAAAGTCGGTTGCCACCTGGTCGTTCCGCGAGCGCGCGGTGTGAAGCCGCCCGGCGGCGTCGCCGATCAGCCCGGCCAGGCGAGATTCGACATTCATATGGATGTCTTCGAGCGCGCGCTCAAACCGGAAGCTGCCGTCCTCGATTTCCGCGAGCACGGTATCGAGCCCGGCGAGAATGGAATTCCCGTCCGCCTCGGAGATGATCTTTTGCCGGACGAGCATGGCGCAATGGGCCCGGCTTGCGCGGATATCCTCGGCATACAGCGCCCGATCGAAGTCTATGGACGGGTTGATCGCCGCCATCGCCTCGCCCGGCCCGCCGGTAAACCGCCCGCCCCACATCCGGTTGGGGGCTGCTTCGGCGGCCCGGCCCGTGCCGGCTTCTTTTCCGCCGTTTTCTGTTCCGGTTGTCTTTTTCACCATCTTTTCCGTACAACAGGGGATGTCGAAGCCGGCCCGGCGGCCGGTACGCCCGAGGTGTCGCCCCGTGAAAAAATCCGCTCCGATCGTAGCATCGCTGACCCTGGCAGGCCTCCTTCTTGCGGGGCTCTTCGCAATTTTTTGGGGGCCCTCAATATCACGGGGGCCCGAGCGGGACCAGCGTCCCGCCGCGTCCGGGCCGGGGACGGCCGGGCCGGCCCTGCCGGCGGCGGCCGAGAACCCCTTCGCCCCCCGGCGGGGCGGGAAAACGGCCCGGCCGGCGCTGATGCCCGCCATACCGTTTTTCGACCGCGACGGCGCGCCCGTGACCTTTGAAGATTACAGCGGCAAGGTCGTGCTGGTGAATTTCTGGGCGACATGGTGCGCCCCTTGCGTGGCCGAGATGCCGTCGCTCGACCGGCTCGAAAGCAAGCTGGGGGGTGCCGATTTCGCAGTGCTGCCCATTTCGCAGGACCGCGAGGGGGTGGAGAAGGTGGCGGCCTGGTACACCCGAATCGGGATTGCCCGCCTGCCGATCCTGATCGACCGGCAAGGGCAGCTTGCCCGTGAACTCGGGCTCACCGGCCTGCCGACCTCGTACCTGCTCGACCGGCAGGGTCAGATCGTGGGCAAGTTCCTGGGCAGCGCGGAATGGGATTCACCGGAAATGCTCGCGTTTTTCCGGACGGTGATCGAGGACGGGCCCGAGGGCGCGGATCCTGACCTTGTGCCCGAGGCAACCGGACCAAGGCAGACCCGGCGCCCGGATCCGCGGGCCGGCGCCCCCGGATTGTCCTAGCGGGTCGGGATCGGCGTCGGCCCCGCGTAATCGTAAAAGCCCCGCCCGGCCTTGCGGCCAAGCCAGCCCGCTTCGACATATTTCACGAGCAGCGGACAGGGCCGGTACTTGCTGTCGGCCAGCCCCTCGTAAAGCACCTGCATGACGGCGAGGCAGGTATCGAGCCCCACGAAATCGGCCAGTTCCAGCGGGCCCATCGGGTGGTTGGCGCCCAGTTTCATGGCCGTGTCGATGGCTTCAACCGAGCCCACGCCCTCGTAAAGCGTATAAATCGCCTCGTTGATCATGGGCAGCAGGATGCGGTTGACGATAAAGGCCGGAAAATCTTCCGCCGTTGCGGGGGTCTTGCCGAGCTTGAGCGTGAGGTCGTGGATCGCCCGGAAAGTGTCCTCGTCGGTCGCAATCCCGCGGATCAGCTCCACCAACTGCATCACCGGAACCGGATTCATGAAATGCATGCCCATGAACTTCTCCGGCCGCCCCGTCTCGGATGCGAGCCGGGTGATCGAAATCGATGAGGTATTGGAGGCGATGAGCGTCTTTTCGGGCAGTTGCGGGCTAAGTTCGCGGAAAATATCCAGCTTGACCGCCTCGTTTTCCGTTGCGGCCTCGATCACGAGATCGCATTCGCCGAATGATCCGAGCCCCGTCGCCCGCGCGATCCGGGCGAGCGCGGCCGCCTTGTCATCGGCCGAAATCGCGCCTTTGGATTCCTGGCGTGCGAGGTTCTTCTCGATGACCGCGATCCCGGCCGTTACCCGGTCCTCGGACACGTCGGACAGCACGACGTCGAGTCCGGCCAGCGCGCAGACATGGGCGATTCCGCTGCCCATCTGACCGGCTCCGACGACGCCGATTTTCTGTAATGTGGTCATCCCCTTGTCTCCAGAAAAGATTTGAAATCGGGCATGGGCCTTCCGGGCCTCACGCCGTGCCCCCGTTGTGTTTGTCCAGCTCGGCTGCCAGCGCCGGCAGGGCTTCGAACAGGTCGGCCACCAGCCCGTAATCCGCCACCTCGAAAATCGGCGCATCCTCGTCCTTGTTGATGGCGACGATCACCTTGCTGTCCTTCATGCCGGCGAGGTGCTGGATAGCCCCCGAAATGCCGACGGCGATATAAAGTTCTGGCGCAACGATCTTGCCGGTTTGGCCGACCTGGTAGTCGTTCGGGACGAATCCCGCGTCGACCGCCGATCGAGAGGCGCCGATCGCGGCCCCCAGCTTGTCCGCGACCTCTTCCAGCAATTTGAAATTTTTGCCGTCGCCCATGCCCCGCCCGCCCGAAATGACGACGCGGGCGCTGGTCAGTTCCGGACGCTCGGACCGGGTAAGCTCGGCCCCGACGAAGGCAACGCGTCCCCCGGCGGCGGTGGGTTCGGGCAGGGCGAGCGCCTCGATCGCCGCGGCGCCCGCGCTCTTCGGGGCGGCCGGAAAGGCTGTTGGCCGGATGGTCAGAATTTTTTTCAAATCATTTGGGCGCACGGTGGCAATGGCGTTGCCGGCATAGATCGGCCGGTCGAAACTGCCGTCCCCGTTTATTGCGATGACATCGGAAACCGGGGCCACATCCAGGAGCGCCGCCACCCGGGGCAGCAGGTTCTTGCCGAACGTGCTGGCCGGTGCGAGGACGGCATCGAAGGCCCCGGCCGCGGCCGCGGCCACGGGGGCCATCACTTCGGCCAGCAGGCCCGCGAAGCGGGGGTCGTCGGCCGCGATCACGCGGCCCACACCCTCGATCGCCGCCGCCTCCTCCGCCACCGCGCCGATCTCTTCTCCCATCACCAGGATCGCGACCTCGTCGGACAATTGCCGGGCGGCCGAGATGGTGTTGAGAATGCCGGGCCTGAGTCGGCCCGCTTCGTGTTCGGCTATGACCAGCGCCGCCATCAGAGGACTCCCGCTTCATCAGCGAGCTTTTCGACGAGCTCCGCGACATTCGCTACCTTGCGGCCACCCTGGCGCGGATCTGGCTCGCGCACTTTCAGCGTTTCCATCCGTGGCGCCGTCTCGATATCCAGATCGGCCAGCGCGATCGTGTCCATCGGCTTTTTCTTGGCCTTCATGATATTGGGCAGCGAGGCGTAGCGCGGCTCGTTGAGCCGCAGATCCGCAGTCACGACCGCCGGCAGCGAGAGTGCAAGGGTCTCCAGTCCGCCGTCGATTTCGCGGGTGACCGTCGCCTTTCCGTCAGCGATCTCCAGCTTCGAGGCGAAGGTGCCTTGCGGCCAGTCCAGAAGGGCGGCCAGCATCTGGCCCGTCTGGTTGGAATCGTCATCGATCGCCTGCTTGCCCATGATGACCAGGTCCGGGCTTTCGCGGCCGACAAATTCGCGCAGCACCTTGGCGACGGCCAATGGCTCGATCATCTCGGTTGTTTCGATCAGGAGGGCACGGTCGGCGCCAATGGCCATGGCCTGACGCAACGTGTCGCCCGCCTCGGCCGGGCCGATTGAGATTGCCACGATCTCGTCCGCGAGCCCGGCTTCCTTCAGCCGGACGGCTTCCTCGACGGCAATTTCGTCGAAGGGGTTCATGGCCATTTTCACATTCGCGAGGTCGACCCCGCTCTGGTCCGCCTTGACGCGCACCTTCACGTTGTAGTCGATCACCCGCTTAACGGTGACTAGAACCTTCATGTATCTCGCGTCAGCCAGGTCCGGTGATGGTCCGGACGATTTTTATTCGGGCGCCCGCCGGGGCCGCTGAGGGTGCGGTTCGGGGGCGGGTGGTTGAAGCCACCTTATGTTGCGGTGCAAAATAAGTCTTGGGACGTTTCGTGTCAATTCGAGGACAATCGTCCCATATCCGTTAGCCGGCGCGCTTTTTTGCGCCCGCCCGGCGGTCAGCGATGCTTGCCCGGTACCCAGAGCACGTCGTCGGCGCCCCGGTTGGCCGCATGGCGGGCCAGGACGAACAGCAGGTCGGACAGCCGGTTCAAATACCTGAGTGCCGCCCCGCCCACTTTCTCCGTCTCGGCCAGATGGCTCGTCACCCGTTCCGCCCGGCGGACCACGGTGCGCGCCAGATGAAGCCGGGTGGTGGTCGCCGAGCCTGCCGGTAGGATGAAGGACTCGAGCGGCGCCAGCGCGGCGTTGAATTCGTCGATCCGCTCCTCCAGCCAGACGACCTGCCCCTCCACGATCCGCAGCGGCTCGAACTCTTTCGGGTCCGACGGCATGCCCAGATCGGCGCCCAGATCAAACATGTCGTTCTGTATGCGCGACAGCAGGGCATCGATGTCGGACGCCGCGTCGAGCCGGGCGAAGCCGATCATGGCGTTGGCCTCGTCCACGGCGCCGATCGCCTCGACGCGGAGCGCATGTTTGGCCAGGCGCGTGCCGTCGCCCAGGGACGTCTCGCCCTGGTCGCCCCCGCGCGTGTAAATTTTCGTCAATCGGACCACGTCGTCTCCGGGGCCGGTCTATCAGGCCGTGCCAAAAAACACGGCGAATAACACAAGCAGCATCACGGTCAGCGCCTGAAGCAGCACGCGCAGGCGCATCAGCTTGTTGGATCGCGACATGCCCTGGCCCCTCGCCGAGCCGCCGCTTCTGGCGAGCACGATGACGCCAAGGATGAGAACGACCGTGGTGGCGAGGACGCCGGCACCGATCAGATAGGGAAAGAGGTCTGGGATCTGGGCCAATGATTGCTCCCGGGCCGGTAATGTCGGCCGCCGGCGACAGGCGGGCGGCCGAGGGACGAGAGCTTAACGGGCCGCGCGCGCGGCGGAAAGGGGCGGCTGGTCGCAGGCCGCCCCTGGCTAGGTATCGAGTTCGGGCCCGGCCGCGCGGAACTCGGGCGGGATATTTACGGGCCAGGGCTCGGCCGTGCGAAAATTGGCGCCCTGGCGCGAGATCCGGAGAGGATGCAGCGTATTGGCGAGATAGCGCAGCATATCGTCCTGATGCTCCGGCGGCGCGGCCGCCCAGGTGACGGACAGGTTGCGCAGCCCGTCGGGGGTGCGGCCGGCAAGTTCGCGGCGTACGGCAGCGAGATGGCCTCCCAGGTCGTTGCTGAGGCCGATTTCCAGGCTGCGGGCGAGGAAGGCGCCGACGCCGACGAGATAGAGTCCGCTGATGCCCGCGACCTGCGGGCTGGCGAGATCGATGCCGCTGAAACGATACAGGCAGCCGGTTTCCGTGCGATGCCATTCCAGAGTGAGGCGGGGCCGGCGGGGCCGAACCGGGGCCTGGGCCTGGGCCTGAGTCACCGGGGTCATGGGACAAGCTCCTTTCAACAATTTCCATCGGGCGGGCGGTGTCCCGGTCCCCATTCCGGAAATTGCCAGCGCCATTTTTTCGACAGTTCATCCCGGCGGCTTTTCCGCCGGGCCCGTCGGCTGACGCGATCCCCAAAATCGACGTGCCCTAACGCGTAATCCCTGTCCCCCAACCTTGCCAGTTCGCCGAAATCTAAACAGAAATGGTTAACAAAGCCCTAAGGGAACCAACCATAACTATATGAAAAATATGACAAGACGATGTTCTATCCACAAGTTTTTCCACAGGCTCGCCCCGTGCTCCCCCTGTGCTTCGCCCCGTGCTTCGCCCCATGCTTCGCCCCGTGCTTCGATCGGGGGGCAGGTCAAAACGGCCGCGGGGGGTTGGGGCGATCACGCGGGTTTCCCGCGTTCTTCCCTTTGATCTTGCGCCGGATATGGTCGAAAAAGCAGGCATGACCCGCCTCGCCCGCCATATCGATGCCTGCAACCGGTTCCGCACGGCCGATTTCCTGCCCTTCGAGGTGGCCGGCCGGGTCGCTGGCGCCGTGCGGCGCAGGGACCTGGGCGACCTGGCGGGGCTCGAGGAAATCCTTGAGATCGGGCCCGACAGGGTCCGGCTTCCGGGTTGCCTCGACACCCCGGCAAAGCGAACCGAGGCGCTGTTGACGGCGGCGCGCGCCCTGGTCGCGGCCGGCCGGCTGCGGCGGCTCAGGGACGAGCCCTATATCGTCACCGCCGATGACCACCTGCCGGAAATGACCGGGCGGCCGGCTCTTTGCGAACTGGACCGGGCCGCCGTTCCGTTTTTCGGTACCCGCGGCTGGGGCGTTCATGTCAACGGCTTCCTGCGCAAGGGGGGCGAGATCCTGATGTGGGTGGCCGAGCGCGCGCGGCACAAGACGACCTATCCGGGCCGGCTCGACAACATGGTGGCGGGCGGCCAGCCCGCCTCGCTCGGCATCGCGGAGAACCTGATCAAGGAGGCGGGCGAAGAGGCAAGCATCCCGGCGGCGCTGGCGCGGCAGGCGCGGCCCGTCGGTGCGATCTCCTATAATGTGGACACGCGCGCGGGATTGCGGTGCGATGTGATCTATGCGTTCGATCTGGAATTGCCGCGCGATTTCGTCCCCGTCCCGGATGATGGGGAAGTGGCGGCCTTCCACCTGATGACGGGCACTGAAGCGCTCGACATCGTGCGCACCACGGATCGCTTCAAGTTCAACTGCAATCTGGTGGTGATCGATTTCGCCCTTCGTCATGGCCTTATAGGTCGGGACCATCCCGAATACGAGGCGCTTCGCGACGGGCTCCGCCGGCCGCCCGCCTTTCGCGAAATCGCCCGCCAGCGGCCGGCCACGTCACACTGAGGCTTCATCCTGCGTTTTTGAAGAGATCGAGATCGCTCATGCCACCCAGCCCGTCCCGCACCCTGCCTCTGCCAGGTCCCGAACTGGGCCCTGCCGCCGGTGGGCGGGCGGCGGCGCTCGTCATCCTGCTGCATGGTGTCGGTGCCAATGGCGACGACCTGATCGGTCTCGCGCCCCATCTGGCGTCCGCCTTGCCGGATGCCCGCTTCATCGCGCCGGACGCGCCCGAGGCGTTTCCTTATCAGCCGATGGGCGGACGGGCACGGCAATGGTTTCCTGTCGACGATATGGATTTGCATCGTCTCGCGCGCGAAGCGGAGCGCGCCCGCCCGGTCCTCGAAGCATATATCGAGGCGGCCCTCGCGCGCGACGGCCTGGCCCCCCGGCATCTTGCTCTCGTCGGTTTCTCGCAGGGCGCGATGATGGCTCTGGCGGCGGCGCTGGCGCGCGTCGACCCCGTCGCGGCGGTGGTTTCATTTTCAGGCGCGCATCTGGGGGCGGTTCGACCGGATGTTGCACATCCGCCGGTGCTGCTGGTGCATGGCGCGGCCGACACGGTCGTCCCGGCGCACGCGCTCGACATGACGCGGGAGAGCCTCTGGGCGGCGGGTGTCGATGTCACGGCGCATCTGCGCCCCGGTCTCGGCCACGGCATCGATCCCGAGGCCTTGGCCCTGGCGCGCGATTTTCTGGTGGCCCGACTGGCGCCCGGAAAGTCCATCGGCTGAACGCGATCTGACTTGGTGTTTGTCCGGCTACTCCGTCGGGCACGCCCGCTTCGCTATTTGGTATTTAATTTGTCATAGGGCCTAGGTATTGTGGTTGCGTGAACCCAAGCCGGCAGAGGTAGGACGTTGAACCTTGGACCGCATAGCTGTCAGGCACTGGTGCTCAACGCGGATTTCCGCCCGTTGAGCTACTTCCCGCTGTCGCTCTGGTCCTGGCAGGAGACGGTCAAGGCGGTGTTCCTCGAACGGGTGGACATCGTCGCCCAATATGACGAGATCGTCCGTTCGCCCCGATTCGAGATGCGCCTGCCCAGTGTCATCTCTCTCAAGCGCTACATCCCGGTTTCGCGGTATCCCGCCTTCACGCGGTTCAACGTGTTCCTGCGCGACAAGTTTTCATGCCAGTATTGCGACCGTGATTTTCCGGCGTCGGACCTGACATTCGATCATGTCATTCCGCGCTCGCGCGGGGGGCGTACCACTTGGGCCAACGTGGTGGCCGCCTGCGGGCCGTGCAATCTCGCCAAGGGCAGCCGGACACCGTCGGAAAGCCACCTCGCGCCGCGCCGCCCGCCGCGCTGCCCCACGGCGCGCGAACTGCAGCAGAACGGCCGTGCCTTCCCGCCCAATTACCTGCATGAGCACTGGCGCGATTTCCTTTACTGGGACAGCGAGCTCGATCCCTAAGCATCCGGCGCGGGAGACCGGCCGGGCCGCCTAAAAGCGTTCCGACAGCCAGATGGCGAGGCGCGAGGCGGCCTTGATCGTCTCGGTCAGGGGGCGGTAGGCAGCCGCTTCCCGGGCCCCCTGGGCGAGGGCCTCGTCGCGATGGTCGATCTCGTCCTGGCGGAATTCCTCGATCGTCTCCCTGAGTGCGGCCTCGTCCGCCCCTTCCATCCGCGCGAGCGCCGCTGACTGGCGCGCGTAATGTTCGTCGATGACCTCCTCGACGGCAACGGTGCATGCCATGGCCGCCCGCGGGCCCATCAGGGCGGTCATGCCGCCAAGCGCGTAACCCGCGACATGCCACAAGGGGGACAGGGCGGTCGGTCGCACGCGGCGGGTTGCAATCAACTCGTCGAATGTTTCGAGATGGCGTTGCTCCTGCATCGCCATGCGCCGGATCGGAGCGGCAGCCGGGCTGTCGCCCAGCACCGAAAGCTGGCCCTCGTAGATCCGTACCGCGCCGTGCTCGCCCGCGTGATCGACGCGGATCATGCGCGCGAGACGCTGCTCGTCCGGCAGATCGCCGGGAAGGGGCGGCAGGGGCTTTCCAGTTTCGTTTTCGCCGTGCTCGTTCATTTACGCCTGCCGTCGCTCCGGATCGTCGCGGGCCATCGCCGTCAGCCGCGTGATGCCATCATGCCAGAAAGCCGCGCGCCTGCCAGCCCGGCCAGGCAGGTGCTGGCGATGACGTTGAGCCCCGCCAGAGTCAGGCCATGGAATGACCAGGCGATTTCGTCGCAGCGGATTACGGGTGTTTGCAGCAACGCCGCCTTGAGGTCTTCCAGCGAGGTGGCCGCGCCCGTTGCCACGTTTTCGCAGGCCGCCGGGCCGGCCCAGGCGCCTTGCTCGACGCCCGCATGGTAGGCGCCAAGCGCGATCGAGACCAGAAACGTGAAGAACAGCACGAGGTAGATTGCGGCGAGCGTGTCACGCCCGACCCCGTCGGGGCGGCGGGTGAGGGCGAGGCCAGCCAGCCCGACAGCGGCCGCGACCCAGTAGGGGGTGCGCTGGTACAGGCACAGCACGCAGGGCGCGAGGCCGCCCCAGCTTTCAGCCAGGTGAACCGTAAGCAGAACGAGCGCGCTGGCGCCGGTCAGGAAGGCGAGGACGAAAGTATGGCTCGTGTCGCGCGATATCATGTCCCGAGTATAGAAGGCCGGCCGGCGGAGGCCACGCAGGAAATCGCCCGGCGCCACGGGGGACACGTGCCACCGGGCCGCATTGCGCCCGCGCTACATCACGTAGGAGGCAACGACATAGCTTCCGAGCAGGAGCGCGAGAAACAGCGTCGCAAGGAATTTCAGGTTGTGTTCGACAAAGCGCCGGATGGTCGGGCCGAAATACCAGAGAAGAGCGGCGGCGGCAAAAAAGCGGAGCCCTCGCGCCAGTGTCGAGACCAGCGCAAACAGCCAGGGATCGAGCGCCATCACCCCGCTCGTGATGGTGATCACCTTGTAGGGAAAGGGCGTCAGTCCGGCGCCCCCCACGATCCAGGCGCCCCAGTCGCGATACATGTCCTGAAACGCGGCGAACTGGTCCATGGCGCCATAGAATTCGAGGATGGGCTGTCCCAACTGCTGGAACAGGAAATGGCCGATGCCGTAGCCGAACATTCCCCCGAGCACCGAAGCAACCGTCGCCACCGCGGCAATCCGCCAGGCAGCGTGCCGGTTGGCCAGTATCATGGGAATGATCAGGACATCGGGCGGAATGGGAAAGACGGAGCTTTCAAGGAAGCTGATCAGCGCCAGCGCGGCGAGCGCGTGGCGATGGCTCGACAGGCGGAGTGTCCAGTCATAGGTTTTCTGAAGCACGCGGCGATCCGGTCGTCGGTCTGGCTTGGGCACCGTCCACCGGCGCGGCCGAAGCCCGGCCGATACTCTCCCCCCTCAACCGGTCAGCGCATGGGCGTGGTGCGAGTGGGGAGACTCGAACTCCCAAGCCGTTGCCGGCGGTGGATTTTGAGTCCACTGCGTCTACCAGTTCCGCCACACTCGCCCACTGTCTGACCGGTCGCCAGACTTACCCTTTTCAAGCGGGTCCTGTCGAGTTTTTCGCACCCTGTTCGCGCCCCGTCGGGAGCCCCGCGCCCGTCCCGGCGGTGCTTCGGCATCCGTGAAAAAGACCCAATCAAATCAGATAATTAGACCATAAAATTTGTTAACTCGTTGCTAAGGCGGCGTCGCTAGGCTGCCGTGCGGAGCGGAATATCAGGAGGCCGGCGCGAACACACCGCCGGTCAACGGGTGACACATGATCTTCAGTTTACCCAAGGCGAGAGCGAGGTCAGCAGCCGCGCGCGCCGCGCCCGGCTCCGCACCCGGCCCCGCGCCCGGCGGCGCGTCCTGCTCCGCGTTCGATCCCATGCCGACAGACGCCGTGGCCGACCCCGTCTCGGCCTGGGCCCGTTCGACACTGGACAACCTGCTTGACGAAATCTTCGTCGTCGATTCCGACAGTCGCGTCGTTTACGCCAACCGGGCCGCCTGCAAGAATCTCGGCTACACGCAGGAAGAGACATGCGAGCTTAGCGTTGCCGATTTCGATGCTCACATGACGCCCGAAATCTATGCGGCGATTTGGAACGACCTCATCGTCCAGGGCCATGGCCACCGGGTCACCCGTCACCGCCGCAAGTCGGGCAGCACCTACCCGGCCGAGGTCCGCGTGTCGCTCATCCGCTGGGGGGAGGATACCCTGGCCTGCGCGTCGGTACGTGATACATCCGCGCTGGACCGCATCGAGACAACCCTGAAGCAGAGCCAGGAAAGGTTCCGCGATTTTGCCGAAGCGGGCTCGGATCTCTTCTGCGAGACCGACCAGGACCTGCGCTACGTGCAGTTCTCCGCGCCGACGGAGCGGATTCTCGGCCTGGCCGAAAGCGAGCTGATCGGGCGCTACGTCTGGGATATCGGAACGGTGCCGGGCGGACTCGAAGCCATGGCCTCCCAGATCGAATGTCTGAAGCGCCACCGGACCTTTCGCGATCTGGAGGTGGTGATCGCAAGTGAGACGGGGCAGGAGCGGATTTTCCGTATCAGCGGCAAACCGGTCTTCGAAAGCGGCGGCAGGTTCGCCAGTTTTCGCCTGGTCTGGAAAGAAGTCACGGACGCCGTCCGGTCGGAACGCGAGCGCTCGCGTCTGGCCGATCTCCTCAGAGGCGTGATTGACGCCTCGCCGGCCGCGATCGTCCTGTTCGCGCCGGTCTATGATGAGTCAAACGCTGTCGTGGATTTTCGCTACGAAGTCGTAAACGGCGTGACGGAACGATTGCTCGATATGTCCGAGGCCGAGATCATTGGCAAACTGCTGTCAGAGGTCCTGCCCAATCATGGCCGCGCGGTCACCGCGTATCGCGATGTGTTCGAGACCGGCACTCCCAAGGTGACGGAGGTGCATGTCACGGATCTCGGTATCGACAAATGGTTCCGCCTCACAATCGGCAAGGCGGGCGATCGGGTCGCGGTGACGGGCTCCGACATCACGGCCTATAAGGAGGCGCTCGAGGAGCTGAGCGTCAAGGAGGAACGCCTGGAGCTCGCGGTGACGGGCGGGAGCGATGGCCTCTGGGACCGGGATCTGGTCACGGGCGAGATGTATTTCTCGCCCCGCTGGTGCGAAATGCTCGGCTACACGACCGGGGAGTTCGCATCCGGGGAAGTGACCTGGGCAGGGCTCGTCCATCCCGACGATTTTCGCGAGGCGCGCCGGCGCGTGGTCAGGGTGTTGGAAGGCCTGGATGATTCCTACCAGAGTGAGCATCGCCTCCGACATCGGGATGGCACATATCGCTGGTTCCGGGCGCGCGGGCGGGTGGTCCGGAACGAGGAAGGCCGGCCCGTGCGATTCGTCGGGCTCAGTTCCGATATCAGTGATCGAAAGCGCCTCGAGGAGGACATGGCCACCGCCCGGGACGCGGCGGAAAAGGCCAACGCCGCCAAATCCCAGTTCCTCGCCAATATGAGCCACGAGTTGCGCACGCCTCTGAACGCGATAATCGGGTTCTCCGAGATCCTCGCCGGCGGGATCGTCAATGTCGATCTGGACCAGCAGCGGAGCTATGCCTCGCACATCCTGGATGGCGGGCGCCATCTTCTGGCCCTCATCAATGACATCCTCGATCTGTCCAAGGCCGAGGCCGGCAAGCTGGAGCCACAGCCGGAGTACTTCAAGCTTGCCGAAGTCGTCTCGATCGCCAACGACATGCTGGCAGGCTCGGCCCGGAAAAAAGGCGTCCGCATCGACACCGATATCCAGGGCGACATTTCAAAGCTCTATGCGGACCGCCGCATGGTGCTTCAGGTCCTGATCAATATCGTGTCCAATGCGATCAAGTTCACGGGCGAGAACGGCCGGGTCGCGATCGAGGGCCAGCACATGGCGGACGGGTCGGTGCGGATCCGGATCCGGGATACCGGGATCGGTATTTCCCCAAACGATATCGAAACGGTTCTCTCGCCCTTCGGCCAGGTCGATAACAAGCTCAACCGAAGCCATATGGGCACGGGCCTCGGCCTGCCACTGTCGCGGCGGCTGATGGAACTGCACGGCGGCACCCTGCAACTCGACAGCACGCCCGGAGAGGGGACTACGGTCACCCTCGTTTTCCCGCCCGAGATGCTTCTCGCCGGCCTGTAAGGCCGGGACGCCGGCTTTTGGGTAAGAGTTTCTTCGGATTTTTCTGAAAACACTGGACGAGAGCGAGACCAGCGAGATACCGCGCCCGGAGACCGGCTGGCGGAGCCGATGGGAGCACCACCTTGGCAGCCCGATTTAGCAGGCGAGGAAGATTAACGACCCCGCGTGGCCGGACCGGCGCGAGCGGCGGCGCTCCCGTGCGCCGCCGCCCGGCCAGCGCCGACGACCAGATCATCGCCTTCGAGGACAGGGCCCTGGCGGGCCTCAGGAATCCGTCCTTCCGCCGGGGGCAGGGGGGTGTCGGGCGGGCCGAACTGACCTTCGAGCTGGGGGAAAATACCGTTTCCCTGCCGCTCGCGGGCGTGCGCCAGGAATTCGCCATCAGTGAAGGGTCGCCGGATTCGCGCCTTCTGGACCTGATCGCACAAGGCCTCGCCTTCGTGCCCGTCCTGCGCCCGGGCGATCCCATCCCGAGCGAGGTGCTTACCGGCGATCCGTCCTGGGAAGTGGCCGAGCGCCATCGCCACTTGGCGGCCCGGCGGGTCAATGGACAGCTCGTCGCGTGGCTCGCCGGCGAAAATACGGACAGCATCGATGGCCGGCGTCTGGATCAGCTCGCCCGCGATCCGCGAATGAAGGAAAAGATCAACGCGGCTTTCGCGGGCATCGCCTCGGAGCTGGGTTTTGGCCAGGACGAAAAGGAACGGGTCATCGACCTCATTCAGGAGCTGGTGCACGAGCTCGCCTATATCGAAGCGTTGCGCGAATCGGCAAAGGGGATCCAGCGCGTCGGGGAAAAGATACGTGATCTTCAAAAGCTCTACGGCGCCGAATTCGGCATCAAGGAGATTGCGGACGCGGTGAACCGGCTGATGCGCAACGCTGTTGGCGAGATGCGTGATCACTTCACCCAATTGGATGCGGTGACCACCGACATCGTTGGCACGCTGCGTCACCTCCGCCGCCGGATTCTCGAAATCAGGGCGGCGCGGGACGAGCTCTACAAGCGGCTTGTGGTCTGGCAGGACCCCATCGCGGCCTGGATGGAGGCGCCCCTAGTGCGTTCGGGCGACAGTATCGAACTCCTGCGTGAAACCTACCGGTTCCTGGCTCCCCGCTACATGGACAGCGCCGAATGGACCCTGCGTAACGATTATCGCCGGTCCCGGCAGGGGGCGGACCAGGCGGGGGCGGCGGGAGATTTTCCGGTCGCCTGACGCCGCGGCGCCGGTCATTTCCGATTGCGGCCCCGGAGTCACAGGGCTGACACGCATCGCTGCTACAAAAAAGGGGCAGACGGGGCCTATCCCACCCCGGGGTGCCCGTACGACCGGTCCCGACCGTCTCGCTCCTCCGCGTCCCCCGGTCGTACGGGCCCAAGCCCCCCGAAAGAACCCGATCCCGCCCCCGCGACGGACCCCAGGCCCGGCATTCCCGCCGGCCGGGAGGCATTTCCCGACAATCCAGGCGATAACGTCCAAATCCTGCGCTGGCCCGTATAACTGGAAAAGCTGCTAGGAGAGGGGGCCGCGTCAAGGGCGGCTTCTGAAAGGAAATTTACCGCATGCCACCTGTCACTTTGGGCCCGCACCCTGTCGGCCCGGCCGATCCTGCCTGCCCCCCGGCTGCCCGGACGAAAATCGCCGTCATCGGCGCCGGCATCGCCGGGCTGGGCGCCGCCTGGCTGCTGAGCCAGCGCCATGACGTTACGCTTTTCGAGCGCGAGGCCCGCCTCGGCGGGCACAGTCATACGGTTGATGTCCCCGGCATCGACGGGCCGATCGCCGTCGATACCGGCTTCATCGTCTATAACGAGCGCAATTATCCCAATCTGACGGCCCTGTTCGACCATCTGGGGGTGGCGACACAGGCGAGCGACATGTCATTCGCCGTCTCGATCGCCGGGGGAGATCTGGAATATGCCGGCTCGCGCGTGGGTGCCCTTTTCGCCCAGAAGCGCAACCTCCTGCGCCCGCGCATGTGGCGTATGCTGCGTGACGTGCTCCGCTTCTATCGCGAAGCGCCCGCGCTGCTGGACAAGGCGGACTACGCCCATGTCACGCTGCGCGACTATCTTGAGGAGGCCGGGTATTCGGAGGATTTCCTCTATGATCACCTGTTGCCCATGGGTGCAGAAATCTGGTCGTGCTCGCTCGACGATATCGGGGCGCATCCGGTTCAGTCCTTCGTGCGCTTTTTCGATAATCACGGCCTGCTCCAGCTTGGGGCACGCCCGCAATGGCGCACGGTCACCGGGGGCAGCCGTGAATATGTCCGCCGGTTGCGCGATCGGCTCAGCGCGACCGTCGCCACGGGCCGCGCCGCGCGCCATGTGCGCCGCACGGCCGGCGGCGTGACGGTCACGGACGCTCTCGGCAAAACAGCGCTTTTCGACAGGGTCCTGATCGCGACCCATGCCGACGAGGCGCTCGGCCTTCTCGAGGATCCGAGCGCGGCCGAACGCGAGGTGCTGGGCGCTTTCCGCTACATCGCGAACGATGTCGTCCTCCATGGCGACAAGTCCCTGATGCCCCGACGCCGCGCCGCCTGGTCAAGCTGGAACTATCTCTGCGACGACCGGCGCCCGATCTCTCCGCGCGTTTGTGCCACCTACTGGATGAACCGGCTGCAATCGCTTGACCCGCGCGTGCCGCTTTTCATTACACTCAATCCCATCCGCGCGCCCCGCGACGATCTTGTTTATCGGCGGTTTCAGTACGACCATCCGCAGTTCGACACCGCTGCGCTCGCGGCCCAGAAGCGTCTGGCCGGGCTTCAGGGGGTGGCGGCGACCTGGTTCGCCGGCAGCTATGCCGGCCACGGTTTTCACGAGGACGCGCTGGCCTCGGGGCTGGCGGCGGCGGAGGCGCTGGCGCGGGACATCGGCCCGGTGACCCGGCCCTGGGCCCGGCCCGGAGCGCGGGACACCAGCGTCGGGCCCGACATCTCCCCGAACGTGGTTGCGGGGATGCCGGCGCGCAAGGTGGCGGCGGCGTAAACCCGTCAGGAAAGTGGCGGTCATGATGAAAGCGGACGGGGAGCGACGGTTTTATTCCGCCCTTTATGCGGGTGAGGTGGCGCATGTCCGCTTTCGCCCGGCGCGGCACCGACTGGCCTACAGGGTCTCTTATTTTCTCTTCGATCTGGACGAATTGCCCGAGATCGACAGTGCCCTCCGTCTGTTCGCCTATAATCGGCCGGGCCTGTTCTCCTTCCGGGACCGCGACCATGGCCCCCTGCCGCGGGCAGACCGGTCCGGGCCGCCGGGCTTGCGGTCCTGGGTGGACGAGACTCTCCGCACCGCCGGTCTCGATATTGGCCGGGGCCGGGTCCTGCTTCTTACGCTGCCGCGCATCTTCGGCCATGTCTTCAACCCCATCTCGGTCTTCTACTGTTATGGCGAAGAGGGGGGACTCCAGGCCCTCATCTACGAGGTCAACAACACGTTCGGCCATCGGCACGCCTATGTGCTGCGTCCCGGCCCCGCGGTGTCCGGCGTGTATCGCCATGTGGCCGACAAGAAGATGCACGTCTCGCCCTTTATCGACATGACGGCGCGTTATGATTTCCGGCTCAACGCACCTGGCCTCGCACCCGGCGGCGATCTCACTTTCGCAATCCGCGAAAGCGACGCGGCCGGCCGCTTGTTGCATGCGGGTTTCAAGGGCACGCGCCTTGAGCTCAGCGACCGGCGGCTGGCCTGGCAGATTCTGCGGTTTCCGTTCATGACGTTCAAAATCATTGCGGGGATCCACTGGGAAGCGCTTAAACTTTGGCTGAAGGGCACGCCGTTCCACCGGACGCCCGCGCCGCCCCGGCACGGCGTAACGCTGGGTGGCGGTTCTAGTCAGTCCTGACGAAGATGGAGCGACCCGATGCTGACAGAAAGGCGCCAGAACCGGGGACGGAGGATGGCACATCTGGACCCCTGGACTCCGATGCTGCTCGCGACGCTGCGCAAAATTCAGGTGGGGACTATTACGCTCACCCTGCCGGATGGGGCGGTGCACAGGATCGCAGGGCCGCGTCCGGGGCCCGAGGCCGAGCTTCATCTCGGGACACCGGCGGCCGCGCGCAGCCTGCTGCTTCGCGGCGATATCGGCTTCGCCGAAAGCTATATGGCGGGAGACTGGTCCACACCCGATCTCGAAAAGGTGCTGGAGATCGGCGCGCGCAACGTGCGGGTGCTGGAAGAATCGATCCGCGGGCAATGGTGGTTCAGGCTGGCCCAGCGTCTTCTGCATCTGCGGCGGGCGAATACCCGCAAGGGCGCACGGTGGAACATCGAATACCACTACGACCTGGGCAACGCCTTCTATGACAAGTGGCTGGATTCGTCGATGACCTATTCCTCGGCCGTGTTCGCCGACCCCGACCAGCCATTGACCGAGGCACAGAGAAACAAGTACCGCCTGATCGCCGAGCAACTCGATCTTCGCCCGGGCGCCCATGTGCTCGAAATCGGAAGCGGGTGGGGCGGGTTCGCCTGCTATCTTGCCAGCGCCCATGATTGCCGCGTGACCGGCATCACCCTTTCGCCCAGCCAGCTGGACGAGGCGACCCGGCGGGCCGCGGCGCAGGGATTGTCGGACAGGGTGGATTTCCGGCTCGAGGATTACCGCGATGTGACGGGCCAGTTCGATGCCATCGCGTCGATCGAGATGTTCGAGGCGGTGGGCGAGGAAAACTGGCCGAAATTCTTTCGAACCGTTCACGATCGCCTGAAACCCGGCGGCCGGGCCGCGCTCCAGATCATCACCATCGATAACCAGCTCTTCGAACGCTATCGCCGGCACACGGATTTCATCCAGCGCTATGTATTCCCGGGCGGCATGCTGCCCTCGCCCGAGGTTTTGCGCCGGCAGGTGGACAAGGCCGGGCTCGCGCTCACGCGGTCGGCCAGCTACGGTCTGCACTACGCCAAGACATTGCGGAGCTGGACGCAACGGTTCAAGGCTGCCTGGCACGACATTGCAAGGCTCGGATTCGATGACCGTTTCCGCCGCCTGTGGGAGTTTTACCTGGCCTATTGCGAGGCGGGTTTCCGCTCCAGCAATATCGACGTGACACAGATTCGGCTTGTCCGGGCCTAGGCCTTCCCCCTGCCGCGCCGCCGTCCGGCCCGGCGGCCGCCTGTCCCTCGTGACGCTGATCGCCTACGCGTTGCCGGCGCTGACGCTCGCGGTGCCGACGATCCCTGTCTACGTCAAGCTGCCGACCTTCTATGCCGAAACCGTCGGGCTGCCCGTGGCGGCCATCGGTGCAGCGCTTTTTCTCGCCCGTGTCCTCGATGTGGTGACCGATCCGCTGATCGGCTGGGCCAGTGATCGGCTCCGCGCCCCGCTGCCGCGCCGCAAGCCTCTTGTCCTTCTCGGCGCGCCCATCGCGGGGCTGGGGCTTTACCGGCTCTTCGTGCCGGAAGCGGAGGCCGGCCTGGTCTATCTCGCTTTCTGGGCCGGTGTTCTGTATCTGGGATGGACACTGGTAAGCCTGCCCTACACTGCCTGGGCGGCGGAACTCACCCCCGATTATGACGAGCGGTCACGAATCACGGGCTGGCGCGAGGGGCTCGGCCTTGCCGGCATCATGCTGGCTGCCGTTCTCCCCGTCCTCTGGCCCGGCGATGCCGCGTCCGATCTGCGCGCCCTCGCCCTTGCGGTCATCCTCGGCGGCGCCGCCACGCTCCTTTTCCTGCTCCATCGCGTGCCCGACCAGCCGCTCGCGCCTGGCCCAGCCGGTCCGGCCCGGCTTGCGCCACCGGCCTGGCGCCGGCACGTCGACGCGTTTCGCCGAAACAAGCCGTTCCAGCGCCTCATCCTGGCGTGGGGGCTGAACGGGCTGGCCAACGGCCTGCCGGCGGTGCTGTTTCCCTTGTTCGTGACCGAACGCCTGGCCCTTGCGCCGGCCGATCGCGACCTTCTGATCCTGGCGTACTTCGCCGCCGCCATTGGCGCGATCCCTTTCTGGTACCTCGCCTCCCGCCGGATGGAGAAGCATGTGACCTGGAGCCTCGCCATGGTGGTCGCGGCCGTGACTTTCGCCGCCGCTCCCTTTCTGCCGGAGGGTGCCTTCGCGCCCTTTCTCGCCATCTGTCTCGTCACTGGCGCGGCGCTGGGGGCCGATCTGTTTCTGCCGCCCTCGATGCAGGCCGATGTCGTCGATTACGACACCTGGCAGACGGGTGAGAAACGCGCCGGCCTGTTTTTCGCCCTGTGGAGCATGGTGACAAAAATCTCCATGGCCGCGGCCGTCGGCATCGCCTTTCCACTGCTTGGCTGGGCAGGGTTCGAGGCGGGCGGAGGCAATTCGACCGACCAGCTTGGCCTTCTCGCGTTTCTCTATGCCGGGCTGCCGGTCCTGTTCAAGCTCGGGGCCGTGGCCCTCGTCCGGGCACACCCGCTGACAGCCCGACGGCACAGGGCCATCCGCCGGCGCCTCGCGCGCCGCGGCTAGGGGCGGGTCGCCAGCCTTCGCCGGATCCGGCGCAAGAGGGCGCCGATCAGGGGCAGTTTCTCGTACAGATGGCGGGCCGCGTCCCAATAATCGATGTGGCGGAAAACCTTGCCGTTCTTATCGATGTGCAGTTCGCTGACACCCTCGATCGTCACCGGCCGGTTGCGGAGGACGAAGGAAAACCGCCAGGCGATGAACGCGATGCCGTCATCTGCGGTGAGGTGCGTCACCCGGAACCCGGGCTGGCCCACATCCTCGAACATTTTCTTGAACACCTGCGAGAGTGCCTCGCGCCCGGTGACGTGGTTGAACGGATCCTGAAAGACCACATCGGAACGCGCGTAATCGCCAAGGCGGGTGAGCGTTTCGGGCGTCAGGTTTTCCAGATAGGCGCCGTAAGCCCGGGCCGCGGCCCGTGTTCCGGAGGGGTCCTTTTCCGTGCCCGTCATTTCATTGCCCGGTGATCCGGCGGATGGCCGGAAAATAAAGACGATCGGGCAGAAGACGCAGGCATTTCATCGGCCAGATCAGGCGGCGCGGGAAAGCGATCTCGAACCGTGTGCCGGCCAGCCCCCTGAGGATGCGCGCCGCCGCCTCGTCCGGCTCCATCAGGAATGGCATCCTGAAATTGTTCTTGTCTGTCATGGGCGTGCGGACGAAGCCCGGGTGGACCACCCGGATATCGACGCCCGCCCGGTCGAGATCGAACTTCAGACTTTCCGCGAGATTGGTGACGGCCGCCTTGGCGGGGCCGTAAGCCGCGTTGTTGGGCAGTCCACGGTAGCCCGATGGACTCGAGAGGAGTGCTATCCGCCCCGTGCCCCGGTTCATCATGCCGGGCAGCAATTCAGCCAGGCAATTGACCAGACCCGTGAGATTGACCTCGATCTGGCGGGCGAACTCGGCGCTGTCGAGGCTGGACGCGTTCATCGGGTTGTAGGCGCCCGCGCCCAGAATGGCGAGATGCACCGGCCCGGCGACGCGCTCGACCGCCGCCAGACTATCCTTCACCGCCGCCCGGTCGCTCACGTCCAGCGGGCAGGGGGCGATCCGGCCGGCGCCCGCCCTGGACAGATCTTCCAGCCCGGCGCGACCGCGCGCGCTGGCGGCAACGGGCCAGCCCTCCTTGGCAAGAGCGAGCGCGAGCGCGCGGCCGATGCCCGAACTGGCGCCGGTAATCCAGGCCGCGCCTTTCTCGGGGGGTGGAAGGGACGGACTCATCCGGCTCTCCTAACGAAGGACGTAGTCGATCTCGGTACCGCTTTTGTCCTCGAAACGCAATTTCACCAGTTGCCCGCCATCGTCGAACCAGAGATCGAGGCGCAGATCGCCGGTCAGACGGTAGCGGGTGGCGCGGCGCATCTGACCCCGGGCGGTGACGGTCTCGAGGCCGAGAGTCTCCACGACGACATCGAGAAGGCGGCCGTCCTGCGTATTCAGCAGGTGCGGCCGGGACAGGATGGCGCGGTTCCAGTAACTCGTGGGCACGATGTCGGGCGGCGCCGTGACGGTCCCCTCGGGATGCCGGATCTCGATGACGGAAGTTTCGTCACCACCCGTCACTGCCTTGGTCGCGTCGACGAAATACTCCCGGCCATCGTCATTCGTGCGGGTCGACAGGCGCGCCAGCCGGCCGTCCCGCCAGACCTCCTGGCTCTGATGGCTGTAACGGAAGACGGGGATGCCGATGAAACGCACCTCGAGATCGATCGCAATCCGGACCCGCAATTCATCCTCGGCCGGATTGTGAAAGGTCAGCACGTGCCGGCCGATGGGCTCGCCCGCCCGCATCACATCGAAGGCCAGTTCGCCGTTTTCGGGCAGGGCCCAGCCCGCCGCCCGGGCCGGGGCGACGGGGGCAACGGCGGCGGCGGCCACGGCGGCCACCGCGAGGGCGCCCGTCAAAAGGGCCGCAAACCGCGCGCGACGATATGAAAAATCGTGTGTCCCGGCCATGGGCTGCCCTCCGATCCGAAGCGCCTGTCATCTCATCAACAGGATACGCAATCCGGGCCCGGCCGGATGAGCCCCGTGCCGGGTTCGTCAGCAGAACTGTTCGAGGAGAAGGAAAACGGGCTTGTCCGCGAAGGTCATGAACTTGCCGGCGATTTCCTGGATCTTATCGCTCTGCGCTTCTGAACCCAGCTTGTCGAAGTCACTGATGGTGATGATTTCAGCGTACTGGTACGGCGGTGGAGTGCCATCCATCGTGCCGATGATCCGGTTGACCGCCATATCGGTCACCGATGAGAGTTTCTTGACCTCCGGCATGTCCTCGCTCGCCGCGAAGGCTTCGTACTCGTCCGCGCTCGCTCCCGGTTTCAGGTTGAACAGCACGACCATGAATTTCTGCATTCCATATCTCCCTGGGATGTTGCGGGACTGATGTGCCGGCCCGCGCCGGCCTGCGGGCGCCCATTCTCATCGCATCGCCCGGCCGGGTCAATTTTGCGTCTCCCGCCCGTTGGTCCCGCCGCCGAGAAGCGCGTCGATCACCCGCGCGGTCACTGTCATGCGGGCGATGGTGCGCGGAAAGGGGCGGGCGAAATCCAAAAACCGGTCCCGCGCCCGGCCCCGGGGGGGCGGACAGCACGAAAGGGCCGCGGGTGCGGGCTGGGTCTCGGGGCCGAGCCGACGGGCGCAGGCGCGCGCGTTCTCTTCCATTGTCGCGGCCGCGCGCTCTATGTCTCCGGAGCGGCTGATCGTGGCCAGCGGCGCCGCCAGAGCCGGAAGCAGCCCCGGCCAGTTGGCCAGATGGCGATAGAGGCCGGGGATCATGGTCGATTGCTCGCCGGCGCCGAGCGCGGTCAGGCGGCGCACCGCGTCCGCCGTCGCCGGCGCCATGTCCTCGAGGCGCCGGAGGGGCGGGAGCGGCGGCCCGGCCCGGGGGCCTGCCGGTTGCCCTGTGGGCGCACCCTCCTCGGGCAGGCTCGGGGCCGCGCCTGGCCCGTCGATGCGATCGAGAAGATAGAGGAGGGCGATCAGGTTGACCGGGTTGGCCCGGAGATAAAAATCAAGGACTGCCGCAATTCCGGCCCGGGCCTCGTCATCCAGCCCGATGGCCGAATACTCGCCCGGTTCGAGCGGACGGGTTTGCGGAACAGGGGTTTCGGCCAGCAACCGGGTGGCGGCGCGGGTGAGGCTGCCTTCGAGGTACAGCGGGCGCCATTCCGCCCAGACCCATTCGAGGCAACCCGGAATGGTGGCGAAATGGCGCAGCAGCGTATTGACCGCGGGCACCCCCAGTACCTGCTTGAAATCCTCGAAAATGCGCCTGGTCGTACCGGTTGCGTCGGCTTCCGCAATTTCGGGCAGCGCGCCGGGCGCTTGCGATTTCTCGTTCACGCCCGCCCCGTTCGGTTAAAGGGATGACCCCGCGGCCTCATCCAGTTCTCCCTGCTTCGTCTCGCCTCGCCCCTCGCCGTCGGCAAGGATAGGAGATTGGCCGGCGCCGGGGTAGGACCCGCGCGTCTCCGGCCGGGTCTAGTCGTTGCCCGGCAGGTTTCCCGGCATAGCGGGCGGCGGCGGCAGGCGTCTGTGCCGATGGGACGCCATCAGCGCCGCGCCCACCGCCAGTCCCGCATAAACCGTGAACAGGACCATCGGCAATCCCGTGGCGCCGATCCGGTCCATCGCCACGCCGCCCGCGATGGGGCCGATGAAATTGCCCGCGTTATAGGCAAAGATGAACACTGCGTTGGCCCGGGCCAGGTCGCCGGGTCCGAACACGCTGCCCAGCAAGGCGAGCGAAAGGCTGTAAAGACCGATCGCCAGTCCGCCCCAGACGAGAAGATGGGGCCAGAGCAAGACACTGCCGCTCACGAAGGGCAGGGTCAGCGCCCCCACCGCGCCGCCCGCGGCGACGGCGGTCAGGACCCGCGCCTTGTCGAAGCGGTCGGCGAGCCAGCCAAGCGGCCATTGCAGCAGAATGCTGCCGGCCACGAAGACCGAGATCATGGCAAGCGCAAACCGTTCGCCCGTGTCCGTCATCAGGCCATAAACGGGAAGCTGGACGAAGCTGGCGTTATCCGCGATTCCGGCGAGAAATCCCGCGAGCACAACGATGGGCGCCACGCGGAGGATATGGCGGAACGCGCCCGTGTCATGGCCCGACAGATCGGGCGCCCGACGGACCAGCACGAAGAGCGGAAGCGCGGCCGCGATGGTCGCCAGACCGATCGTCCAGAAGGGCCAGCCGGTATCCAGATCCGTCAGGGTGATCACCATCGGGCCCAGTGCGAAACCGCTGGCCAGCACGGTGACGTATAGCGCGATCACCTTGCCGCGGTTCCGCGCTTCGGCCAGGTAGTTGACCCAGGTTTCGCTCAGCACCCAATGGATCGCGACACCGATACCGGCGATAAAGCGCAGCACGAACCATCCGGTAAACCCGGTCCAGAATGGAAACAGCAGGGTGGGAAGCGCGATCAGGGCGATGCCCAGGTAGAGCGCGGGCAGGGTGCCGATGCGTCGGGCGATGCGCGGCGTCATTGGCGCGAGGACGAGGATCGCCAGCGTGGAGGCGGCGGCATTGGCCCCGATCATCCCGGCCGAATAGCCGGCGCGCTCCATCAGGATGGCGATCAGGGGGATGAGGGCGCCAAAGGCAAATCCGACGACGGCGGCACTCGCGATGATCGCGAGCAGCATCGCCCAGCGGGGGCTGAGGAACGGCACCAGGGCCCGGCGCGGTTCGAAGCCGCGCGCGGCGACGGCCAGGGGGTCAGCCTGGGGCGGTGTGGCGGTTGGCGAGGATGACGGCGGCGGCATGAGTGCAGGTCCGGCCGGGGCTTGGGATGCTGGCCAAATTTCGCGGGCGGGCTACCAGGGCCAGGAGCGGACCTTGCGGAAGCCGTATCCTTCGAGGCAGCGATTGACCATTTTGTCGAAACTCTTGTCGTAGCCCAGTTCGGTCATCTGCTCCTGCAATTCCCCGGTTCCACGACGGTCGTAATCGGGCGGCGAAGAGATTTCGCGGTCGTAGTCGATTTCCTTGTCGCGCGCCACGATCGCCTGGGCGCGCTCTTCGCACTGGCGCACGTATTCGACGAATTGCGCGTCTGACACGCCCGGATGCCGCCATCGCGGTTCGCCCCACGGCCAGCAGGCCGAGACAAGCAAGGGGAGCAGGAGGACCGGGAGAAGTTGGCGGGGAAAGGATGTCATCATCGGTCCAGCTAAGCTTTGTTTGGCGGCGAGCGCAATGCTCCATTCGCGAGAGCGCGGAAATTACGGCCTCTCTCCGTCTTGCGTGCGTGACCGGCCGGCCCGCCGCCGGGCCGATATCTCGATCACCCGCACCGTCTCGGACCACAGGCCGAAATCGGCAAGCGCGGCGGGGCTTGCCCAGCACACCTCGCCGACATCGTCACCCGCGACCGCCTCGCCGACCGGCGCCTCGCCCTCCAGATCGATCAGCACGTAGTGAAAGCAGACCTGCCCCGCCTCGTCGTGTTCGATGAAATCCACCACATCGATCAGCCGCCCGACCTCGATATCGAGCCCGGTCTCTTCGCGGACCTCGCGCATCGCCGCCTCGCGCACCGTCTCGCCCGGATGCTGCGCGCCGCCCGGCAGGCTCCAGTCGCCGGCTCGGGGTGGCTTATTCCGGCGCACCAGCAGCACCCGGTCCTGACGCCAGACGACGACGCCGACGGCTGGCAGGGGATGGGGCGGATAATCGCGGCGCATCGGGGCATCCCGGGGGGGGGGGAAGACGGGCCGGGAGGATAGCGGGCGGCGAGCCGGGAAGCCAGTGGGCGGGTCTGGCCGGCGCGCCTAGTCCGCCGGGCGGACGCGGATCACATGCGCCTTGTTGATCAGCTGGATCTCGCCGGTTTCGCTGATAAAGGGGAAAAAGTGATTGGGGCCGTTGAGCAGGTCCTGAATCCGCAAGGTCGCCTCGACAAAGACGTAGCCCGCCATGGAAACGCCGTCCTGCATGGTGATTTCGGCGAATTCCCTCACCTTCGGCACCTTGGGCGGTATCTTCGAGACAACATGACCCTGGCGGCGGTTCTGGAAATCGAGCATGTCCTGATCCCTGACGTTACGGCCCGGCTTGCCGGGCTGACCTCCCAGTATTGGGAAATACCGGTTGCGATCCGGTTAATGCGCGCCCTTGCCGGCCGGGGGACGGGGGAAAATGGCGGGATTTTCGGGTCCCCCGGCGCTTGTCGCGCCCGGACCGCTTTCCTATAGTGGCGCCGCTTTTTGCGGTGCAAAAATATGAGTGCCGCCGGGGCGCGGGCCGGGAATGACCGGCCCCGTGGAAGCGTCAGCCCTGCGGAAGCGTCAGATTACAAAAGCGCCAGATTGGAGATGCGTATATGGACACCCTCGCGCCCCAGAATACGGGGCTTTTCCTGGAGGACCTGTCGGTCGGTCAGAGCGCCCGGATGACACGGGAAATCACCGCCAACGATGTTGCCACGTTTGCGAGTATTTCGGGCGATATGAACCCCGTGCATCTGGATGCGGATTATGCGGCGACGACCCCGTTCGAGCGGCCGATCGTCCACGGGATACTCACGGCGAGCCATATCTCGGCGGTCCTCGGCATGAAGCTGCCGGGGCCCGGCGCGATCTACGTCTCCCAGGATTTGCGCTTCAAGGCCCCGGTGCCGATCGGCGCCACCGTGGTCACCGAGGTCACGGTCACGGCAATCGACCCGGCGCGGAAGCGCGCGGTTTTCTCGACCGTCTGTTCGGTCGGGGACAAGGTGGTGCTGGAGGGCGAGGCCAGGCTGATGGTGCGCTCGCGCGCCGATTGACGAGCCGGGCGGCAGATTGACGGATAGTAAGCCGGGCTTCATAAGAGACGCCCGGCGTCCCGATTCCCCGAGAACCGCACCAGGACCGCGCGCATGAAGATCTTCCGCCACCATACCGGCCTGCCGCCGGAGGCCCGCGGCGGATGCGTGGCGGTGGGTAATTTCGACGGCGTCCATCTCGGCCATCAGCAGGTTATCAGGACCGCCCGCGAAACCGCCCGCGAGAAGGGGCTCAGGTTTTCCGTCCTCACCTTCGAGCCCCACCCGAGGCGTCATTTCCAGCCCGATGCGCCGCCCTTCCGTCTCACGCCCTTTCGCCTCAAGGCCAGGTATATGGAGGCGCTTGGCGTCGAATTTCTTGTCGCCGTTCATTTCGATGCCGCGCTCGCCGGCCTGACGGCGGATGCCTTCATCACCGACGTTCTGGCCGGCGGCCTCGAGGCCCGCCATCTGGTCGTGGGCTATGACTTTGTTTTCGGGCGCGACCGCGGTGGCAGCGCCGATTTACTGATGGCCGGCGCGGACAGCCACGGCTTCACCGTGACTGCGGTATCAGCGGTGGCGGGGCCGAATGGCGAGGTCTATTCCTCGACCCGTGCGCGCGAATATCTGCGCAGGGGCGAGGTCGGTCCCGCCGCCGCCCTTCTTGGCCGCTGGTGGGAAGTGGAGGGCCGGGTCGAACAGGGCGACGCGCGCGGCCGCACGATCGGGTTTCCGACGGCGAATTTGTTCCTCGACGAGCAGCTCCGCCCCGCGATGGGGGTCTACGCCGTGCGGGCCGGCGTCGACCGGGGGGAGGAAACGGTCTGGTATGACGGGGTGGCCAATTTCGGTAAAAGGCCCACGATCGGCACGGCGCATAGCTCGCTGGAGGTGCATCTCTTCGGCTTCGATGCGGACATTTACGGCGAGCACCTGCGCGTCCAGCTGATTGATTTCCTCCGCGGCGAAGTCAAATTCGACGGGCTCGATGCGCTGAAAGCCCAGATTTCCAAGGATTGCGCGCGGGCACGGGCCGTGCTAGCCCGCAGGCACGAGGAAGGGCTGGACCCGAGCGCGATACAAAGCGAAATTTTCCTCTGAACCTTCGCTCGAATGAATCCTCGCCCGAATTTTCCGCCCGACCCTTTTCGTCCAACTTTCCGCTGATCTTCCGCCAGGGGCTGTCCGACCGCCGCATCATGACCGACGAGAAAAAACCCGATTACAAGTCAACGGTCTTCCTGCCTCGGACCGATTTTCCCATGAAGGCGAACCTGCCCGGGCGGGAGCCCGAGCTGCTGACGCGCTGGGCTGCCATGGATCTCCGCGCGCGGACCCTGAAAGGCGCTGCCGGGCGGGAGAAATTCATCCTGCACGACGGCCCGCCTTACGCCAACGGCCATTTGCATATGGGCCATGCGCTCAACAAGGTCCTCAAGGATCTGATCAATCGCTCGCAGCAGATGCTGGGGAAGAACGCCGTCTACGTGCCCGGCTGGGACTGCCACGGGCTGCCGATCGAATGGAAGGTGGAGGAGCGCTACCGGGCGGCGGGCAAAAACAAGGACGATGTGCCGGTGATCGAATTCCGGCGCGAATGTCGAGAATTCGCGGAGAAATGGATCAGCGTCCAGTCGGATGAGTTCCAGCGCCTCGGGGTGACGGGTGACTGGGAGAACCCCTACACCACCATGGCCTTTGCCGCGGAAGCGCAGATCGTGCGCGAGCTTGGCAAGTTCATCATGAATGGCGGGCTTTATCGCGGCGAAAAACCCGTCATGTGGTCGGTGGTGGAAAAGACCGCGCTGGCCGAGGCGGAAGTCGAGTATCACGATCACACGTCGACGACCATCCACGTGGGGTTTCCGGTCGCGGAAACACCCCTGGCCGCGCTCGCCGGCGCCGAGGTGCTCATCTGGACGACGACGCCCTGGACCATGCCAGGGAACCGCGCCATCGCTTATGGCGAGGAGATCGATTACGAGCTGGTCGAGGTGACTTCGGTCGAAGATGGCGCCACGGCCAAGCCGCATGCCCGGTTGCTGATCGCCCGGGCGCTGGTTGATGACGTGCTGGCCGCCTGCCATGTGACCGGCTGGCGGCGGCTGGGCGGATACCGGGGCGCTGACCTCGAGGGGGTCATCTGCCGCCATCCGTTGCATGAAAAGGGTTATGGCGATTTTACCGTGCCCCTTCTGCCGGGCGAGCATGTCACGACCGAACAGGGCACGGGGTTCGTCCACACCGCGCCCGGCCACGGCGAAGAGGATTTCGTTGTCGGCCAGCGCTTCGGCCTTGAAGTCCCCCGGACGGTCGGGCCGGACGGCCTGTTCTACGCACATGTTCCGATCGTGGGCGGTGTTCATGTCTTCAAGGCGGATGCGCCCATCGTCGAGGCGCTACGAGCAAGCGGCCACCTGCTGGCGCAGGGGAAGCTCCGCCACAGCTATCCCCATTCCTGGCGCTCCAAGGCGCCGCTCATCTATCGCACCACGCCGCAATGGTTCATCTCGATGTCGGCGAACAATCTCCGCGAGCGTGCGCTTGCCGCCATCGACGCGACCGCCTTCTTCCCCGAAGGCGGGCGCAACCGCCTTCGGTCCATGGTGGCGACCAGGCCAGACTGGTGTGTCTCGCGCCAGCGCGCCTGGGGCGTGCCCATCACGGTGTTCGCGAACAAGGAAACCGGTGCGCCGCTGCGCGACCAGAAGGTGCTGGATCGGATCGCCGAGGCGGTCGAGGCGGAAGGCGCGGATGCCTGGTTCGCCAGCCCGGCCGAGCGGTTTCTTGCGCCCGAGTATGATCCGGCCGATTTCGAGCAGGTCTTCGATATTCTGGATGTGTGGTTCGACAGTGGTGTCACGCACAGCTTCGTCCTCGAGGCGCGTGACGAGCTCGCCTGGCCCGCGACGCTGTATCTAGAGGGCTCGGACCAGCATCGCGGCTGGTTCCAGTCTTCCCTTCTCGAATCCTGCGGCACGCGCGGCCGCGCGCCGTATGAACAGGTCCTGACCCATGGCTTCCTGCTCGACGAGCAGGGCTACAAGATGTCGAAGTCGCGCGGCAACGATACCCCGCCCCAGGATGTGGTCGCCCAGCACGGCGCCGATGTGCTCAGGCTCTGGGTGGCGCTCTCGGATTACACCGAGGATCTGAGGGTCGGCCCGGATATCGTCAAGCAGCATGCGGATTACTACCGCCGGCTGCGTAACACGCTGCGCTATCTGCTGGGCAATCTCGACGGATATGACGCTGGCGGCGCGGTCCAGATCGTCGACATGCCCGAACTGGAGCGCTGGGTGCTGCACCGGCTGTGGGAGCTCGACGCGCTGATGCGCCGGTCCTTTGCGGTCTATGATTTCCACGGCTTTTATCACGAGTTGCACAATTTCTGCACCGTCGACCTTTCCGCCTTCTATTTCGATATTCGCAAGGACGCGCTGTATTGCGATGCCCCGTCCAGCCTGCGCCGGCGATCGGCGCAAACCGTGCTCGACATTCTGTTCCGTTTCCTTGTGCGCTGGCTGGCGCCGGTACTCTGCTTCACGGCCGAGGAAGCCTGGCTCACGCGCTATGGCGATGGTGAGGATGTCAGCGTCCATCTCGAAACTTTCGAAGCCCCCGGTACGGGCTGGCGCGATGATGCGCTGGCGGCAAAATGGGCGCGGGTGCGCGACCTGCGTCGCGTCGTGACCGGCGCGCTCGAACGCGAACGGGCGGAGAAGCGCCTTCGCTCGTCGCTCGAAGCAGCCCCGCTGGTCACCGTCGAGAGCGCCTATCTGGAGGCGCTGGAGGGTGTCGATCTCGCAGAGGTCTCGATCGCTTCGGACATCGATGTCCGTCCGCCGGACAGAGCCCAGCCGGATGACGGGTTTACACTCCCCGATGTCAGCGGGGTCACGGTCTGGCCGCGCCGGGCGGCGGGCGAGAAATGCGGTCGGTGCTGGCGCATCCTTCCCGAAGTGTCGGAGGCGGGCGCGTTATGCGGGCGGTGCCGGGAGGCGGTGGCGGAAATCTCGGCGCCGGACGGGTCCGCGAAAGACCGACGCGCATGACCGGCCCGATATGCCGCGCGGGGACCCGGCCCGGCCCGGTCACGACGGCGGCTCTTCTGGCGGCACTCGTCGTTCTGCTGGATCAGGCGAGCAAATACATCATTCTCGAACAGGTGATGCGCCCGCCGCGCGTGATCGAGGTCACCGGGTTCTTCAATCTCGTCCTCGCCTGGAATCCGGGTGTGAGCTTCAGCCTGTTCGCGTCGGACGATCCTCGCGCTCCCTGGCTCCTGACCGGCCTCGCCCTTGCCATCGTGACGGGGCTCATCCTCTGGCTGGTCCGTCTCGCCCGGGTCGGCCGGGCGAATGGCTGGATCGCGGCCGGCACGGGGCTGGTCGCGGGCGGCGCATTGGGCAATGTGATCGACCGGCTCCGCTTCGGCGCGGTGGCTGATTTTCTCGATTTCCACCTGGCGGGGTTCCATTGGCCCGCCTTTAATTTGGCTGATTTTTGCATTACCACTGGCGTGATACTGATCCTGATCGAAGCCTTTTATGTGGGCGCGCGGACCCCTAAATGAGGGGAGTCCCTCGCGCGGGGGCGGGTTTCAGCCTACGATGGGGCCGCCCGGCGACAGGGATGATGGGCGAAGGGCTGGCGAAAGGTCCTTGGGCGAGTGGAAAAACGGGCGAGAAGAGGGAAAGACCGATGACGACCAAGCGAGTTTTCCGCGAGACGGATACCATCGCCGCGACGCCCGCCGGCCGGCGCTCAAGCCGCCAATTCTTTCCGGTGCTGGTAGCGGCCGCCCTGGTGCTCGGCGGGTGCGGCGAATTGCGTCGCGTTGTCCTGGGTGAAAAGCGCTCCGGACCCGATGAATCGCAGGTCGTCGAGGTGCCCCCGCTCGCTATTCCGCCAGATTTCGAGATGCGCCCGCCAACGGATGTCACTGAATCGGACCGATTGGCGCGTGACGAACGGGCGCTCAGAAGCGGCTCGCTGCAGGGCTCGGGCAGTCCGGCCGAACGCCTGGCCCAGATCAAGGCCCAGGCCGGCTATATCGCTCCGGAAGGCCAGATCCGCTCGGACCGGGTCGCGCGGCAGGCGACGGACGGCGCACAGGCCGCGCCGGGCCAGCCCGGTGAGATCGGTGAGGCGCCGGCCCATCCGGGCACGGAGATCGCCCAGGCGCCGGCCCCGGACAATCAGGGCTATCCGGACTATCAGGCTCAGCCGTACCAGAACCCCTACACGCAGTATTATACCCAGCCCTATCAGTACCAGCCCCCCGCACCGGTTCTGCCCTCGTCATCATACGACACGCCCGGAAGCGGGTATGGCGGCGTGACCCCGTCTTCCGGCTACGGCGCGATGCCATCCTCGGGCTATGGGGCCGGCTACGGCTATGGTGCGCCCCAGCCCTATCCTGCGCCGCCCCAGGCATATCCGGCGCCCCAGGCCTACCCGGCACCCCAAGCGTATCCGGCCTACCCGGCGCCCCAGGCCTATCAGCCTGGCCCCGCGCAAAATCCCCCCATCCCGGTACCTGCGGCGACGGGCGGGCAATCGGCCGGCGAACGGGCGCTGCTTGCCCGCGCGGCCGCGTCGGCCGCGGAAGCCGGGGGAAATTAGAGCGCTCGACCACAAGCGCTTACGGAAAGTATCGAATGCGCCGACCGGCCCGCCGAGCACGACCGCACCGTCCCAGGCCCTGGCTGAGCCCCCTTGTCGGCGGCCTGCTCGCCGCCGCAACCCTCCCGGTCGCCCCCGCATTCGCGACAGACGGCGCGCCGCCGGCCATGGGCGCCTCGCCGGCGACCGCGGCCGTGCCGGCCCGGCTCGACATCTCCAAAATCGATTTCGGCGCGGAGAGCGCGGTGCTCGAGAACGGGCTTCGCATCGTCGTAATTCCGAACCATCGCTCGCCCGTCGTCACGCACATGGTCTGGTACCAGGTGGGCTCGGCCGACGAGGCGCCGGGGCAATCGGGGATCGCCCATTTCTTCGAACATCTCATGTTCAAGGGGACTGAAAAAATCGCGCCGGGCGAATTCTCGCGCATCGTGGCCCGTCTCGGCGGGCGGGATAATGCCTTCACCAGCCAGGACTACACCGCCTATTTCCAGAGCGTCGCGCGCGACCGGCTTGCACGGGTGATGGAGTTGGAGGCCGACCGGATGCGCAATCTGCGTCTCGACGCCGAAACAGTCATGACCGAGCGGGACGTGATCCTGGAGGAGAGGCGCCAACGGATCGACAACGAGCCCGCCAGCCGGCTGCGCGAACAGATGATGGCGGCGCTGTTCGTCAATCATCCCTATGGCGGGCCCATCATCGGTTGGGCGCCCGAGGTGGCGGCGCTGACGCAAGAAGACGCGCTCGCCTTCTACCGCCGATATTACGCCCCCAACAACGCCATTCTCGTCGTCGCGGGCGATGTGACGTTGGAGGAGGTTCTGCCGCTTGCACGTAAGTATTACGGCGGTCATGCCCCCTCTGACCTGCCGGCGCGCGAACGGCCTCGGGAACCCGCGGGCGATGCGATCCGCGAGGTCACGATCGAAAGCGCCGAGGTCAGCCTGCCCCGGCTCAATCGCGCCTATCTGGCTCCGTCCTATCGTTCGGCTGATCGCGTGCCCGATGCCGGCAACGATGCTTTCGCGGCCGAAGTGCTGGCCCATATTCTGGGCGGCGGCCCGACCAGCCGGCTCTATACCGAACTGGCGATCGATGCCGGCCTCGCCGCCGGCGCGAGCGCTTATTACGACGGCGAAGCGCGCGATCTGGGCACGTTCTGGCTTTCCCTTTCGCCGCGGCCCGGGGTCGAGCTGGCGGCGCTCGAATCGGGGATGGCCGGAATTCTGGACGACATCAAGAGCGATGGCGTCAGCGAAACCGAGGTGGCCCGGGCCGTCGGCCAGATGCAGGCCTCTGCCATCTACGCCCAGGACAGCCTGTTTGCGCTGGCCCGCGTCTTCGGCGTCACGCTCTCGACGGGTGGCACGATGGACGACGTCTCCGGCTGGGTTGCGGGGATTTCGGCGGTCACGCCGGCAGACGTGCAGCGTGTGGCGAAGCGCATTCTCGTGCCGTTCGCCTCGGTGACGGGGTATCTGGTGCCGGTCGCGACCGCCGATGCCCCGGCCCCGGCCCCGGCACTGCCGTGACCGGAGGAAAACCCGGATGAAGCGCCTTGTCCCTGTCCTCGTTGCGCTGTTGCTGGCCTGGCCGGCCGCGGCCGCCGTTCCGGTCGAGCGTGTGGTCAGCCCGGGCGGGATCGAGGCCTGGCTGGTCGAGGATCACAGCCTGCCTGTCATATCTCTCCGCTTTGCCTTCAAAGGGGGGGCGGCACTCGATCCGGCGGACAAGGGCGGGCTCGCCTCTTTCGCCACGGTTCTGCTCGACGAGGGCGCCGGGCCGCTCGATTCCCAGGCCTTTCAGGCGCGGCTCGAGGAGCTCGCCGTCGATCTCGGCTTTTCGGCCGGGCCCGACGAGGTCACGGGCGAGTTGCGCACCCTTTCGGCCAATCGGGCCGCCGCCTTCGACCTGCTGCGCCTCGCCCTGACGGACCCGCGCTTCGAATCAGATGTGGTGGAACGCAAGCGCGCCGAAATCATCGCCCGGCTTCGCCAGCGTGCCCAGGATCCCGATGTTATCGCAAGCCGGGGCTGGTACCGCGCGATGCTGGGTGATCATCCGTACAGCCGGCCGGCGGAAGGGACGCCCGAGACCATCTCGGACATCACGGTCGAGGACCTGCGCGCCCTCGTCAAAGACCGTTTCGCGCGCGAGAATTTGATGATTGCCGTGGCGGGCGACATCACGCCGGCCGAACTGGGCGGACTGCTCGATGAGACGTTCGGGGCGTTGCGCGAGAGACCGGCGGCGGGCGACGTCCCGCGGGCCAGCATATCGGAAGACGGCGGGGCGCTGGTCGTGCGGCGCGACCGGCCGCAAAGCGTCGTGATTTTCGGCCATCGCGGGATCGCGCGCGATGACCCGGATTTCTACGCCGCCTATGTACTCAATTATATCCTGGGCGGGGGCGGGTTCGCAGCCCGTCTTATGGAGGAGGTGCGGGAGAAGCGCGGCCTCGCCTACGGGATCAGCACCTATCTCGTGCCGCTCGACCAGGCGCCGCTGATGATTGGCAATGTGGCGACGGAAAACGCGCGGGTGGCCGAGACCATCGCCATCATCCGCGAGGAGTGGGAGAAGTTGCAGTCCGGCGGTGTGACGGAGAGCGAGCGTGCGGATGCCATCACCTACCTGACCGGCTCCTTTCCGCTCAGACTGACCAGCACGGGCAAGATTGCCGACATGGTGCTGATGATGCAGCGCAATGACCTTGGCATCGATTACATGGACCGGCGCAACGCCCTGATCGAGGGCGTTAGCCTGGCCGATCTTCAGCGCGTCGCGAAGCGTCTCCTGGCCCCCGGCGCGCTCACCTTCGTGGTGGCCGGCGAGCCCGAAAACCTCGACGATGCGCAATCGCTGGCCCTGCCTTCCGCGCCGGAGTGAAACGCGCGCTCCCGGAACGGGTGATCGGCCGTCCCGGCTCTGCTAAGTTGGGCCTCCGCCCCTGCGGCGCGCTGACCTGAAAGCCATCTGCCATGACGTCCGAGTCCGGTTTCGACAGCCTGCCCTATCTCATGCGCGTGGAGGGATGCCTTTCGGAGCGGCTCGGGGCAGGGGGTCTCGCGAGGTCCGATCTCGTCCGCTATGAGGCGCGCCTCTCGGCTCGGCTAGCCCGCCTTCAGGACGAGCATGACCGCAACAGACTCCCCATGCTGCGCCTGCCCACGCGAAGCGACGATCTGGCGGCCCTTCGTTCCCTGGCCGACCGGTTTCGGCGCGATATGGCGGATGTGGTGGTGCTGGGGACCGGCGGCTCCAGCCTCGGCGCCCGGACGCTCTGCGCGCTGCCGGGTGCCGGCGGGCCGCGACTGCATTTCCTCGACAACATCGATCCGGACGGCATCGAGACGGTCCTCGCCCGGATCGACCCGGCGAGAACAGGCTATCTCGTCGTTTCCAAATCGGGCTCCACGGCGGAAACGCTGTGCCAGTTCGCAATTGTCTTCGATCACTGGCGGCAAGCGGCAACCGGGAGAGAGGCGGCGGATCACTTCGTGGCCATCACGGTGCCGGACGCCTCGCCACTTCGCCGCGCGGCCGCACGGCTCGGCTTCCCCGTCCTGGATCACGACCCTGCGGTGGGTGGGCGGTTTTCCATCCTCTCCCTGGTGGGGCTCCTGCCCGCCTTCATCCATGGTGTGGACGGGCGGGCGCTGCGCGAGGGGGCCGCGCTCGTTCTCGACGAAACTCTCTCGGCCGCGTCCGCGCTGGATGCGCCGCCCGCCGCCGGCGCGGCGCTTCTGGTGGGGCTGGCGGAAGGGCGCAGGCGCAGCCAGTCGGTCCTGATGCCGTATATCGACGTGCTGTTTCCCTTCGCCCTCTGGTTCCGCCAGCTCTGGGCGGAAAGTCTGGGCAAGAACGGCAAGGGGCTCACTCCCATCGCGGCCCGGGGCGCGGTGGACCAGCACAGCCAGTTGCAGCTTTATCTCGACGGGCCGGCCGACAAGGTGGTGACGATGATCCAGGCCGCGATGGGCGGGACCGGCCGTCGCATCGGACCCGACTGGGCGGAGGCGGATTCGGATCTGGCGTATCTTGGCGGCCGGACCATGGGCGATCTGATGGCGGCCGAGCAGCGCGCCACGGCCGAAACCCTTATCAAGCGCGGCCACCCGGTCCGCGTGTTCGAGATAGACGCGCTGTCGGCCCGGACCCTCGGCGGGCTGCTCATGCATTTCATGCTTGAGACGGTTTTTGCGGCCGAGCTACTCGGGGTCGACCCGTTCGATCAGCCGGCGGTCGAGGAGGGCAAGGTGCTGGCCCGCGAATATCTGCGCGAGCAGGCTCGACGATGACCGATCCCGCGTCCGCCAGCCCCGCGCGAGCCCGTATCCGCCGCCTGTCGGAGGCGACGATCAACCGCATCGCCGCCGGCGAAGTGATCGAGCGCCCCGGCTCCGTCATCAAGGAGTTGGTGGAGAACGCGATCGATGCGGGGGCGCGAAAGGTGGATATTGCGATCCGCAATGGCGGCTGCAGCCTGATCGCGGTCACCGATGACGGCGCCGGCATGACGGCCGAGGACATGTGTCTCGCGCTCGAGCGCCATTGCACCTCCAAGCTGGAGAACGACGATCTCTTCGATATTTCGAGCTTCGGCTTTCGTGGCGAGGCGCTGCCCTCGATAGCCGCCGTGGCCCGGGTCACCCTGACCAGCCGGACCCGCGGGGGCACGGGCGGAGACGGCGCGTGGCAGGTTTCGGTGGAGGGCGGGCGGATCGGCGATCAGCGCCCGGCCCGTCTTGTCGCGGGCACGCGGATCGAGGTGCGCGACCTTTTTTTCGCGACGCCGGCGCGGCTCAAATTTCTCAAGAGCGAAAGGGCGGAACAGGCAAATGCGGTCGATGTCGTTCAGCGGCTTGCCATGGCGCATCCCGAAATCGGCTTTTCGCTGCGTCTCGATGACAAGTTGCCCCGGCAATACAACGCGGGCACCGGCGATCTTCTCGAAAGCCGACGGACGCGCCTGGCGGAAATTATGGGTCGCGAGTTCGGCGAGAACGCGCTCGCCATCGAGGCGTCGCGGGGACCCGTACGCCTGTCCGGCTTCGCCGGCCTGCCCACGCTGAACCGCGCGCTGGCCGATCGGCAGTATCTCTTCGTGAACGGCAGGCCAGTGCGCGACAAATTGCTTTTTGGTGCCGTGCGCGGCGCGTACCAGGATTTTCTCGCGCGCAACCGTCACCCCCTGGTGGCCCTCTTTCTCGACCTGCCGGCGGATCAGGTGGATGTCAACGTGCATCCGGCCAAGGCCGAGGTGCGGTTTCGCGACAACGCACTCGTGCGCAGCCTGATCGTCGGCGCTCTCCGCCAGGCGCTGGCCGCGGCCGGCCACCGGACATCGACGACGGCGGCCGAGGCGGCGCTCGGCGCTTTTTACCGCGAAGGGCCAGCGCCTGCCTCGTCGTCGCGACCCGGCCTGGCCGAAGGGCCCGGGGCGGCGTACGGCCGGGATCCAGGAACCGGTCCCGCCAGCCCGGGAGCTGGCGGTACTACGGCAACATTGGGCGATGCGATCGCGCTGGCGCCTCAGGCCGATTCCCGCGCCGGGCTCGGGCATGACGGGTCTGTCGATACCCCGCCAGCGACCGACTACCCGCTTGGCGCGGCGCGCGGGCAGGTGCACGAGACCTATGTCGTCGCCCAGACGCGTGACGGTCTCGTGATCGTCGATCAGCATGCGGCACACGAACGCCTCGTTTATGAGCGCATGAAACGCCACCTCGCCGCGGGAGGCGTGCCGCGTCAGGGATTGCTGTTGCCCGAGATTATCGAGATGGACGAGGAGGATTGTGCCCGTCTCGTCGCCCGGGCGGACGAATTGGGCGAGCTCGGGCTCGCGATCGAGGCCTTTGGCGCTGGCGCTGTCGTCGTGCGGGAAATGCCGGCGCTGCTCGGTGAGGCAGATATTCAGGGCCTCGTCCGGGATCTGGCCGATGAGTTGCGCGGGCTGGGTGAGATGCTGTCGCTCAAGGAAAAGTTACAGGATGTCTGCGGCACCCTCGCCTGTCACGGCAGCGTGCGCGCCGGCCGCCGCCTCAGCCTGGCGGAAATGAACGCGCTTCTGCGCGAAATGGAAGCGACGCCCCATTCCGGCCAGTGCAACCACGGCCGGCCCACCTTCATCGAGCTCAAACTCAAGGATATCGAAAAGCTTTTCGGTCGGCGCTGATCTTGCGTATGGTCCAGGCACCGGTCACCCGCACGGGCGCGCCGCTCCCCGTTACCGCAACACTGCCAATCCTGTCTCGGGCATTTTTCCAGTCCTAATTCATGCCTATTTTGCTTCTGATCGTTTTCGTTGATCTTCTCGGGTTTGGCATCATCATCCCGCTGGCGCCCTATTACGCCGAACATTTCGGCGCCGCGCCCGATGTCGTGACCCTTTTGATGGCCACATTCTCGGTCGCGCAGTTCATCGCCGCCCCGTTCTGGGGGCGCCTGTCGGATCGGATCGGTCGCAAGCCCGTGCTGGCGGCCTCGGTCCTCGGCACGGCGGCGGCCTATCTCTGGATGGCGTTTGCGACCGATCTCTGGATGCTGTTCGCGGCCAGGGCCGCCAGCGGCTTCATGTCCGGCAACATCGCCGCCGCCATGGCCTATGTCGCCGACGTTACGCGGCCCGAGCAACGCTCGCGCGGCATGGGGCTGATCGGCGCCGCCTTCGGCCTCGGCTTTATCTTCGGCCCCATTATCGGCGGGCTTCTGGGCGGCCCCAGTGCAAGCGAGGCGGATTTCCGCACGCCCTTCCTGGTTGCCGCGGGGCTTTCCAGTGTTGCGGTCGTGATGACACTGACGCTGCTCAGGGAATCCTGGACGGCGGACAAACGCGCGGCCGCCTTCCGGGGCCTCACGCCAGCCGGCCGGCTGGCCGAGCTCGGTCGCGCATTGCACCTGCCCGTGCTGGGCCTCTTGATCGTGCTGTTCTTCATTTTCACCTTTGTCTTTGCGGGCATGGAATCGACCTACGCCCTCTGGGCCGAGCGCCGGCTCGATTGGGGGCCGCGTCAGGTCGGGACCGCCTTTGGCGTGGCCGGGTTGCTCGCGGCCCTCATCCAGGGCGGCGCCATCGGGCCGCTGACGCGTCTCATGGGCGAAGCCAATCTCGTGCTCCTGGGCAGTCTCGTGCTCGGCTTCGGCCTGTTCGCGGTGACGCAGACTGAAACACCCGCCGGCGCCTATACCGCGATGGGTCTGATGGCGGCCGGGATCAGCTTCGCCAGTCCGGCCCTCTCGGCGCTCATCTCGCGCAACAGCCCGTCCGAAATGCAGGGCAGCGTACTGGGCATATCGCAATCGGCCTCCAGCCTCGCGCGGGTGCTGGGACCCGCCTGGGCCGGGTTCATCTTCGTCGGGCTGGGGCCGGACGGGCCTTATCTGTCCGGTGCCCTGATTATGGTCCCGGCATTCATGCTGGCGTTTCTCGCGAGCCGCCGGTTGAGGGCGGGGTAAGGCATGAGCCTCGGCCAGCAGCCAGGTGAGGACCTGCCACCGGGCGCCGGTCGGGCATCGGGGTGGCCGGCATCGCCGCCCCCGCCGCCGGCCCGGTTCGGCGCCACCGCGCGCGATATCTGGCATTTCTTGTGTCACCCGACGCCCGTGCGCTATGCGGCGCGGCCGGCCAAGCGTTTCCGGATCCTGCTGCGCTGCCTGCTGATTGCGGCCGGGCTCATCCTGCTTCTGTCACCGGCCATCTATGGCGTCCTCGAGCAGCTTGGCGGCTACGAGCACAGCGTCGAAAAGCTGTTCGAAGCGGGCGACAGCCTGCTTCTGCTGTTCGCGCTGGCGGTGGTGCTGGTGCCCGTCGTGGAAGAGACGGTCTTCCGCCTTTACGTCGCTCGATTTCATCCGATTTTTATCGTTATCTCTCTCGCCGGCGGGCTCGTCACCGCGGCCATGCTCGAGGCGATGGCCGTTCTGATGATCCTGGCCGTTCTCCTGGGTTTTCTGGTGGCCGGCCTGCTGCGCGGACAGCGCGAGCGCCTTGGCGCCTGGTGGACGCGCCATTTCCGCTGGATCGTCTATGCCTCGGCACTGGTCTTCGGCCTCGTGCATCTCGCCAATTTCGTCTTCCCCGAGGATCAGGCGGTGCCGGCCGCGATCAAGCTGGTGCTGGTCACGCCGCAGATTCTGATGGGGCTGTTCCTCGCCTATATGCGGGTGCGTCACGGCCTTGTCTGGTCGATGCTGCTGCATGGCAGCTATAACGGGCTGCTTCTGGGGCTGGGGCTGGTTTTTTACGACCTGACCGAAGGGGCTCTCAGCCCGTCCGCCGGGTGAAGCAAATCCGGGCCGCGCCGTAGCGTCGCGTATCGACGATCTCGAAACCCTCGGGCGGGGCAAACGCGTCGCGCGCACCCATCTCGAACACCGCGACCACCGCCGGAGCCACCCAACCGGCCCGGTCGAGCGCGACCAGCGCTGCGGGACCAAGGTTTTCGCCATAGGGCGGGTCGAGGAAGACGAGCCCGGCCCGGCCCGGGAGAGACGGACCCGGTCGGGGCGGGGCGAGGGCGTCCGCCTGAAGGGACAGGCTGCGCCCGGCTTCGCCGAGGGCGCGGATGTTTTCGCGCGTGCGGGCGAGCGCGTGGGGACTTGTATCCATGAACACGGCGAAGCCGGCGCTCTGGCTGAGCGCCTCGAGGCCGAGCGCGCCGGTGCCGCAGAACGCGTCGAGGACGACCGCGCCCTCGATCGACCATCCTGTCGCCGCCAGCCTGCCGCGGGCCAGGATATCGAAAACCGCCGCCCTGGCCCGATCCGACGTGGGGCGGATGTCCCGGCCGTCGATCTCCGCCAGGCGGCGGCCGCGATGCTGCCCGGCCGCGATCCTCATCCCGATCGGCCCAATTCCTTGAGAACCCCGCCCAGTTGCTCCCGCAGCACCTTGGCAGGCACTTCTGCCGCGTCGCCCGGCTTGAGCCGACCGATCTGGAACGGGCCATAGGCGATGCGGATCAGCCGGTTCACCTCGAGCCCGAGATGGGCCATCACGCGGCGAACCTCGCGGTTCTTGCCCTCGCGCAGGCTGACGGTCAGCCAGGCATTGGCGCCGGTTCGCTGCTCCAACCGCGCCTCGATCGGCCCGTAGCTCACGCCCTCGATGGTGACGCCCCCGGCCAGCCTGGCCAACCCGTCGGGATCGGGCCGGCCGTGCACCCGCACGCGGTAGCGTCGTCGCCAGCCCGTGGCCGGCAATTCGAGATGGCGGGCGAGGCCGCCGTCATTGGTCAGCAGCAACAATCCTTCCGAGTTGATGTCGAGGCGCCCGACGCTCACGAGGCGCGCCACCTCGTCCTTGAGGGTCGGCGGCAGGTGGTCGAAAACCGTGGGCCGGCCCTCGGGATCGCGATGGGTCGTGACATGGCCGACCGGCTTGTAATAGCGAAAGAGGCGGATGGGCGCGGCCCCGGCCAGGCTTTCGCCGTCGATTTCGATCGCGGCATCGGGGGGCACGTTGCGGGCCGGCTGGCTGACGGGCTGGCCCGCCAGGGTGACGCGACCGTCGGCGATCAGCCTTTCCGCGTCGCGCCGCGAATAGGGGCTTCGCCGGGCGATGACCTTGGCGATGCGCTCGCCAGCCGTTCCGCCATCGGGCTTCGCCGTCATTTGCGGGCGGCCTCGAGAAAGGCCTCGAACAGCCGCCGGTCACCCGGTGAAATCTCGAATTCGGGATGCCACTGGACACCGAGACAGAAGCGATAGCGCGGGTTCTCGATCCCCTCGATCACGCCGTCCGCCGCCGTCGCGTTGACCACGACAGGACCGGGCACCGTCCTGACCGCCTGGTGATGGGCGCTGTTTACCATGAGCGTATCGGTTCCGACGATCTCGTAAAGCAACGTGTCCGGCCGGACCGTGACCTCGTGTCCCGCTTCGTCGCGCGGGTTGGGCTGCTCGTGGGCGAGCGCGCCCTCGACTTCGTCCGGGATGTGCTGGATCAGCGTGCCGCCCAGCGCTACCGCCAGCAATTGCTGGCCGCCGCAAATGCCCAGCACCGGCAGGTCCCGGGCGAGCGCGCCCTCAGTCACCGCCATCTCGAAGGCGGTGCGCCGGTCCTTGGTGGTGACGCTCGCATGTTTTTCGGCTGCCCCGAAAAGCGCCGGGTCGACGTCGAAATTTCCGCCCGTGATCACGAGCCCGTCGAGCCGGTCGAGGTAATGGTCCGTGAGGTCGGGTTCATGCGGCAGCAGCATCGCAAGGCCACCCGCGCGGGCGATGACGCCGGCATAATTCTCGCGCAGCGCATACCACGGAAATTTCGAATATCCCCCGGGGGCTTCGGAATCCACCGTCACCCCGATCACGGGGCGGCGCGTGCCGGACATTGTCGGAGCTGATGTCATGGGGTTCCACTCATGGCGCGTAACCTAGGCAAGGCCGCTTGACGCCTCAAGCGTCCTGGGCGACCGTCCGGTCATGAATACGCCGGAGCCCCCGTCTTATCCATTGCAATCGCCGGCCAATGACGCGGGCGCGCCCATGGATTTGGCGCTCGATCTGGCCCGCCAGGCATCGGCGCGGGGGGAGGTGCCGGTGGGCTGCGTCATCGTCGATGGGCGGTCGGGCCGTATCCTCGCCCGTGCCCATAACCTGACCGAGACCCAGACCGATCCGACGGCCCATGCAGAAATCCTGGCCCTGCGCGAGGCAGCCCTGCACGGGGGCAGCCCGCGCCTGCCCGATGCCGATCTTTACGTTACGCTGGAGCCGTGCCCCATGTGCGCGCAGGCGATCTCCTTTGCGCGGATACGCCGCCTGGTGTTCGGCGCCTATGACCCGAAGGGCGGCGGGGTGGAGCATGGCCCCCGCATTTTCGACAGCACGAGCTGCCACCATGCGCCCGAGATCATCGGCGGCGTGCGCGAAACCGCCGCCGCCGCGCTGCTTCAGGATTTCTTCAAACCCCGGCGCTGATGGCAGCCCGGCCGGCCCTGCCCGGGGCTAGGTGCTGTCCGCCCGCTCGTCCGCGCCCGTCCGTTCCACCGCCCGCCAGCCGATATCGCGGCGGCAGAAACCGCCCGGCCAGTCGATCCGGTCGACCGCCGCATAGGCCCGCACCTGCGCCTCGCGCGCATTCTGTCCGCGTGCCGTCACGCCCAGCACGCGCCCGCCCGTCGCCACCAGCCGGCCGTCCCGGCGCGACGTGCCGGCGTGAAACACCACCACGTCGTCGTCCTGGGCGGCGGCGAGATTCCGGATTTCGGTGTTGCGTTCATAGCTGCCGGGATAGCCCCTGGCCGCCATGACGACGCACAGCGCCGTCCGAGGGTCCCAGCGCATATCGAAATCGGCCAGCTCGCCATCGGTCGCCGCGACCAGCGCGGTCAGGAGATCGGATCTGAGACGCATCATCAGCGCCTGGCATTCGGGATCGCCAAAGCGCACGTTGAATTCGAGAAGCTTCGGGCCGTTTTCGTCCACCATGAGGCCGGCGAACAGCACGCCCTCGAACGGGCAGCCTTCCGCCTTCATGGCCGCGACCGTGGGGGTGATGATCGTCGCCATGACCTCCTCGGCCAGCGCATCGGTCATGATCGGCGCCGGCGAATAGGCGCCCATTCCGCCCGTGTTCGGCCCCGTATCGCCTTCGCCCACCGCCTTGTGGTCCTGGGCCGAGGCCAGCGGCAGCGCAGTCTCTCCATCCACCAGGGCAAAGAAGCTGACTTCCTCACCCCGGAGGCGCTCCTCGATCACCACTTCCCGGCCGGCCTCGCCGAACCGGTCGCCCGCCATCATTTCCCGCACCGCCTCGATCGCCTCCGCCTCGCTATCGGCCAGGATCACGCCCTTGCCGGCCGCCAGCCCGTCGGCCTTGACGACGATGGGAGCCCCTTTTTCGCGGATGAAGCGGATTGCGGCCTCGGCGTCGTGAAACCGGCCATAAGCGGCGGTGGGAATGCCGTATTTGTTGGCGAGATCCTTCATGAACCCCTTGGACCCTTCGAGGCGCGCGGCCCGGGCGCTGGGGCCGAAGGCGCGGATGCCTTCCTCGCGCAGCGCGTCTGCCAGGCCGAGGACGAGGGGCGCCTCGGGGCCGATGACGACGAGATCGATCGCCCGGTCGCGGGCAAGCGCGACCAGTCCCTCCACATCATCGGCGGCAACCGCGACGCACTCGGCGATCTCTGCGATCCCGGCATTGCCGGGCGCCGCAATGATCGCCTCGCACAAGGGCGAGGCGCTGAGCGCCCAGCAGAGCGCATGTTCCCGTCCGCCGCTGCCGACCACGAGGATTTTCATCCTTTCCGTCCCCCTCTTCGCATTTTCACTCATCGCGGATCCGATGCGCGCGGGCCCGTATCGCCCCTTGCGGTTTCACCTGATAGGATGGCCATCCGTCTTCTAGCACAAGGAAAGCCATGGCGGAAAAAACCGGGCCCGGCCATAACCAGGGTGAATACACCGTCTCCGAGCTCTCGGGCGCGCTCAAGCGCGTGATCGAGGGCGAGTTCGGCACGGTGCGTGTGCGGGGCGAGATTTCCGGTCTCAAGCGGGCCGGCTCGGGCCATGTCTATTTCGCACTCAAGGACGAGAGCGCGGTGATCGACGGGGTCATGTGGCGCGGAACGGCCGGCCGGCTGCGGCTCGCGCTGGAAGACGGGATGGAGGTCATCTGCGCCGGGCGGGTGACTACCTTTGCCGCGCGCTCGCGCTACCAGATCGTGGTGGAAAGCGTGGAACTCGCGGGCGAGGGTGCGCTCCTCAAGCTGATCGAGGACCGCCGCCGCAAGCTCGCGGCCGAGGGGCTTTTCGACGAGGCGAAGAAAAAGCCGCTGCCGTTTCTGCCCCGGGTCATCGGCGTCGTCACCTCGCCCACGGGAGCGGTCATCCGCGATATTCTCCACCGGCTGAGCGACCGCTTTCCGGTTCATGTGCTGATCTGGCCCGCTGCGGTACAGGGCGAGGCGGCCGCGGGACAGGTGGCCGAGGCCATCCGGGGGTTCAACGCACTCCGGCCGGGCGGGCCGGTGCCGCGCCCCGACGTGCTGATCGTCGCCCGGGGCGGCGGCAGTCTCGAAGACCTCATGGCGTTCAACGAGGAGATTGTCGTGCGCGCCGCGGCCGAGTCCGATCTGCCGCTGATTTCCGCCGTCGGGCATGAAACCGATACGACGCTGATCGATTTCGCTTCAGACCGGCGCGCGCCGACACCAACGGCGGCGGCCGAGATGGCGGTTCCGGTGCGGCACCAGTTGATCGAGGAGGTGGCCCAGAAATCCGCGCGCCTCGACGGGGCCGTGCGCCGGGTCATCGATTATCGCCGGACCCGCCTGGAGGGCCTCGCGCGCGGCCTGCCGGATCCCCGGAGCTTGCTCGAGGATGCCATGCGCCGCCTCGATGAGACGGGCGACCGCCTCAGTTTCAGCCTGCGGGCACTCCTGCGCGAGAAGGCGCATCGTCTGTCCGGGGCCGGCGACCCGACGGGTGCCTTGCAGCGCCTCCTCCGCGACCGGGAGGCGGCCCTTCGGCACCGAACGGCCCGCCTCCGTCCCGCGATGCTCAACCAGGACATCCGGCGCCAGCGGCGCGAGGTCGCCCGGCTTGGCGACGCGCTTGCCAGGACCGGAAGGCGCTTCGTGGCCGAGCGCAGGCGGGAGGTCGCCAGCCTCGCCCAGCTGCTTACGAGCTATTCCTACGAGGATGTGCTCCGCCGGGGGTATGCCGTGGTGCGCGATCCGGCCGACCACCCGATAACGGCGCGCGCGGCGCTCCTCAAGGCGGCGGCGACGGACCCGCGCGTCATCATCGAGTTTCACGACGGGCGTGCGGCGGCGACAGTGACGAACGCGGTCGAGTCGGGAAAATCCGCCGGCGGCCGTAACACGGCCGCGAAGGCAAAGGGAAAGCGGGCGGTGCCGGCAAAGCGGGGGCCCGACGACCGGCAGGGAGATCTCTTGTGATGAAACGCGCGCTCGAACGGAATCGGACGATGATGGCCGGTCGCAGGATTTTCAGTCTGATGCTGGGGCTCGCCGTCATCATCGCGGCCTCCCCATCCGCTCGGGCGGAAGCGCCGTCGGTCGCGCTCGAGGGCCCCGCCCGGCCGGGCGGGCTCATGACGGGGCGGGTGCCGGCCGGGTCGACAGCGCGTTTCGATGCGGGTGCGGTCGCAGTCGGGCCTTCGGGTGCGCTGTTGCTGGGCATAGCCCCGGACGCCGGCCAATCCGCGACCCTCGTCGTGGTCGCACCCGACGGCACGGAAACGCGGACCGCGCTTCGGATCGCGCCGCGCGACTACGATGTTCAGCGGATCGACGGGCTACCGCCCCGCAAGGTTTCGCCGAGCGCGGCGGATATGGCGCGTATCCGGGAAGAGGGCGCCCTCATCAAGGCGGCGAAGGCCCGGTTCAGCCCGGCGGAATTTTTCGACAAGGCCTTTATCTGGCCGGCCGAAGGGCCCGTCACCGGCGTCTACGGCAGCCGGCGCATCCTGAACGGCCAGCCTCGCCGGCCCCATTGGGGCATCGACATCGCCGCCCCGGCGGGCACGCCGGTGCGGGCGCCCGCTGCCGGCACGGTTGCGGTCGCGCACAAGGACATGTTCTTCACCGGCGGTACGGTCATTCTGGATCACGGCCACGGACTGACCACGGTCTACTCCCATCTCCAGGACGTGCTGGTGGTGGAAGGCGCCATTGCCGCCCGGGGCACGCTGATCGGCACGGTCGGCGCGACGGGCCGAGCCACCGGCGCGCATCTCGACTGGCGGATGAACCTGTTCGATACGCCGCTCGATCCGGCCCTTGTCACGCCGGGCCGCCCGGACGATCCGCCGCCCTCCTGAGCGCGGGTCGGGGCCTAGCTGTCCGGCCAGCGCCGGTGCAGCCAGAGCCATTGCTCGGGATGATCGCGGATCCAGCCCTCGATGATCCGGTTCACGCGGGTCATGGTCTCCACCACATCAGCCTGGGTATCGCCGGTATCGGGCAGCGCCATCGGCGGGTAGAGCCACATGCGAAACCGCGCGCCCTTGAGCCGCTCGCAGCGCGCCGGGATCACGGGGCAGCGAAATTTGAGCGCCAGCGCCGCCAGGGCCGGCGCCGTCATGGCATCGCGCCCGAAAAACGGGATGGGCAGGCCCTCGTTCATCTTCTGGTCCACCAGGAGGGCCAGATGGCCGCCACCGCGCAGCAGTTCGAGCGCGCCGCGGGCCGCCTGGCGGCCCTTGGGCAGCATGGTCTTCGTCGCCGTGCGCCGGGCGTAGCGCAGCAGGTGGTCGGCGATCCGGTTGTTGACCGGGCGATAGATCTGGGTGATCTCGCAGCCGCGCTGTGCGGCCGACAGGGAACACACTTCCCAGTTGCCGAGATGGGCGGAAAAGAAGATGCCGGGCGCGCCATCGTCGCGCAGCAGGTCGATATTCTCGGCGCCGATGACTTCGACCCGGTCGCCGTTATAGAGATCCAGGTTCGCGAGATGGGGATATTCGGCGAAGACGCGGCCGAAATTTTCCCACATGCCGCGGACGATGCGGTTGATTTCGGCGTCGTCCTTTTCCGGAAAGGCGGCGCGCAGGTTTTTCCGGGCGCGGCGGCTGATCCTGAGGCGGGGGCCGATAGTCCGCGCGATGGCGCCGCCGGCGGCCGAGGCCGGATCGATCGGCACCAGGCGAAACAGGCCGAAGATGAGGAACAGAAGCGCGGCTTCAATCGGCCAGTAAATCCAACGATTTACCCGGGCCCGCCATCCATCGTGAACCATGGTCTGCCTTATCCCAGGGCCTGCGCTCAGGCCGGCCGGCCGTTGCCGGGCATGCCGATTTTCGTTCGGATCAGCGCCAGCAGTCGGGCCAGGTCCCGGATCTCGAGCGTTACGGGCAGGGTTTCGATCCGGGCGCGATAGGCCGTCGGCAGGCGCGCGGCGTCTTTTTCCGTTGTCACGATCGTGGCGTCAAGGCTTTGTGCCTCGGCCAGAATGCGATCGAGCGTCCGGGCGTCGAACGGGTGATGATCGGCGAAGGCGTGGCGGGCAACGATCGTCGCGCCAAGGCCGGCGAGCGTACCGAAGAATTTTTCGGGCCGCCCGATACCGGCGATGGCGACGACCCGTCGTCCCTGAAGGCGGTGGGCGGCTACGGGGTCGGGCCGTATCTCGGCCTGGAACAGGGGGACCCCACCCAGCCTGCCTGCCAGCCCGGTCTCGTCCGGGCCGACGATCATGGCGGCCGCCGCCCGCGCGAGTCCGCTGGCGAGCGATTCGCGCAGCGGCCCCGCCGGCAGGGTACGGTTGTTGCCGAGACCATACCCGCCATCGAAGACGAGAAGACTCGCGTCCGGGCGGACGGCCGGGTTCTGGAACCCGTCATCCATGATGACCAGATCAGGCCCGCTTTCGGCCGCCGCGGCGATCCCCGCCTTACGGTCGCGGGCGATCCAGGTCGGCGCGACACGCGCCAGAAGCAGCGCCTCGTCGCCCACCTCGCCGGCAACGTGGCGTTCGGGGTCGACCCGGATCGGCCCCGCCTCCCGCCCGCCATAGCCGCGCGCCAGAAAATGAACGCGCAAATCCTCGCGCACGAAGGCGCGCGCCAGCGCCAGCGCCGCCGGCGTCTTGCCGGCCCCGCCGGCGACGAGATTGCCGATGCAGACCACCGGCACGCCCGCGACGCAGGGTCGGGTCGCCCGGCGGCGGAGCCAGGCGCCGGCCTGAAACAGCCAGCTTGCCGGGGTGAGCGCGAGACGCGTCAGCCTTGCGCCCGTTCCGCGCCGGTCGCCGCGCCAGAATTCAGGCGCGCGCATCGCCCGCCTCGCGATTTTTTGCACTCGCTTCGGTCCCGGCGACGTCGCTCGCCGACCGACGGGCCTTGTCGAGCTCCAGCAGTTCCTCGACCAGAAGATCGACGATCTTGCGCTCCGCCGCCGCCGCCGCGCGGGCACGCCGGGCCAGCGCCTCGCGCTCCTCGGGCGCGCGCAAAAGCGCCGATACGCTTGCCGCCAGATCATCGGCACGGACCGGCCGCACGGCGTCGGCGTCGCGGAGCCGGGCCATGATTTCGGTGAAGTTTTCCATATGCGGACCGGTCAGGATGGCCGCCCCGAACTGGGCCGGTTCCAGCAGATTGTGCCCGCCATGGGGCACGAGGGACCCGCCTACCAGCACGACCGGGGCGAGACGAAAGAACGTGCCCAGCTCGCCGATTGTATCGATCAGCCAGATATCCGTCTCCTGGGTCGGCATTTCGCCCCGGCTGCGCCGCGCGAAGTTCAGGCCCCGACGCTCCAGCAGTCGGGCGACGGAGTCACCCCGATTGGGATGGCGCGGGGCAAGGACGGTCAGGAGCGCTGGATGGTCTTTCGCGATCTCGCGATGCGCGGCGGCGACGATTTCCTCTTCGCCCGGATGGGTGCTGGCCGCCATCCAGACGGGCCGGTCGCGGAGGCGCGCGGCGCTATCGTGAACCAACGCTTCCTTCACCGGCAAGGGATCGGCTGCGTATTTGAGATTGCCGAGATGACGCGCCGGCCCGGCACCCAGCCGGGTGAGCCGCGCGAGCGCTTCCTCGCTCTGGGCGAAGATCTTGTCGAACCGCCCGAGGAGGGCACGAAAGGCGAACCCGGCGCGCCGCCAGCGCCGGGCGGAGCGGGCCGACAGTCGGGCATTGATCAGGGCAAGCGGAATGGCGCGCCGCTCCGCGCCGAGAATCAGGTTCGGCCAGAATTCTGACTCCACCCAAACGCCCAGATCGGGCCGCCAGTGATCGAGGAACCGGGCGACGGCCTGCGGGCAGTCCACCGGCACAAAGCGGTGTTGCGCGCGGGCCGGCAGCCGGGCTTTGAGAATCTCGGCTGAGGTGACGGTGCCTGTCGTCACCAGAATGTTCAGCGCGGGATCGCGCTCGAGCAGGGCGCGGATCAGCGGCAGCAGGGAGAGGCTTTCGCCAACGCTGGCGCCGTGAAACCAGAACAGCCGGCCAGTGGGCCGCGCCTCCCGCGTTCGTCCGAAGCGCTCGGCCAGTCGCCTCGGATCTTCCTTGCCGCGCGCCACGCGCACCTGCAGCACCAGCCAGGCCATCGGCCAGCCCAGTGCCGCGACCAGGCGATAGAGGCGATAGATCATGCTGCCCCCGCCCGATCGAGAGGCGCGGGCTCGACGGGCGGGCGGCCGCATTTTCGGTCGGCGTCGCGGGTGAGATCGTTGAGTGATGCTTCGAGTTCGTGGCGTGCCTGCATCATGTCCCCGGGCCCGGCCCGTTCGGCAACGCGAATTGGGCGGCCCCAGAGAAAGACGCCCCGGGCAAAGGGCAGCGCCACCAGAAACCGGTCCCAGCTACCCACCTGAACCGCCCGGCTGGCCGAAAAGGTGGCCGGCAGGATCGGCGCACCGGTCAGCCGCGCGAGCGCGATCGCGCCGTCGCCCGCGCGCATCCGGGGTCCTTTGGGCCCGTCCGGGGTGATGCCCACGGATTCTCCGGCCCTGAGGGCGCGGATCATGGTCCGGAGCGCGCCGGCACCGCCGCGCGTCGACGAGCCGGCAGCCCAGCCGATGCCGAAATGGCGCACTGTCCGCGCGATAAGCTGGCCGTCGGGATGGTTCGAAATGAGCATGCGGATCGCGACCCCCCGGCGCCAGGCATAGGGCATCATCAGAAGCCGGCCGTGCCAGAAGGCGAGAATAAAGGCGTCGCCCCGGTCCCAAAGCCGGCGCGTCTCCTCGTCGCCGCCGACCTCCCAGCGGCCGGTCAGATAGACCAGGCGGATATACCACGCGCCCAGCCAGCACAGCCCGGCCTGTGCCGGAGCGCTTCGGCTTATGCGCTTGATGAGGCTCACCGGACGGGTGACGGCGAGGCAGCCGCATCCAGGCCCAGCGCGACCTCGCCCGTATCCGTGCCGCCGTCGCGGAATTGCAGCGCATAGAGCCGGGCATAGGCGCCGCCCGAAGCGAGGAGTTCGCTATGGGTGCCGCGCTCGACGATCTCGCCCTTGTCCAGAACGCAGATAAGGTCGGCGTGCTGTACCGTGGACAGGCGATGGGCGATCAGCACCGTCGTCCGCCCGCGCATCAGTTCTTCCATGCCGGCCTGGATGAGCCGCTCCGATTCAGTATCAAGCGAGGAGGTCGCCTCGTCGAGGAGCAGGATCGGCGCATCGTTCAGAATGGCACGTGCGATCGAGATCCGCTGGCGCTGGCCGCCCGACAGGCGCACGCCCATCTCGCCGACAAAGGTGTCATAGCCATCGGGCAACGCCCGAATGAAATCATCCGCCGCCGCGCGCCGGGCCGCTGCCTCGATCTCCTCGAAAGACGCGGTCTCGCGGCCATAGGCGATATTGGCGCGAATCGTATTGTCGAACAGCGCAACCTCCTGACTCACAAGCGACAGACTCTGGCGCAGCGAGCGAAGTGTCACGTCGCGTATGTCCTGTCCGTCGATCGTGATGCGCCCTTCGTCCGGCTCGTAAAACCGCGGGATCAGGTTAAGCAGGGTCGATTTCCCGCTGCCGCTGGGCCCGACCAGCGCGATGGTCTGTCCCCTCCTGGCCTCCAGGTTTATGGCGCGCAGCGCCGGGGCTTCCGGGTGATATGAAAATGAGACGTTCTCGAAGCCGAGCGCCGCGTCCGTCACCTTGAGGGCAGGGGCGCCGGGGCGGTCCCGGATCTCGGGCTCGATGTCGATGAAGCTGAAGACGCGGTAGGCGGCAGCGAGTCCTTCCTGCAGCGAGGCGTTCAGCGTCGCCAGGCTTTTGGCTGGCGCATAGGCCATCAGCAGCGCCGTAATAAAGGAAAAGAATGTGCCGGGCGTCGTCGCGCCTTCGATCACGCGCGCGCCGCCGTAAAAGATGATCACGGCGATGGCGACGCCCCCCAGCGTCTCCATGAGTGGATGGTTGAGGGAGCGCACGCGCTCGGCCTTGTAGAAAAGCCGGAACACCTTTTCGATCACGGTATCGGCCTTGTTCGCCTCGTGCTCCTCCATCGTGTAGGCCTTGACGTGACGTGCGCCCTGGAAGGTCTGGTCCAGATGGGTCGTGAATTCGGCTACTTCACGCTGCGTATTGGTCGAGACCTTGCGCATGCGCCGGCCGATCTTGCGCACCGGCAGGATCGCCACGGGAAAGATCACCAGCGCAATCAGGGCAAGCTGCCAGTCCTGAAAGATGAGCACGCCCAGAAGCGCCACAAGGGTGAGGCTGTCGCGCACGATGGCGGTCAGCACGCTCGAGGTCGCGCCGCGCAGCATCTGCGTGTCGTTGGTGAACCGGGCGATCAGGGTCCCGGTCGAGGTGTTCTGGAAAAACGCGAGATCGGCGTGGATCAGGTGGCGGTACAGGCGGCGCTGGATATCGGCGACGATTTGCAGCCCGGCCCGGTTCATCAGTATCGCCTGGGCATAGGTGGCCGCGCCCTTGATCGCGAACACCGCCAGTACCGCCAGCGGGACCAGCATCAAGACCGTTTCGTCGCGGGCCAGAAACACGTCGTCCAGAATGGGCTTCATCAGCCAGGCGCTCGCGGCTGTCGCCCCGGCGGCTATCGCCATGAAAAAGCTGGCAGCGATCAGCGTGCCGAGATAGCGCCGGATATGCTCGCGATAGAGCCGGGCCAGAAGGCGGGGGGTGTCGGCATCGCCGAGGCGGGCAGGGGAACGGGGCGGGGCTGTCGGGCTCACGCGCGGTCCCTTCGGGTCGTCATGGTCAGTTCCGTGCTCCGGGCGGCGCAGGTCGGCTCCGGGACCGGATTTGCCACATTGGTCCCCGCCGGCAAGGCGCGCACCATATCATGCGTTACCGGGGGCCGCCAGCACACAAATTCAGCCTAAGTGTCTGAGTTCGCAGCCGGTTTATGGCCAGCCAACGGTCCCTGGGGAGCCTGCCAGGCCGCGCTCAGACGCGCATGAAGCCGCGGATTGGCGGCAAGCAGGGAAGGGGCGCGAAACGGGGTGCGATAATCCGGCAGGGGGCCCGTCAGGGTGGTGGCCCGCCCGCCTGCTTCTTCGACGAGGAACTGCCCGGCCGCCAGATCCCAGCACGACTTGGCGCTGGCGGACAGTGTGGCCTCCATTCGTCCGGCCGCGACCAGGGCGAGGCGGTAGGCGACCGAGTTAAACCGTTCCAGCCGGGCGTCCCGTAAGGGCCCTTCGCGCAGGGTCCGGGGCAGTTCGCGCACGAAACCGGCGATCCGGCTCCCGGCGATCTCGTCCCGGTCGCTCACCCGGGCCGCGACACCGTTCCACCTTACGCCGGCACCCCGATATCCCTCGCAGAGTTCGCCCGTTGCAGGGTTGAGGATGGCCCCCGCCACGGGCTGGCCGCCCTCCACCAGCCCGACCGAGACGGTGAAGAAAGGCTCGCCCCGGACGAGCGCGCGCGTCCCGTCGATCGGATCCACAAACCAGCTCCTTGGTCCATCCGGTCGCCAGTCGCTCGCGGGGGTTTCTTCCGAAATCCAGCCGTAATCGGGCCGGGCGTCCGAGAGGATTTCGAACAGCCGGTCATTAACCGCGTGGTCGACCTCGGTCACGGGATCGCCCGGCCGCTTTTCCCAGGATCTGAAGGTGCCGCGATAAGCCTGGCTGGCGAGGGCGCCCGCCTCGCGCACGGCCGCGACCATGAGCGACCAGTCCTCCTTCAGAGGGGCGGCGCCGTCCGGACTCAACTGCCGGCCACGGTCATGCCATCGACACGCAATGTCGGGGCATTGGTACCGAACTGGAATACGAGATCGTCGGCCGGCGTGATATGGCGAAACATCTCCTTGAGGTTTCCAGCCACCGTGACTTCGCTGACGGGATAGGCAATTTCGCCCTTCTCGATCCAGAACCCACTTGCGCCGCGGCTGTAATCGCCGGTGATGGGATTGACGCCGAAGCCCATCATCTCGGTCACCAGGAAGCCGGTCTCGATATCGCCGATCAGGTCCGCAACCGATTGGGTGCCCGGTTCCAGATAGAGGTTTGAGCTGGCCGGGGAAGGTGGTCCGCCGGTCGAGCGGCTGGCGTGACCGGTCGAGCTCAAACCCAGTTGGCGTGCCGTGCGCAGATCGAGAATCCAGGTGGTCAGCCGGCCGTTCTGGATCACCTGGTGCCGCGCGCCGCCCAACCCCTCCACATCGAAGGGCTTGGACTTGAGCCCCCGGCGGCGGTGCGGGTCATCGATCACCGTCAGGCCCGGCGCGAAGATTTCCTCGCCCATCCGGTCCTTGAGAAAACTGGTGCCGCGCGCCACGTCCCGGCCGTTGATCGCGCTCGCGAGGTGGCCCAGAAGCGAGTTGGCGACCCGGCGGTCGAACATGACCGGCACCCGTGCCGTCTTCGCCTTGCGCGCGCCGAGGCGGCGGATGGCCCGTTCGCCGGCGCGACGGCCCACTTCCGCCGCTGGCATCAAATCCTCGCCATAGACGGCGGCGGTGAATTCGTAATCGCGCTCCATCGCCGTGCCGGCGCCGGCGAGAACGGCGGCCGAGACACTTTGCTGGGTGCGGGTGAACCCGCCCCGGAAGCCGTTGCTCGCGGCCATGGCGACGGTGGCCCGGCCCCAGCTGGCGCTGCCCCCCTCGGAATTGGTGACGCCCGCTATGGCCCGCGCCGCTTCTTCGGCCTCGAGCGCGCGCGCCGCCAGTTGCTCGGGGCTCGGCTCGACCCTGTCGGCGAGATCGAGATCGGGCACTTCGGTGGTGATCTGCGCTGGCGTCGCGAGACCGCAAAACGGATCTTCGGGCACGGCCCGGGCCATGGCGAGCGTACGCTCGACCAGCGCCTCCAGCGCTTCAGGCTCGCGGTCGGTCGAGGAGACGCAGGCCTGGCGCTTGCCCACGATCACGCGCAGTCCGATGTCCGATTCCTCGGCGCGCTCGACATGCTCGGGCGCACCGAGCCGGCAGCTTGCCGAGAGCGAGGTGCTGTCCACCAGGAGTGCATCGGCCTCGTCCGCGCCGGCCTTCAGCGCCCGGCTGACGAGATCGGACAACTGGTCGAGGGTATCGGGCAGAATATCGGTCATGGGGTGTCCTTGAAAATTTTCGAGGCGATCGGGGGAATGAACCAGATTGGAGGGTTCCTGTTTTGGAAATGGGGAGAGGGGGACGGCGATTAAAGCCCTTGCGCCCAGACACGAGCGGTCGCGGCTAATCCCCGACCGGCCGACCACTGCCGGGGAGCCCGAGCTCGGCCCATCTGTCCGTGACCTGGCGGATCATGGACTCGGACATTTTGAGGACCCGGCCCCATTCGCGCGTGGTCTCGGGGCCGATCTTGATGGTCGCATCGAATCCGATCTTGCCGCCAAGGCCGGACTCGGGCGAGGCGAAATCGAGATAATCGATGGGCGTGTTGTCGATCACGGTCACGTCGCGGACCGGGTCCAGGCGCGTGGACACGGCCCAGATGACATCGGCCCAGTTGCGCACGTTGATGTCCTCATCCACGACGATGACGAATTTTGTGTACATGAATTGCCTGAGAAACGACCACACGGCCATCATCACGCGCTTGGCATGGCCGGGATACGATTTGCGGATCGAGACGCAGGCGACGCGATAGGAGCAGGCTTCGGGCGGCAGGTAGAAATCCCGGATCTCGGGAAACTGCTGGCGCAGCAGCGGCACGAACACATCGTTCAGCGCCTCGCCCAGTACCGAGGGTTCGTCCGGCGGCCGGCCGGTGAAGGTGGAGAGATACACCGCGTCGCGCCGACGCGTCAGCGCCGTCACCTCGAAAACCGGGAATTCCTCCACAGCGTTGTAATAGCCGGTGTGATCGCCGTACGGCCCTTCGAGCCCCGTCTCGGTCAATGACACATAGCCTTCGAGTACGATCTCGGCCGTGGCGGGGACCCGAAGCGGCACCGTGCGACACGCCACGAGATCAAGTCGCCCGCCCCGGAGGAGGCCGGAGAACTGGTATTCCGACAGCCGGTCTGGCACCGGCGTCACGGCCGCCAGAATGGTCGCGGGATCGGCGCCAATCACCACGGCAGCGGGCAGGCGCCCCGCCTCGCGCAGGGCGGCGTTCTGCCGGCCCGCCTCGAAATGCTGCGCCCCCCCGCGATGGCGGAGCCAGCGCATCAGCGTGCGATCCGGCGCCGTGACCTGCATCCTGTAGATCCCGAGATTGACGTCGTCGGCGCCGCCTTCGGGGTCCTGCGTGACCACCAGTGGCCAGGTGATCAGCGGCGCGGGCTCGCCCGGCCAGCAGGTCTGGATGGGCAGCGCGGCGAGGTCGATTTCCTTTCCGGTCAGCACAACCTCTTGGCAGGGCCCGCTCGAGACGGTCCGGGGGCGCATGGCGAGCACGGATTTCAGCAGTGGCAGCTTGTCCACCGCCTCGCGCCAGCCGCCGGGCGGTTCAGGCTGGCGCAGAAAGGCCAAAGTCTCGCCCAGCGCCGACAGTTCGTCCGCCTCGCGGTTCATGCCCCAGGCGACGCGCTCGCGCGTGCCGAACAGATTGACGAGAACCGGCATGTCATAGGGTGTTCCGTCGGCCCGGACCGGATTCTCGAAAAGCACCGCCGGCCCCCCGGTGGCCAGAAGCCGGCGCTGGATTTCCGTCATTTCCAGTTCGGGCGAGACCGGCGCACTGACGCGCACGAGCCGGCCGGTGTTTTCGAGCCGGGTCATGAAATCGCGAAGGGATGCATAGGTCATGGAATTTACTCGCTCACGGGCGGGGTGCGCGGTTTCCGGCGTCAACGGCGGCGCGCCTCAGCCATACAGATAAAATCCGCATCCGACCAGCACCAGCGCGGTCAGGCTGAGTGGCAGGAAAGCGCCGAGGGGATGGCCGAACACGCTCGGCAGGCCGGCCCGGTGCAGGAAGTAGAGGCGGATCGCCTGGGCGCCCGCGGCCGCCACGGCCGTGGCGCCGACGATGGCGCAGATATCGGGCAGGGAAGTAAGGCGGAAAAGGATGAATGCCCCGGCCCAGACGGGCACCGACAGCATGTTTGCGTGGGCATCTTCGATCGCCCGTCCGTTCGAGACCAGGACTTCGTGCTGCGGCCCCCAAAGGAGGTCGGCGAAGCGGACCAGCAGGAGGAGGTGCAGTACCGGCACCACTTCGACGAACCCGTCACCCAGCCATCCGAGAAGGGGCTTCGCCAGAAGCAGCCCCAACACGAGCCCGAAGGCGGCCAGCGGGATCAGCGCCCTCTGGCGTGTCATGACTTGGGCGAAGCCGGCCCCTTTCTCGCCGTGCTGGCCGATGGCGCGCAATTCCCAGGGCAGCCCGAGGAAGATGAAATGCTGAATGACGATGAAGCCGATGGCGAGCTGCGCGGCGACGCGATACTCGCCGACAATGCCGAGGGCGACCGCCGACAGGACGAGAATATCGAAATATGACGCGAAGCGGGCCGTGAAATTGCCGTAGACCAGGCTGGCCGTATGCCTGCCTACGGGTTTCCAGGCCGACCAGCGCAGGTTGATGGTGCTCGCGCTCAACGCGATCTCCTGCGCCAGCAGAAACAATGTCACAAGAAAGGCGGCGAGCCAGACCAGCGTGTAGATCTCGATCACCCCGTTGGCGGTCGCTGGACCGATGATGAGGATGGCCGCCAGATAGGCGACCGGCGTGGCCACGTCGCGGACCGAGAAAAAGACGAAGAGATTGCCGGCCGAGCGGATGACCGCCAGCATGGTCTCCGTCATGCCGGCAAGGCAGGCGCCGGCGAGCGCCAGGATGAACGGCCCGGCATAGCCCGGCAGCGGATCGAAGAGCAAAACCGCCCCCGCCCCAAGCGCGAAGGTGGCCGCCGCCATGATCAGCGACAGGCTGAGATAGACGAACCAGATATGCGGCGGGGGTCGGACCTTGGCGTAGGATTGGGGCGTGAAGCGATTTAGCCACATGTCGCCGCCGCCGCTGACCAGCGCATTCACGATGGCGGCGACCGTGGCGATCAGGGCGTAGACATCGAATTCCCCGGGTGTCAGCAGCTTGGCCGCCACCAGCAGGATCAGCAGGATCGAACTGCGGGAGATGATGGCGCTCAGGATGGGCGGAAACAGATAGGTCACGCGGGGCGGTCTCGGAATGGCGACGGGTTGGGCCAAAAATCGCCGGCAGCTTAGCGGCTGGCCCAGCCCCGAGATAGCGCCGGCGCGCCAGGGGGCCGAAATCCGGTCCCGTTGATCTGGGTTAAGGTAGGATTCTCGCCATTCTGGGAATATAAAAACTACGTGAATACGCGGGCCCGCCCGGCCGGCCGGTTAGGCCGGCGGGGCTGGATCGGGCGTCACGGAATCTTAAGAAGCCCAGGCTAGATTCGGTCCATGAGTGGTAGAGCGACATATTTCTGGGTCATCGGCGGCGAGTTCGCCGACACGGACTTCTCGCATATGGCCGCGGGCAAGACGCTCGAGAAGCTTGGGCCGTTCAGCCGGTTCAAGGAGGCCTACGAGGTGTGGTCCAAATATTCCTGGGCCAGGGTGGATGACTGCCATCAGCGCTATGTGATCGTCGAGGACGGCGCCGAGGCCCCCGAGGGCGGCCCCGCCAGCCTCATGCGCCGGGCGATCCATCTGCCGGGGGCCGCGTTTTCCTCCCCCGATGCCGGCGACGGATCGGCCCTCAGCGCCGCCGTCCAGGGCTAGGCGGTCGCCTGACCGGCGATCACCGCGGCCAGAACGATCAGGCCGAAATCCCGATTGGACCGGAACGTGGCGAGGCAACTGGCGCCATCCGCGAAATCGACGTGGCGTAACTGTCGCCAGAGATGCCAGCCCGCGACCAGCCAGATCGCATAAAAACCGATCCCCAGCCCGGCCCGCCAGCCCGCCAGGCCAAGCAGCACGAAGGTGGCGAGATAGAACCCCCGCAGCCAGGGCCGTGTCCTGTCGCCCAGTTTGAGGGCGAGTGATTTCACGCCGATGAGGGCATCGTCCTCCTTGTCCTGATGGGCGTAAATCGTGTCGTAGCCGAGGGTCCAGAAGAACCCGGCCGCGTAAAGCAGAAAGGCCTCGGCCGCCAGCGCATTGGTGACCGCCGCGTATCCGAGCAGCGCCCCCCAGTTGAATGTCAGCCCCAGTACCGCCTGCGGCCAGTAGGTCACCCGCTTGCTGAGCGGGTAGGTGAAGACGAGGACGAGCGAGCCGATGCCGAGCGCGATGGCGAGCGGCGTGAGTTGCAACAGGATCCCAAGGGCCGCCAACAGCAGCCCCGCGAGAAACAGGATTGCGGCGCGAACAGAGACCTGACCGCTCGGCAGGGGCCGCGTGCGCGTGCGGACGACCTCGCCGTCGAAATCTCGGTCGACGATATCGTTATAGGTGCATCCAGCCCCGCGCATCAGCACGGCACCCAGGCCGAACAATGTTAAAAGCCAGAGCGTCTCGCGGCCCGCGGACTCGAAGGGCGTCGCCAGCGCGATGGCCCACCACCCCGGCAACAGCAGCAGCCAGGTGCCGATCGGGCGGTCGAGCCGGGCGAGACGGGCATAGGGGCCGAGCGCGCGGGGCAGGTAGCGCCCGACCCAGTCTTCCGGGCGCAGGTCGCTATGCGCTTTGGTGTCGTTTCCGGGGCGGGAGTGGCGGTCGGGGCACATGGCTTGGGTGGCGGGCGTCCCTCGGTTAAGCTGGTGCGTCCGGCTGGCGCCGGCGCTGTTTCTTTGTAGGCGAGTGACTGCCAACCCGCCAGACCTTGACGGCCAGAAAAACGAGAACACGCATGAGCACCGCCTTGCCCGGTCGGGAAATGCCGGCGGGAACATCCGGCGAGCGATGGGCGCCATGAGCGCTGATTTCCGCACGCCGCGGCTGTTCACCCCGGAGCCGTTCGCCGTCGGCGGCAGGCTTCGCCTGACCCCGGCGCAGACTCATTACCTGAAAAATGTGCTGCGCCGGAAGCCGGGCGACGATGTCCTGGTGTTCAACGGCCGGGACGGCGAGGGCGAAGGGCGGATCAGCGCGCTCGGCCGGGACGGCGCCGAAATCGAAGTTGCGCGCCTTCGCCGGCCACAGACATCCACGCCCGATCTCTGGCTGGTGTTCGCCCCGGTCAAGAAGGCAGCGATGGACAATCTCGTGGCCAAGGCGACAGAGCTCGGCGTCGACCGGCTGGTGCCGGTCTGGACCCAACATACGCAGGCTCGCCGCCTCAATCTCGACCGGCTCGAAGCGCAGGCGATCGAGGCGGCCGAACAATCGGACCGCCTGTCCGTGCCCGGGATCGCGCCGCCCCGGCCGCTCTTGGACGTGCTCTCCGATTGGCCTGGCGAGCGCCGTCTCCTTGTTTGCGACGAGACGGGAGGTGGTCGGCCGATCCTCGATGTGCTCGACGAAATGGGCTCCGGGCCGACCGCTTTCCTGGCCGGCCCCGAAGGCGGGTTCGCGATTTCCGAACTTGACCCGATGCGCAAACTGCCCTTTTCTACCGCCATCGGATTAGGGCCCCGCGTCCTTCGCGCTGATACCGCCGCTATCGCGGCCCTGTCCTGTTGGCAGGCAAGACTTGGGGATTGGCACGAACAACCCGCTTTCCGAGGAACGCGATAAGAACGCAGCAAGCACCAAGGCGCGGCGCGGCCTACTGAACCGCCTCCCATCCACAAAGTCCGGTCCAGCCATCATGTCATCGCCCTCCCTTCTGCCGGCCGGTGTGGCCGCCGACAAAGCTGCGTTGGTGAAGTTCCTCGAAGACGGCTGCAAGCCGGAGGCGAAGTGGCGCATCGGAACCGAGCACGAAAAATTCGCCTATACCCGGGATGACCATCGCCCGATCGCCTATGACGGGCCGAACGGCATCGCCGCGCTTCTGGAGGGGCTCCAGGCGTTCGGCTGGGCGCCGGTCAGCGAAGCGGGGCGGGTGATCGCCCTGACGAAAGGGCAGGCGTCCATCTCGCTCGAACCCGGCGGCCAGGTGGAGCTGTCGGGTGCGCCGCTCGATAACCTGCACCAGACCTGTGACGAAGTGCACACGCATCTGCGCGAGGTAAAGAGCGTTGCCTCCAGGATCGGGATCGGCCTTATCGGGCTGGGATTCCATCCCGAGGCGAGCCGGGACGACATCAACTGGATGCCCAAGGGCCGCTACCGGATCATGCGGGCCTATATGCCGAGGAAGGGCAAGCTCGGTATCGACATGATGATCCGGACCTGCACGGTGCAGGTGAACCTCGATTTCTCGAGCGAGGCGGACATGGTGCGCAAGTTCCGTGTCGGCCTGGCGCTTCAGCCGATTGCCGTGGCGCTGTTCGCCAATTCGCCCTTCAGTGAAGGCAGGCCGAACGGCTATCTGAGTTACCGCAGCCGGGTCTGGACGGATACGGATCCCGATCGCTGCGGCATGCTGCCCTTCGTGTTCGATGGCGCCATGGGGTTCGAGCGTTACGTCGATTACGCCCTCGATGTGCCGATGTATTTCGTGTATCGCGACGGCACGTATCACGACGCAAGCGGGCAGTCCTTTCGTGATTTCCTCAAGGGCAGGCTGCCGGCCCTGCCGGGGGAGCTGCCCACCTTCAGCGACTGGAACGATCATCTGACGACGATCTTTCCCGAAGTGCGGCTCAAGCGGTATCTGGAGATGCGTGGCGCGGATGGCGGCCCGTGGCGGCGGCTGTGCGCCCTGCCGGCACTCTGGGCCGGGCTTTGCTACGATTCGACCGCGCTCGATGCCGCCTGGGACCTCGTCAAGAACTGGTCGGTCGAGGCGCAGGCCCGGTTGCGCGACGAGGTGCCGCGCGACGGATTCGGGGCCAGCATCGCCGGACATTCGGTCCTCGATCTGGCAAGAGAGGTGGTCGCGATCGCCGAAGGGGGGCTGGCCCGGCGCAATCGACAGGACCCGGAAACGGGCAATAACGAGGTCCTGTTCCTGGCCCCGTTGCGTGAAATCGTGGAGCGGGGCCGGACACCGGCCGACGAGCTGCTCGACTTGTACAATGGGGCCTGGCAGCACAGTCTCGGGCCGCTGTACCGCGACTTTTCCTACTAGGTCTTTTCGGCCCGGGCGGCCTCGCGAAGCCCGAAGGCGTGCCCGCTCAGGCGGCCTCGGTGCCACCCACGGTCAGTGAATCGAGCTTGAGCGTCGGCTGGCCGACACCGACCGGCACGCCCTGACCGTCCTTGCCGCAGGTCCCGACGCCCGGATCGAGCTCCATGTCGTTGCCGATCATGGACACCCGCGTCAGTACGTCGGGTCCATTGCCGATCAGCGTGGCGCCCTTGACGGGGTGCGTGACCTTGCCGCCTTCGATGAGATAGGCCTCGCTGGCGGAGAAGACAAACTTGCCGGAGGTGATATCCACCTGACCGCCGCCGAAATTGACGGCGAAGAGCCCGCGATCGACCGAAGCGATGATTTCGGCCGGGTCATGCGCGCCGGCCAGCATGCAGGTATTGGTCATCCGCGGCATCGGCGCGTGGGCGTAGCTCTCCCGCCTGCCATTGCCGGTGGGCCGGACCCCCATCAGCCGCGCGTTCATCCGGTCCTGCATGTAGCCCGTCAGAACCCCGTCCTCGATCAGCACCGTACGCTGGCTGGGCGTGCCTTCGTCGTCAATGGTGAGCGATCCGCGCCGGTCGGCCAGCGTACCGTCGTCGATGACGGTGACGCCCGGGGCCGCGACCCGCTCGCCGATAAGCCCGGAAAAGGCGGAGGTCTTTTTGCGATTGAAATCCCCTTCCAGCCCGTGACCGATGGCTTCGTGCAGCAGGATCCCGGGCCAGCCCGGCCCCAGCACCACCGGCATTTCGCCCGCCGGCGCCGGCCGGGCCTCGAGATTCACCACCGCCTGGCGCAGCGCCTCGTCGACCTGCGCCCGCCAGTTCCGAGGATCGATCAGCCGGTCATAGGCGACGCGGCCGCCCGCGCCATGGCTGCCACTTTCAAGCCGGTCACCGTCGGCCGCCACGACCTGTACGTTGAGCCGGACCAGCGGTCGGATATCGCCGCTCATCTCGCCCCCCGCGCGCATGATCTGCACCGCCTGCCATTCGCCGGCCAGCGAGGCCGAGACCTGGCGCACGCGCGGGTCGGCAGCACGGGCATAGGCGTCAATCTCGCGCAGGAGCGCCACCTTGGTCTCGAAATCCAGGGCCGAGAGCGGGTTTCCCTCGGTATAAAGCGAGTGGTTGGGCCGCCCCGGCGCCGGATCGAGTGCCACGGTCCCGCGCCCGGCCCGTACGGTCCGCACCGCCTCGGCCGCCCGCTTGAGGGCGTTCGTGCTGACCTCGGATGCGTGCGCGTAGCCCGTCGCCTCGCCCGCGACGGCGCGCAGGCCGAAGCCCTGGCTGGTATCGAAGCTGGCACTGCGGATCTTGCCGTCATCCAGCGAGACCGCCTCGGACTGGCGATATTCAAGAAACAGTTCGCCGTCATCGGCGCCGTGAAGCGTCTCGTCGAGGATGGCGGTTGCGCGCTCGCGGTCCAGACCGGCGCGCTCGAAAAAAAGATGTTCGGTTTCGAGGAGGGCACTCATGCTCGTCTCGCAAATCATGGAGGAAGGTGACCAGATCAATATAGGAAGCCGGAACGGCCCCTGCATCCTTTGGGCGGCAGTTTCCGCCGATAAATTTGCCGCAGCTTCTGTCGCCGGCTTCCGGAGCAGGATTTCGGCCTTGCGGGCGGTCGGTGCGACAATAGGCCGCGAGGGCCAGGGGGCCGCTGAATTTACGGTAACAACTTGAGATCAAAGATGTTTTGAACCAGGATCGGGCGCCGTGACGACACCGGCCCCGCCCTGCGACCGGGCGCCCGTTGCGGCTTTGGACGGGTTGCCGGTATTGTGCGCGGGCACGAAAAACCGGGGGGCTAACCGGCTGATTCTGCTAATTTCATGGACGTGGACCCGGACGGTTTGCGGGGCACGCGGCCGATTGCCCCAGTGGTTCCGGGGCCATCGGCAAGATTCCGACGAGGGACTGATATTCATGGCGGACAAATCTGAAGGCGGCCTCCGGCCGGCATCGTTTTTCTGGGCGGTAACGGGGGTGGCCGTGCTGACGCTTCTCCTTGGCTTGGGAAGCATGGGAGGGCCGGCGCTGGCCGCCCAGCCCGAACCCTGGCAGATGGGGATGCAGCCGGCCGCGACGCCGATCAAGGCCGAGATCGAGGAATTTCACAATCTGCTGCTGGTGATCATTACCGCGATCAGCGTCTTCGTTCTTGCGCTTCTCATCTATGTCATGGTGCGCTTCAACGCGCGGCGCAATCCCGAGCCCGGCAAGTTTACCCACAACACCGCGATCGAGGTGATCTGGACGATCGTCCCCGTGATCATCCTGATCGTGATCGCCATCCCCTCGTTCCGGCTGCTCTATTTCAATGACGTGGTGCCGGAAAGCGATATGACCATCAAGGCGGTGGGTCATCAGTGGTACTGGTCGTACGAGTATCCCGATCACGGCGACTTCGCCTTCGACAGCTTTATGAAGGAAGACGGGGACCTCCTGGAAGGCGAGCCACGCCTGCTTTCAGTCGATAACGACCTCGTGGTGCCGGTCGGCAAGACCGTCCGGCTGCAGGTGACCTCGACCGACGTACTGCATTCCTTCGCTGTCCCCGCGTTCGGTATCAAGATCGATAGCGTCCCCGGACGGCTGAACGAGACCTGGTTCCGCATCGATCGGCCGGGCATGTATTACGGGCAGTGCTCTGAAATCTGTGGCGTCAATCACGGCTTCATGCCAATCGCCGTGCGCGCCCTCCCGGAAGAAGAATTCAATGCCTGGCTGAAGGAAGCGCAGGCCGAATTCGCCGGCACCGATTTCGACCCGGAACAGGAAACAGAGACCGCGCCGGTCAAACGTCTGGCCGCGGTCGGCCGCGATTAGGAGTGGAGTTAGGACAATGGCAGACAGCGCAGTAGATCACGGCCATCACGATCATCCGACCGGGTGGCGGCGTTTCGTTTACTCCACCAACCACAAGGACATCGGCACGATGTACCTGATCTTCGCCGTCATAGCGGGGATCATTGGTGGTGGCATGTCGATCCTGTTCCGCGCCGAACTGGCGGAGCCGGGGCTCACCGTGCTTGGTGGCGACAACCAGTTCTACAACGTGCTGATTACCGCGCATGGCCTGATCATGATCTTCTTCATGGTGATGCCGGCGATGATCGGCGGGTTCGGCAACTGGATGGTGCCCATCATGATCGGCGCGCCCGACATGGCCTTCCCGCGCATGAACAACATCAGTTTCTGGCTGCTGGTCCCGTCCTTCCTGCTGCTTCTGGGGTCGGCCTTCGTTCAGGGCGGCGCGGGGACGGGCTGGACGATCTATCCGCCGCTGTCGGGATCTCTCGGCCATGGCGGGCCGGCGGTCGATATGGCGATCTTCTCACTCCATCTCGCCGGCGCTTCGTCGATCCTTGGCGCAATCAATTTCATCACGACCATCTTCAACATGCGCGCGCCCGGCATGACACTGCACAAGATGCCGCTCTTCGTCTGGTCCGTGCTGATAACGGCCTTTTTGCTGCTGTTGTCGCTGCCGGTTCTGGCGGGCGCCATCACGATGCTGCTGACAGACCGCAATTTCGGGACCCATTTCTTCGATCCGGCCGGCGGCGGCGATCCGCTGCTGTTCCAGCATCTGTTCTGGTTCTTCGGTCATCCCGAGGTCTACATCCTGATCCTGCCGGGCTTCGGCATGATCAGCCATATCGTCTCGACCTTCTCGCGCAAGCCCGTGTTCGGTTACCTGGGCATGGCCTATGCGATGGTTTCGATCGGCGTGGTCGGTTTCGTGGTCTGGGCTCACCACATGTTCACGGTGGGTCTGGACGTCGACACCAAGGCCTATTTCACGGCCGCGACGATGATCATCGCAGTCCCCACCGGCATCAAGATCTTCAGTTGGATCGCGACCATGTGGGGCGGCTCGATCGAGTTCAAGACGCCGATGCTGTGGGCGGTCGGTTTCATCTTCCTGTTCACGGTGGGCGGCGTCACCGGCGTCGTGCTGGCCAATGCGGGGATCGACGTGGCGCTGCACGATACATATTACGTGGTGGCGCATTTCCACTACGTGCTGTCGCTCGGCGCTGTCTTCGCTATCTTTGCCGGGTTCTATTACTGGATCAGCAAGATGTGCGGCCGCCAGTACCCTGAAAAACTGGCGCAGCTCCAGTTCTGGCTGATGTTCATCGGGGTCAACCTGACCTTCTTCCCGATGCATTTCCTCGGCCTGGCCGGCATGCCGCGCCGGATTCCGGATTACCCGGACGCCTATGCCGGCTGGAACATGGTGGCGACCTACGGCTCCTACATTTCGGCGCTGAGCGTGGTGCTGTTCCTTTACATCTGCTATCGCACGTTCACGGCGGGCGAGAAGGTCGGCGCCAATCCGTGGGGCAAGGGAGCGACGACGCTGGAATGGACAGTCAGTTCGCCGCCGCCCTTCCACACCTTCGAGGAACTCCCGGAAGTGAAGTAGCCGGGCGAGGGGAGCGGAAAGCAAGGCGATGTCCGACTATTCGGCAGATCTGGATCTGGGGCAGGGCACCCGCTCCTTCGGGGCGGGCGCCGACGTGGCCGGCCCGGCGGCGCGCGACTTCATCGCATTGCTGAAGCCGCGCGTGATGTCGCTCGTCGTCTTTACCGCCGCCGTGGGCCTGGTACTGGCGCCGGGCGACCTGCATCCCGTTCTCGCGGTGGTCGCGATCCTTTGCATCGCGGTCGGGGCCGGCGCGGCGGGCGCCATCAACATGTGGTATGACCGCGATATCGACGCGATCATGGCGCGCACGCAGAACCGGCCCATTCCGGCCGGCCGGATGGCGCCGGGCACGGCGCTCGGGTTCGGCACGGTGCTGGGCGCGGGATCGGTCCTGTTGATGGGGCTGGCGTTGAACTGGGCGGCCGCGATCCTGCTTGCCGGGACGATCGGGTTCTACGTTTTCGTCTATACGATCTGGCTCAAGCGTCGCACGCCGCAGAACATCGTGATCGGCGGGGCAGCCGGCGCGTTCCCGCCGATGGTCGGCTGGGCGGCGGTAACGGGAGACGTGACACTCGTCTCGCTCGCATTGTTCGCGATCATTTTCATGTGGACGCCACCGCATTTCTGGGCCCTCGCCCTCTATCGCCAGGGTGATTACGAAAAGGCCGGCGTGCCGATGATGCCGGTGGTGGCCGGCCCGGGCGAGACCCGGCGGCAGATATTTCTCTATGCGGCGCTGCTGGTACCGGTCACGCTGGCGCCCTACTGGCTGGGCGCGCTGGGGCCGCTCTACGCCGTCGGTGCGGGCGCGCTGGGGGCGGTTTTCGTCGCGCTGGCGCTGCGCGTCCTGCTGACGCGGGATGACCGCCCGGCGCGGCAATTATTCGGTTTCTCGATCCTCTATCTCTTCGCCCTGTTCGCCCTGATGCTGGTGGACGGGCTCGTGTCGGGTGTGGTGGGGTAAGCCATGGCGGGTTCGGGACAGACGCCAAAGACCGAGGCGCGCGAGACCGCGCAGGGTCCCTACGGATCGGTCGAGCGCGAGCGGCGCATGCGCGGACGCAACCGGGCGCTGCTCGCCGTCCTCGTGGCGCTGGTCAGCCTTTTCTACGTGATCGCCTTCGTGCGTATGGGAGCAGGGCAATGAGGCAGGGGCGCTCCAACCTGCGCCTGGTGCTGGCGCTCACGTCCGTGGTGGTGGGCATGGTCGGCCTGTCCTTCGCCGCCGTGCCGCTCTATCGCCTGTTCTGCCAGGTCACCGGCTATGGCGGCACCACGCAGGTGGCCCAGGTCGCGCCCGACGTCATCTCTGACAGCCGCGTCACCGTGCGCTTCAATGCGGATAAGGATCCGGCGCTCGAGTGGCGCTTCGAGCCGTTGCAGAAATCGATGACGGCGCGGCTGGGCGAGCAGAAGCTCGCCTTCTTCCGAGCCACCAATCTCGCCGATCATCCGGTGATCGGCACCGCCACGTTCAACGTGACGCCGCTCAAGGCGGGATTGTATTTCAACAAGTTAGAATGCTTCTGTTTCACCGAGCAACGGCTCGAGCCCGGGCAGTCCATGGACATGCCGGTCGCCTTCTTCGTCGATCCGGCGATACTCGAGGACGAGGGCGCGCGCGAAGTGCGGACAGTCACGCTTTCCTACACATTCTTTCCGCTCCCGGACGCAGAGCCGGAAAAAGCGGATCGCGATCACGAGCAGGTTTCCTACGCAGACATATCCACCCAGGGGGAAAGGTAAGCGGCCATGAGTGATGCAACTCACGCCAAACATCCGTATCATCTGGTCGACCCGAGCCCGTGGCCCGTGGTCGGCGCCATCGCCGCCGGCCTCCTTTGCCTCGGCACGGTCATGTACATGCATGGCGGCTCCTGGTGGCTTCTTGCGCTGGGCGGCGCGCTGGTGCTGTTCACCATGGCCGGCTGGTGGCGCGACGTCATTCGCGAAGCGACCTTCGAGGGACATCACACGCCGGTGGTGCAGCTCTCCATGCGCTACGGCATGGCCCTCTTCATCGTTTCCGAGGTGATGTTCTTCGCCGCCTGGTTCTGGGCCTATTTCAATGCCAGCCTGTTCCCGACCGAAGCGATCGGCAGCATCTGGCCGCCCGAGGGTATCGAGACCTTCAACCCTTGGGATCTGCCCTTCCTGAACACGCTGATCCTTCTGACCTCGGGCGTGACGGTGACCTGGGCGCATCACGCCCTGCAGCATGGCGACAAGAAATCGACGCTGCGCGGTCTGGGCCTGACGATCCTGCTGGGTCTGATCTTCACCGCGGTGCAGGCTTACGAGTACAGTCATGCCGCCTTCGGGTTCACGGACGGCATTTATGCCTCCACCTTCTTTATGGCGACGGGCTTTCACGGCGCACATGTCATTATCGGCACGTTGTTTCTGATCGTGTGCTTCTTCCGCGTGCAGGCCGACCACTTCAAGCCGGACAGCCATTTCGGCTTCGAGGCGGCCGCGTGGTACTGGCATTTCGTGGACGTGGTCTGGCTGTTCCTTTTCGTCAGCATCTACTGGTGGGGTGCCTAGCCCCCGGGATGGCGGCAGGACGCCCAGAAAACGGCTCTGAGCGGGCATACCGGCCGGTCGCGCCGCTCCGCGCCGGGCTGAGACAGCGCTGCCCGCGCTGCGGCGAGGGGCGGTTGTTCGACGGCTATCTCAAGGTGGCCGAGCGCTGCCCCGTCTGCGGGTTGGAGCTCGGCCGCCATGACAGCGGCGACGGACCGGCGGTGTTCGTCATCTTCATTCTGGGCGCGCTCGTCGTCGCCCTCGCCCTCGTGACCGACGCCCTTTTTCACCCGCCCCTCTGGCTGCACGCGGTCTTGTGGAGCGCCCTGACGGTGGCCGGCGCGCTCGCCATGCTGCCGCCCTTCAAGGCGGTGCTGGTGGCGCTGCATTTCCGCCACCTGGCCGAGGACTTCGCCCCCCGCGACAACGACCCGCGCCCGGGCGGAGATGGCGGGACGCCGTGACGGGCGCGCGCCGGGCGCGGTTCCGGCCGGGGCTCTGGCCCACGGTCATGACCGCGTTGGCCCTCGCCCTCCTGCTCGCTCTTGGCAAGTGGCAGCTCGACCGCCTCGAATGGAAGGAAGCCCTGATCACGACGCGCGAGGCGGCTCTGCGCGCGCCGCCGCTCGACCTGACCCGTGGTCTCGGGCCGGCCGGGCCCGAGGAATTCTATCGAAACGTCCGGCTCGAGGGCCAGTTCACCGACGACCCGGTTTTCCTGTTGCAGGGAAAGGCCGCCGGCGGCGAGGCGGGCGTTCATGTGATCGGCACATTCCGGCTCGCGCCGTCAGACGCCCCGGCCGGGCCCGCGCTTATCCTCGTCAATCGGGGGTTTTGGCCGGGCCTGGCGCCGGCCCGGGCCGAAATTCCGCCCCCTCGCGGGGGTGAGCGGGTGCTCGAAGGCGTGCTCCTGCCACCGCCGGGCAGGGGCTGGTTTGCGCCCGAGAACGATCCGGGGCGGGACATCTGGTTTCGCATCGACCCGGTTGCCATGGGCGCGGCGCGCGGCCAGGCCCTGGCGCCCTATGCCGTGGTGGCGGCGCCGGACCGGACTTCGCCCCTGCGGCCGGTCGCCGCCCGTCCCCGGCTGGTGAACAATCACCTGCAATATGCCGTGACCTGGTTCGCCTTTGCCGGTGTCCTCGCGGTGATCTATATCCTTTTCGGAATCAAGCGCGGCCGCGAGGCCGCGTCCACGTCGGAGGACGGGGTCTAAGGTGCCACGGATGCAAGCTTACCGGGAACTCGAGGAAAGATTCGCGCGTATCGCCACGCTGACGGAGATGGGCGAGATCCTGCATTGGGACATGTCGACCAAGATGCCGCCCGGGGGCGCCGCCGGGCGGGCCGATCATCTGGCCCTTCAGGAGGTGCTGTCCCATCAGATGATAACCGATCCGGCGCTCGCCGATCTGTTGCCCGCCGCGGCCGAGGAGCCGCTAGATGACTGGCAGCGGGCCAATCTGGCCGAGATGCGCCGGCGTTGGCTGCACGCAACCGCGCTGGATGGCGTCCTCGTCGACCGCCTGGCCAAGGCGGCGACCGCGACCGAGATGGCCTGGCGGACCGCCCGCGAGACGTCGGACTTCGCCGCCGTCCGTCCGCTGCTGGGCGGGCTTCTGGCGCTGATCCGCGAGAAGGCGGCGGCCCTGTCCGAAGCCCTCGGCCTCACGCCCTATGACGCGTTGCTCGACGCCTATGAACCGGGTGGCCGGATCCGGGACATAGAGCCCGTTTTCGACGAGCTGGCCGCCTTTCTGCCCGGATTTCTCTCCGAGGTGCTGGAACGTCAGGCGCGCGCGCCGGCACCGCTTGATCCCCCGGGCCCTTTCGACAGGGCGCGGCAGACCGGACTTGCGCATGGCCTCATGGCCGATCTCGGTTTCGATTTCGATCGTGGCCGGCTCGATTCCACCTTTCATCCGTTCTGCGGCGGCACGCCCGACGACACCCGCGTGACCACGCGCTATGACGATGACGACCTGACCGAAGGGTTGATGTGCGTGATCCACGAGACGGGCCACGCGCTCTACGAGCAGGGTTTGCCGCGGAGCTGGCGGCGCCAGCCGGTGGGCGAGGCGCGCGGGATGAGCCTGCACGAGAGCCAGTCTCTTCTGTTTGAGATGCAACTGTGCCGCAGCCGGGACTTCTTCGAATTCGCGGCTCCCCGCCTTGCGGCCGCGTTCGACGGCAGCGGACCCGCCTGGTCGGCCGACAATCTTTACCGCCGCGCCATCCGCGTCGAACGCGGTTTCATTCGCGTTGAGGCCGACGAGGTGACCTATCCGGCCCATGTCATCCTGCGTACCCGGCTGGAACGGGCGATGGTTGCGGGTGATCTCGATGTCGCCGATCTGCCCGGCGCGTGGAATGACGGGATGGCGGAACTGCTCGGTGTGGTGCCGCCCGATGACCGGCGGGGCTGCTTGCAGGATATTCACTGGTATGGCGGCGATTTCGGCTATTTTCCCACATATACGCTGGGTGCCATGACGGCGGCGCAGATCTTCGCCGTCGCGCGCCGCCGCCTTCCCGATCTGGCGCAGGATATCCGGCGGGGTGATTTCGGCCCCTTGCTGGACTGGCTCAGGCGCGAAATCCATGGTCGCGCTTCCTTGCTGTCGACGGGGGACTTGCTCCGCCAGGTCACCGGCGAGCCCCTCAACCCGGCCTTCTTCGAGGAGCACCTGCGCGCGCGTTACCTGCCCTGAGCCCGCTCCGGGGCCGCTTGCCCCACCGCACCCCCGCCGCTAGATTGGGCGCCGTTTTTCCGAAGGAATTTCCGTGCGTTATGTCAGCACCCGGGGAACCGCCCCCGCCCTGGAATTCGACGACGTTCTGCTGGCCGGTCTGGCCACCGATGGCGGGCTCTACGTGCCGGAAACCTGGCCGGCGCTCGACTGGACCGCGCTTTCGGCCGCGGCCGCCGACGGCTATGCCGCGCTGACCGCCGCCCTTATCCGCCCCTTCATGGCCGGCAGCGTGGCCGAGCCTGACCTCGCCCGCCTGGTGACGGCGGCTTACCGCGAGTTTCGCGCCACGCCGGACAAGGCGGGGGACATCGCGCCGCTTCGCGAGATCGAGGACAATCTCTATGTGCTCGAACTCTTCCACGGGCCGACGCTCGCCTTCAAGGACTACGCGCTCCAGGTGGTGGGCCGACTCTTCGAGGCGGTGCTTGCGGCCCGGGGACGGCACATCACCATTATCGGCGCCACTTCGGGTGATACGGGCTCCGCCGCCATCGAGGCGTGCCGCGGGCGCGAGAATATCGATATTTTCATTCTCCACCCCAAGGGGCGGGTTTCAGAGGTGCAGCGCCGTCAGATGACGACGGTTGTGGATGACAATGTCCACAATATCGCCGTCGAGGGCACGTTCGACGATTGCCAGGATCTGGTGAAAGCGATGTTCGCCGACGCCGATCTCCGGGCGGAACTCGGCCTGTCGGCGGTGAACTCCATCAACTGGGCGCGGATCATGGCGCAGACCGCCTATTATGTCTGGGCCGGACTGAAGCTGGGCGCCCCCCGGCAGGAAGTCAGCTTCGCCGTGCCCACGGGAAATTTCGGTAATGTCTACGCGGGTTACGTTGCGAAGCGCATGGGCCTCGCCGTTCAGCAGCTGATCGTCGGGACAAATCGCAACGACATCCTCGCCCGCTTCTTCGAGAGCGGTACCATGGAAATGCGGCCGGTCGAGGCCTCCTGCAGCCCGTCCATGGATATCCAGGTTTCGAGCAACTTCGAACGCCTGCTATTCGAACTTGCGGCGCGCGACGGAGATGTGGTCAGCGAGCTTATGACGAAGTTTCGCGAAAGCGGGCGCCTGACGCTGGGCACCGCCCAGATCGTCGCCCTCAAGAGCCTGTTCAGCGCCGCCAGCCTGGATGACCCCCGGACGCTTGAGCTGATCCGGTCCGTCCATGAGGAAACCGGCTATCTGCTCGATCCCCATTCGGCCGTGGGCGTCGGGTCGGCCCGCCTCAAGCGCCGGGACCGGGCCACGCCCATGGTGGCGCTGGCGACGGCCCATCCGGCCAAGTTCCCCGAGGCGGTGGAAAAGGCGACGGGCATCCGTCCCGCGCTGCCGCCATTTCTGGCCGATCTTTTCGAGCGCCCCGAGCGTCTCGATACACTGCCCAATGACCGCGACCGCATTTGCGATTTCATCCGTGCCCGGGTTCGGCGGAGGTAATGTCATGACGAGCGAAGTCACGCATATCCGATCCAGCCGGCTGGCCAACGGTCTCACCGTTGTGAGCGATCCGATGCCGTCGGTGGAGACCGTGACGGTGGGTGTCTGGGTTGGCGTTGGCACCCGCGACGAGGCCGCTACACAGAACGGGGTTGCTCATCTGCTGGAACATATGGCCTTCAAGGGCACGACCAGTCGGACTGCGCAGCAGATTGTCGAGGAAATAGAATCGGTCGGCGGTTACGTCAACGCCTATACGTCGCGCGAGACGACGGCGTATTACGCCCGTGTCCTGACCGAGGATCTCTCCCTCGCCATCGGCATTCTCGGAGACATCCTGCAGCATTCCACGTTTGAGCCGGCCGAGCTCGAGCGCGAACGTGATGTGATCGTTCAGGAAATCGGCCAGGCGCTGGACACGCCGGAAGACGTTGTGTTCGACCGGTTTCAGGAAAAGGCCTATCCGGGCCAGGGTATCGGGCGCTCGGTACTGGGAACGACGGAGATCGTGCAGGGCCTCGCACGGAACGACATCATGGATTTCATGGCACGCCACTACAGCGCCGATAACATGGCGCTGGTGGCGGCGGGCAATATCGATCACGAGGCCCTGGTGGCGCTGGCCGAAGACGCCTTCGACACGCTTGCCCGTCATGCCGCACCGATTTCGGTGCCGGCCCGTTACGAAGGAGGCGACACGCGCCTCGCGCGCGCCGGCGAGCAGGTACACGTGCTTATCGGGCTCGACGCGCTGCCCATGACCGATCCCGATTACTACGCGGCCCTGGTCCTTTCCCAAGCGCTGGGCGGTGGCATGTCGTCACCGCTGTTCCAGGAAATCCGCGAAAAGCGCGGCCTCGCTTATGCGATTTACTCCTTCCTCGCCGGCTATCGCGACTGCGGCACCTTCGGCATCTATGCGGGGACAGGTCCCGAAAAGGTGGACGAGCTGATCCGCGTCGTCTGTGACGAGCTGACGGCGGCGAGCGAAAGGGTCACGGGTGCGGCGCTGGACAGCACCAAGCGCCAGTTGCGGGCCGGGATTTTGATGGGAATGGAAAGCAGCCAGGCGCGTGCGGACCAGATCGGGACCCAGCTTCTGACGCTTGGCCGGATCGTGCCGGTTGACGAGATGGCCCGGAGCATTGACTCTGTGACCCGGTCCGATCTGGCGCGGGTGTTTGGCCGGCTCCGGACTTCCCGGCCCACCTTCGCGGCGCTGGGGCCGCTGGGCGATATCATGGCGTTCGATACCATTGCCCGGCGCCTCGACACGCAGGGTCCGGAAACGCCGCCCGCGACCGCCATCCGCTGACGGCAGGACTGCATCACGGAGAGTGCCTATGGCAATGCGGTTGCTTCGGCCCCGATCGGATATGCCCCCCGCCGTCAGGACGGCTGGAAAAGGCATCTACCTGCGCGCGCCGCAGGAAGATGACTGGGCGGACTGGGCAAGTCTGCGTGAGGAATCCCGGGACTTTCTGGTTCCATGGGAGCCCGCCTGGTCAAACGATGCGCTGAGCCTTCCCGCCTTTCGCCGCCGCCTGCGCCAATACGCCAGTGATTGGCGCGCCGACGCCGGCTACAGCTTCTTTATCTTCCGCACGACCGGCGACGAGCTGTTGGGGGGGATCAGCCTCTCCAATGTGCGCCGGGGCATCGTGATGTCGGCCAGCCTCGGTTATTGGGTCGGCCAGCCGCACGCTCGCCAGGGGCATGGCACGGCGGCAGTCAGGGCGGCGCTGCGTTTCGCCTTCACACAGCTTCAGCTTAACCGCGTTGAGGCGGCCTGCATCCCTGAAAACGATCCGAGCCGGACGCTGCTCGAGAATGTCGGGTTCGAACGTGAAGGATTTGCGCGCAAATACCTGCGGATCAATGGCGAGTGGCGCGATCATTTGCTGTTTGGCATGCTGGCGGAGGACTTCAAATCCGTCGATGTCACTTCCACCGACTAGAACCGGGCCGTGTCAGGCAGTGCCGGCCGTACCTGACAGGCGGGCCGGGTCGATGCCGATATTGCGGATCGCCTCTTCCCACTTGACCGCCTGATCATCGCCAAACAGAAGCCGGTCATCGGCCGGCGCCAGCAGCCAGCCGTTTTCCTGTATCTCGGCCTCGAGCTGTCCGGCGCCCCAGCCGGCATAGCCCAGCGCCAGCATCGCCCGGCTTGGACCATTGCCGCGCACCATCGCGCGCAGGATATCGACCGATGCCGTCAGCGCGATCCGGTCATCGACCAGAAGGGAGGCGTCCTGCAGGTAATCCGAGGTGTGGAGCACGAAGCCGCGCCCTGTCTCCACGGGCCCTCCGAAATGGACCCGGATGTCACCCTGCCCCGGATCCGCCGGAATGCCGAGCTGGTCAAGCAGTTCCGGGAAGGTGAGCGAGTCCACCAGCCGATTGAGCACGAGGCCCATGGCGCCGTCCTCAGTATGAGCGACGAGATAGACGACGGATTTCGCAAACCTGTCGTCGAGCATGGACGGCATGGCGACGAGTATCCGGCCTGTCAGATAGGGATCCGGATCCCGGTCGAAAGTGCTTTTTTCCGAATGGCTTTCGTCGAAAAAACTCATGATCCGCCTTTCCGGTGTCGTGTCGAAAAACGCGTCAGCATAAGATCCCGAGTCTCGCGCTAATCGCGCAATATTTCAAGATAACCCCAGTCAAGTTAAGGAAAAGTGATCCTGGTTAATTTTTCTGTGAGGCCCGGGCGGTGCGGCCGCGACGAATCCGGGCGTCCCCGCACTCTCCCGGAAGGGGGTGATTTCGCGCCCGCGAAAAGCTATGGTCGCCTCATAACGAGGGCCGCAGTCCACGAGGTAAGGACCGTCCGGCCGGACGTATTTTGTTCCAGGTTTTTTCCAGGGAGACGAGGTCAGCATGACGATCAAAGTGGGTGACAGGGTTCCGTCCGCCAGCTTCAAGATGCTCGGCGAGGACGGCATGAAAGAAATCACGACGGACGAGTTGTTCAAGGGCAAGAAAGTCGTGCTGTTCGCACTGCCGGGGGCCTTTACGCCGACCTGTTCGGCCAAGCATCTGCCGGGGTTTGTGGCAAAGGCCGGCGACCTGAAGGGCAAGGGCGTCGATGCGATCGCCTGTCTTTCGGTCAATGACGCCTTTGTGATGAAGGCGTGGGGCGATCAGCAGAATGTCGATGACAAGGTGCTGATGCTGGCTGATGGCAATGCCGAGTTCACCAGGGCGCTGGGTCTCGAACTCGATGCCAGCGGCTTTGGCATGGGCACTCGCGCGCAGCGTTTCGCGATGGTGGTCGATGACGGCGTTGTCTCGCACCTTGCGGTGGAAGAGGGCGGCGATTTCAAGGTTTCGAGCGCGGAAGCCGTCCTCGACGCGCTCTAGGATCAGGACCGCAACGCCTGGCGGAATGAGACGGCCTCCCGCGGGAGGCCGTTTTCCCATGTCCGGCCCTCACGTGGCGGGAATGGCCAGGCGCGCCAGCTGGTCGGCCCGCTCGTTCTCAGGGTGGCCGGCGTGACCCTTGACCCAGTGCCATTCGATCTCGTGCGGCGCCGCGGCCGCTTCCAGCCGGCGCCAGAGCTCCGCATTCTTGACGGGTTTTTTCGCCGCCGTACGCCAGCCATTGGTCTGCCAGCGGGAGAGCCAGATGGTGATTCCATCGCGCAGATAAGTGCTGTCGGTATAAAGAGCCACGCGCGACGGGCGCTTCAGGGTCTCCAGGCCCATGATGGCCGCCATCAGCTCCATGCGATTGTTGGTGGTGTCCCCTTCGCCGCCGGAAAGCTCCTTTTCGATGCCCCGGTAGCGCAGGACGGCGCCCCAGCCGCCCGGTCCCGGGTTCCCGCTGCATGCGCCATCGGTAAAAATCTCGACAAGGCGCCCCGGCGTTTCACTGGATTCTGTCATGCGACTGAATCGAGACCATAGGCGCCCGGGCCGCTGACGCCGGCGTGAAACTGCAGCTTGCGCACGTATTCGCCCGGATCCTTCGGCCGGACGAAGGCTCCCGGCGGATGGTTCAGCCAGTCATAGAGCCGTGTCAGCAGGAATCGCAGGCTTGCCCCCCGGGCCAGAACCGGCAGGGCCTCGAGCTCGGCCGCGGAAAAAGGCCGCACATCGCGATAGGCGCGAAGCAGATTGCGCGCCTTGGTGACGTTGAAACTGTTGTCGGACTCGAAACACCAGGCGTTCAAGCAGACCGCGATGTCATAGGCGAAGAAGTCCCGGCACGCGAAATAGAAGTCAATCAGCCCCGACAGCTCCTCGCCACGAAAGAATACGTTGTCCGGAAAAAGATCGGCATGGATTATTCCGGCCGGCAGATCGCGCGGCCAATGGGCGTCAAGAAAATCAAGTTCATCCGCGATCACCCGTTCGAGGCCCGCCTGCACGGCATCGGCCCGCGTGCGGGTGCTTTTAAAAAGGTGATGCCAGCCGGCGAGAGACAGATCGTTTGCCCGAGCCCCCGGAAAATCTTCGCCCGCGAGATGCAGCCGGGCGAGCGCGCCGCCGAGGGCGCGACAGTGGAAGGGCTCGATGCGCCGCGGGCAGATTCCCTGGAGGAAGGTCACGACGGCCGCCGGCCGGCCGCAGAGTTCGCGCAGGGCCGCGCCGTCCCGCGCCGGGACGGGGATCGGGCAGGCAATCCCCTTGCGCGCGAGATGGTCCAGGAGCGAGAGAAAAAAGGGCAGATCCCCCGGCCGCACGCGTTTTTCATAAAGCGTCAGGATATAGCTGCCACCTGTCGTCTGAAGAAGGTAGTTGGAATTTTCCACACCTTCCGCGATCCCCTTGAAGGCGAGAGGCTCACCAATCTCGTAGGCCTCGAGAAATCTCGCCAGGTCGGCATCGCCGACTTCCGTATATACCGCCATCTTCCTTCTCATCCCGTTGGCGGGCAGACTTTAGCCGCTCGTCCCGCGCGCGGCTAATGGGTTTTCTGCAGCTTGCCGTTCCGCGGTAATCTCCCTAGAGTTCGCCAGGACTCAAATAACCAGCTACATGAAAAGAGGGAGGCCTCCGATGAGTGAGCCGCAGCGCCCGCAACTGGCGCCTTACGAAGTTCAGGTGGAAAAGGGCAACGATTACTGGTGGTGCGCCTGTGGCGCTTCGGCCAGCCAGCCATTTTGCGATGGATCCCACAAGGGAACGGAATTCGGCCCCGTCCAGTTCACCGCGCCGGCCTCGGGCCCGGCCTATTTCTGCGGCTGCAAGGGAAGCGGCAGTTCGCCCATGTGCGACGGATCCCACAAAGCCCTTTCCTGATGGCGGGTCCCCGATAAAGGGTCGGAAAACCCCCAAATCTTGCGGGTTTGAGATGGCCAGAGTCCGGATATTGACTCTTTGGTCAGTCGCTTTAGGTTTGTCCCGTTAGCTGCATGATCCCTGCGGGAGAGGTCGCTTCAGGACAGCGGAGCGGCGCCGAAGGAGCAACGGACCCGGAATCTCTCAGGCAAAAGGACCGCACGGGGGAGCAGCACTCTGGAAAGCAGGCGGCCTCGGCCGCCTCACCGACGGGGTAGACCGGCGGGTGGCAAGCGGGACAACGCGTCCCGGCCCCCGGCGGCAATTCTCTCAGGTCTAAAGACAGAGCGGGTCATCGGTCGAAACGCCTTTGCTTAAGGCCGCTCGCCGATGCCTCGAATCTGTTGGAGAGAGCGTTGCCGGACACCCCGCACGAACCCCTTGAGCGCACGCCGCTCCATGATCTCCACGTTGCATTGGGTGCGCGCCTGGTGCCCTTCGCGGGCTACGCCATGCCCGTCCAGTATGCCGCTGGTATCATTCAGGAACACCTCTGGGTGCGCGAGAAAGCCGGGCTCTTCGACGTCTCGCATATGGGCCAGATCCGCCTCACCCCGGCGACGGGCGACATGGCCGCGCTCGCCGGCGCGCTGGAGCGGATCACACCCGGCGACTTCCAGGCCCTGAAGCCGGGCCGCCAGCGCTATACCCTGTTTACCAACGAGGCGGGCGGGATCCTCGACGACCTCATGGTCACCCATGCCGGCGACCATTTCCATGTCGTGGTCAACGCCGCGTGCAAGGCGGCCGATCTCGCTCATCTCGAGGCCAGCCTGCCGGAAGCGCGGGTCGAACCGCGGTTCGATCGCGCGCTGCTCGCCCTGCAGGGGCCGGGCGCGGGCGATATTCTCGTCCGCCATGCGCCGTCATCGGCCGATCTCTTCTTCATGGAGGGCAAGGACATGACCGTTGCCGGCCGTGCCGCCTTTGTCACCCGTTCCGGCTATACGGGCGAGGACGGTTTCGAAATCTCGCTCGCGGCCGAGGACGGCGAGGGCGTGGCGCGTCTCCTGATCGAGGATGCGGCCTGTCTGCCCATCGGGCTTGGCGCGCGCGATTCACTGCGCCTCGAAGCCGGGCTCTGCCTTTATGGCCATGATATCGACGAGACGACCACCCCGGTCGAGGCCGGGCTTGCCTGGGCGATTGGCAAGCGCCGGCGGGCCGAAGGCGGGTTCCCCGGTTACGAAACCGTGCGCGCGCAGCTCGAAAGCGGCGCCCCGCGGCTCCGCGCGGGCCTGCGGCCAGACGGGCGGCAGCCCGCCCGGGAAGGCGCGGCGGTGCTCGACGGATCGGGGGCCGAGGTGGGGCGGATTACCAGCGGCGGTTTCGGCCCCAGCCTGGGGGGTCCGGTCGCGATGGGCTACCTGCCGCCGGCGCTGAGCGAGACCGGGCAGGCCGTGCATGTCGACATCCGGGGCAAGTCGGTGACAGCCAGCGTCGCCGCCCTGCCATTTGTGAAACCGGGCTACCGGCGTCGGTCCGGAAAATGACTGGAACAGGCCAGAAGGGGCCAGGAGCGGAAGATGAGTGAAAAGCGTTTTACCAAGGACCACGAATGGATCGCGGCCGATGATGGCGTGGCCACAATCGGCATTACCGGCTACGCGCAGGAACAGCTTGGCGACATCGTCTTTGTCGAGCTGCCCGAGATCGGCCGGGCGCTTGAAAAAGGGGGCGAGGCGGCCGTCGTCGAATCGGTCAAGGCGGCGAGCGAGGTCTACGCCCCCGTCGCCGGCGAGGTGCTCGAGGTGAACGCGCGCCTCAATGAGGATCCCGCCCTGGTCAACAGTGATGCCGAGGGGGAAGGCTGGTTTCTGCGGATCCGGCTGGCCGATTCGGGCGATCTCGCCGCCCTGATGGATCGCGCCGCCTACGACGCCTATCTCGGAGAGCTCGACTGATGCGCTACCTGCCCCATACCGAAGCCGACCGCCAGCACATGCTCCGGGCCATTGGCGTTCCCGACATTCAGGCGCTGTTCGAGGATGTGCCCGAAACGGCCCGGCTCGACCCGGCGCATTTGCCCTTCGATCTGCCCGACCACATGAGCGAAGCCGAAGTGACGGCCCGGCTGTCGCGCCTGGCGCGCGGGAATCTCGACGGTGGGACGGCACCGAGCTTTCTGGGCGCCGGGAGTTACCGCCATTTCGTGCCGGCGGCGGTGGATCACCTCATCCAGCGGGGCGAGTTCCTGACCAGCTACACGCCCTATCAGCCCGAAGTCTCGCAGGGCACGCTCCAGTATCTCTTCGAGTTCCAGACCCAGGTGGCACTGCTTGCCGGCCTCGATGTGGCGAACGCCTCCATGTATGACGGCGCGACGAGCTGTGTCGAAGCGATCATGATGGCCAACCGGATCACGCGCCGCGAGAAGGTCGTGATTTCCGGCGCCCTCCACCCGCATTATCGCGCCGTCGCCGAAACCTATGGTCGGCTCACCGGATTCGCACTCGATGTCGCCGAAACCCGCCCGGGTGGCGCCGAGGACCTGTCGGCCCGCCTCGATGGCGATGTGTCCTGCGTTGTCGTGCAGAATCCGGATGCCTTCGGCCAGGCGCGCGACCTGGCGCCGCTGGCCGAGGCCTGTCACGCGGCGGGTGCGCTTCTTGTCGTGGTCGTGACCGAGGCAGTTTCCCTCGGGCTTCTCAAATCGCCCGGCGAGATGGGGGCCGATGTACTGGCGGCGGAAGGCCAGTCGCTTGGCAACGCCATGAATTTCGGGGGCCCCCATGTGGGGCTTTTCGCGACGCGGGACAAGTTTCTGCGGCAAATGCCGGGCCGGCTGTGCGGCGAGACGAAGGACGCTGATGGCCGGCGGGGCTACGTGCTGACCCTCTCGACACGCGAGCAGCATATCCGGCGTGAGAAGGCGACCAGCAATATCTGCACCAATTCGGGGCTGTGTGCCCTGGCCTTCACGATCCACCTCTCGCTTCTGGGGGAAGAGGGGCTCGCCAAGCTCGCCCGGCTCAATCACGCGCGGGCAGTCCAACTGGCAGAAAAGCTCGCCGCCATTCCGGGTGTGGAGGTGGTGACGGACCGTTTCTTCAACGAGTTCACCCTGCGCCTGCCGGAAAACGCGGCGACCGCCGTCGAGCGCATGGCGGCGGCGGGTGTGCTGGGCGGCGTGCCGGCCTCGAGGCTCTGGCCCGGGGCGCATGATATCGACAATTTTCTGCTGGTCGCGGTGACGGAAACCAATACGGACGACGACATGGACCGGCTGGGGACGGCACTGGCGCGGGCCGTGCGAGACAGTCGGACGGAGGTGTCGGCATGAGCGCAAAGATCACCACGAGCGGCCATCGCGGCCTCGATATGGATGAGCCCCTCATCTTCGAGCAGGGCGCCACCGGGCGCACCGGCGTCGATCTGGCTGACCCGCCCGATGTAGCGAGTCCGCTCGACGGGCTCGTGCGCAGCCGTCCCATCGGCCTGCCCGGCCTGTCCGAACCCCAGGTGGTGCGCCATTACACGCGCCTCAGCCAGAAAAACTACGCGATCGACAGCGGGCTCTACCCCTTGGGCTCATGCACGATGAAGCACAATCCGCGGCTCAACGAGCGCGTCGCCCGTCTGCCCGGCTTCGCCGATATCCATCCGCTCCAGCCGGTCTCGACGGTGCAGGGAGCGCTTGAACTGATGGATGAGCTGGCGCGCTGGCTGCGCGAGCTGACGGGCATGCCCGCGGTGGCGCTGTCACCCGCGGCGGGAGCGCATGGTGAATTATGCGGCATGATGTGCATCCATGCCGCGCTCGAGGATCGCGGCGATCCCCGGCGCAAGGTGCTGGTGCCCGAATCTGCCCATGGGACTAATCCCGCGACTGCCGCCGCACTCGGCTATACGGTCCAGGCAATTCCGGGCGACGATCGCGGCCGGGTCGATGCCAGGGCGCTCAAGGCCGCGCTCGATGACGAGGTGGCGGCGATCATGCTGACCAACCCCAATACATGCGGTCTGTTCGAGAACGAGATCGTCTCGATCGCGGAGGCCGTCCACGAGGCGGGCGCATATTTCTACTGTGACGGGGCCAATTTCAACGCCATCGTCGGCCGGGTCCGGCCGGGGGATCTCGGCATCGACTGCATGCACATCAATCTGCACAAGACCTTCTCGACCCCCCATGGCGGGGGCGGCCCCGGCTCGGGGCCGGTGGTTCTGTCGGAGGCACTCGCGCCCTATGCGCCGCTTCCATTCCTTGTCCGGGGCGAAAACGGGCTGGCGCTGGCCGAAAATCGGTCCGACCTGCCGGCAGGGGCCAAACCCTTCGGCCGTCTCAAGGGGTTCCACGGCCAGATGGGGATGTTCGTCCGTGCACTCGCCTTCATGATGAGCCACGGCAAGGACGGGCTCGCCGCCGCTTCGGGCGCCGCGGTCCTCAACGCCAACTACCTGATGACGCGCTTGTCGGACGAGCTCACGCCGGCCTTCCCGGGCCGCTGCATGCACGAGGTGCTGTTCGACGACCGCTTCCTCAGGAACACGGGCGTTTCAACCCTGGACTTCGCCAAGGCGATGATCGACGAGGGCTTCCACCCCATGACCATGTATTTCCCGCTCGTGGTGCATGGCGCGCTCCTGATGGAGCCGACCGAAAGTGAAAGCCTTGAAAGCCTCGATCAGTTCATCGAGACGATCCGCGCGCTTGCAAAGAAGGCCAAGGCGGGGGAGGCGGAGATGTTCGCCGCCGCGCCCGAGCTCGCCCCCCGCCGCCGGCTGGACGAGACTGCGGCCGCGCGCAGGCCGGTTCTCACCTGGCGGCCCGGCCGCCCGGCCGAAGCGGCCGAGTAGGGGGCGGTGGCAGGTTTCGTGGGTACGACCACCAAACGACGCACGGGCCTCAGAATGTACGAGAAAAAGTTAATCTTCCTTTTGGATATACTCGGATTCCGAAAATTAATTATGTCAGATCCGACTATCCAAGAACTTGAGCGTGTTCGCGGCATACTGGAAGAATGGAGCTATAATACACAGAGTTCCAGAACAGACTTCCAGATGACGGTTCTATCTGATGCCTTTATCGTTTCAACGAACTCGACTGTTGCATCCCTTGCCAATGGGCTGTTTTCCACTCAAGGACTCTGGTGGGCTTATTTAAGTAAATTACAACTGCCACTTCGAGGCGTTATTCACGTAGGAGAAATATGGGGAATTATATACTTGACGTAGCGGATAGCCCGTTACATGCTCGCGACCGTGAACCCGCGGGAACTGATACGACAGCCGAAGTGGACGGCGAACGCGCCTAAGGACTGGGCTCAAGGGCCAGTCGGGCGGCGGTATTTCCCTATTTTTAAGGGGCAATTGGGTATTAACCCGCAATGGATATGGCGGGCTGTGGCGCTTGATTCGGAGGACTACGAGTTCCGCCTTCTCGTCCAAATGCGGCAGGACAAGCCGAACTACAAGGCGTGGTTAGCCGTTAAGACCACGGAAGGTTGGGCGATGGTGGCCCGGTTGGAATCGCACTCCCATGCGGGCTTGCATTGCCATGCGGAGTGCGGCCCCGGAGGGGGCTTAACGGTGGGCGAGATTGAACCAGCGGATATGCTATCCTTCCCCTACTGGAAAAGCGCGCACCGGCGACCGCACGTTTTGCGCGGCAAGAAGGAGTGGTGGGAGCTGGCTCTGAAGTTTTTCAGGGCGCATGCGGCGGCTCGTGGGGACTTGCTGTGAACCTAGAACATGACCTCTGCGAATATTTCTGCGACGGGATACAGATATCTGAGGTTCCCGCTGGGTTTGCTGTGTCTACTGCGTTTGAGGACAAAATAGGCGACCGCATTGCCTTCTACATTGTGCGAGATGAGCAGACCGGCCTTTACCGCTTGGAAGATGATGGCTCACTAGTGCCAGAACTCTTGGCAATGGGCACGAAGGTCACAGAGGGTCAGCGAGGGCGAGTGTTCGCCACAATTCTTGGACAATCGCGCGTTACCTATGACGAGGACACCGGAGAACTCAAATCCCCCTTGATGCAATCTCAGGAGTTACCGCAAGCAGCACTCGGATTTGTATCGATGATGATGCGCGTGAGCGCACTATCAGCCATGAATCCGGAGATTGTGCGAAACACTTTCCGCGATGATGCAATCATTCGCATTACCCAAGAGTTAGGGGATCGCGTTCAAATCCTCACAGAGCAAGCGGTCAGCCCCTCCTTGGGAGAATTTATTCCGGACGTGTTGCTTTCCGCTCCAGGGAAAATGCCTGTAGCGGTGTTCATAGCCGTCTCTGATGCGCGCCTATACGAGGCTATTTTTCTACGCATGGCTGCTGACCACGAAACCAAAGAGTTATGCTCTGTAGTGGCCCTTCTCGACCGTGACAACTCACGCCTCGTAACGGGAAAAATGCGCCAGCGTGCGCTAAACCGTTTAGATGCCACGCCAGTATTTTATGGTGCGGAATCCGAAGCTATCGCGCGTATCGCGAAGGAAATTCCAACCCTTCGAACGAGCCTACAATGACCAACAAGGGCGCCTCAAAGCCTGAACTTCCCGAATCAGAGATTATCAAGAGGCGGGACGAGGGTTTGAGAAACTTGCTAAAAACGCCGCCCAAGCCCCACGCTGAGGTGGTAGGGAAAGCCGGGCGGAAAGGCAGGAAGCCCAAGAAAGAAACCCCGGCCAAGTGACCGGGGCTCTTGCTATCGCTTATTACGCCAGCGAATGAATGCCTTAGCTTGCTGCTTAGGCGTTCGCGGTTTCGTCAGTCCTCCGATACGTCAGTCGCTTGCCCTGAATGCCGTATAGGGCCTTTGCAGCGCGTTCGGCGTCGGTGATCTTGCGCTCGTTGTAGCGGAAATCGAACTCGCCAAGGTAACGCTTTAGGTGCTGCTGGCTGACGTGCTGGTAGGTGCCGTTGATGCCACGCTTGAGGATGGAGAAATAGCCCTCAATCGTGTTGGTATGCCAGAACACACCACGGACATATTCATCAATCGAATGGTTGACGGAACCGTGTCCGGCAAACTCCTTGCCGATGCCCTTGTAGTGCATTGCCTCGTCGGTCATTAGGTAACTCTTGCGGTCAACCTGTGTGAAAATAGCAGGGCGAAGGTTCTTGTGGTTTACGGCAGGAAGGTGAGTAGAGCGCACCTTGCCGTCACGTTCTAACAGAGAGAACACCGCTTCCTTCTTGGGAATAGGCTTGCCACGCTTTGCGTTCTTGGCCTTGCCGCCGACAAAAGTTTCGTCAGCCTCAACAACCTTGTTCTCTCCACCCATGGGGCCGGGGCTGAACTCACGCATGGCCTCGCGGATACGGTGCGCCATGAACCAAGCAGTCTTGTAGGTCACGCCGAGCATACGGTGCAGTTGGTGAGCGCTCATGCCCTTCTTGGATGAGGCTATGAGGTGAAAGCCGAGCACCCACTTGTGCAGGGGGATCTTGGAGCGCTCAAGCACCGTTCCGACCGTGACTGTGAAAGCGCCACGGCAGGAATTGCACTGATGGAGGCCCGGACGGTGGGACTTGCCCGCCAGCTTCTTGATGTTCTCGTATTCGCCGCAATGGGGGCAGGTCGGCCCGTCGGGCCACAGGATGCCCTCAAGGTGTTTGCGGGCGGCGTTTTCGTCTTGGAAGATGGGGTTGGTCAGGTCCATGGCTTATCTCCTTGATAAACATGGTGCCTGATGGCCTATGCTACGTCAAGTATATAATGCCCGAAATATGGCACAGAGGGAACGTAGTTTTTGGACCTGGTTTAATTGAGGCGCATTGTCTCGAACAAAAGGTCGCAAAGTTTCCTAGAATTATCTTTTCGGAATCAGTGAACGAATTACTTCAAGAACTAAATAACAAAGAGTTTAAGTTCTATGAGAAGGACTATGATGGAAAATATTTCGTAAATGTCTTTTCGGAGCCACTTTGGAGAAGTGGTTATGAGAAACAAACCGGAATGGCGTTTGGGTCGAATCTTCAGTTATGCGAAAACGTCGTGAAAGGTCGGCAAAAGACTGAAGACCAAGGGATTGAAGAGAAGTGGTGCTGGCTTCAAGAGAAGTGGGCGCGTGCGGCGTCAGACTAACAAAAACCCCCGGTTCCGGCCGGGGGTTTCTGCTGGCGCCGATGTCTCTTTGCGCTAGTGCAACCGGGCGGGCAGATCCTCGATCGCCCGGTCGATCAGCGCCTCGGCCGAATCGCCTTTCATCTTTTCGCGGATCAGTTTTTCCGCTGCCTGGATGGCGATGGTAACGGCCGCGGTCTTCACCGCCGCCACGGCATCGGCTTCGGCCTTGGCGATCTTCTCCAGTGCCTGCTGGCGGCGGCGGGCCAGCGCGTTCTCGAGGTCCTTTGCGGCCGCGCTCTGAATGCGCTGGGCCTCCTCGGCCGCGTGGCCAAGGATGGCCTCCGCATCGCGCGCCGCGTCACGCTGCTTGCGCTGATGGTTGGCCAGCAGGTCCTGTGCCTCTTCGCGCAGCTTGGTCGCCTCGTCGATCTGGGTGCGAATCGTCTCGGCCCGCGCATCCAGCGCCCGGCCCACGACGGGCAGGAGTTTCCGCGCCAGCAGCCCGACCGTGATGACGAAGGCGACGCCGACCCAGAAACTCGAATCGTGAAGAAGCTGGTCCATCACCGGCTCTCCTTCAGGCTCGCGTCCACCGCCGCCCGGGCCGCGCCGTCGTCGGGCAGGGTCCCGGTCAGCCGTTCAGTCGCGGCCGCGGCGACGCCGGCGGCGATTGTTTCGATCTCGGCCAGTGCCGCTTTTTGCGCCTCCCCGATGCGGGCCTCGGCCGCCCGGCCCTCGCGGTCAAGCTCTTCCGAAAGGGTCCGGTGCTGCGCGTCGGCCTCTTTCTGCATCTTGTCCGCCGCCTTGGCCACGATCTCGCGTGCTTCCTCTCTCGCCTTGGCCATGCGGCGCTCAAACCGGGCAAGCGCCTCCTCGGCCTCGGCATTGAGCTGCGCGGCGCGCTCGAGATCGTTATCGACGTGCTTTTGGCGGATCTCGAGGATTTCGGCGATCTTGGGCAGGGCGAACCGGGCCATCAGCACATAAAGCGCGACGAAGGTCAGTCCCAGCCAAATGAGCTGCGAGGGATAGGTAGCGATATCGAGTTGCGGCATCGGGTGTCCTTCCGCGAAAGCCGGCCGGGAGCCGCCCGGCAGACGGCCCCCGCTGGAGTCCTGCTTACAGGAAGAGGATGAGGAACGCGATCAGAAGCGCATAAAGCGCCGTCGCCTCGACCAGCGCGAAGCCCAGCATGCTGAGCGGAAACACGTCGCCCCGCGAGGCGGGATTGCGCGACACCGAGCTGATGAGCGAGGAGAAGATACTGCCGATACCGGCACCGACGCCTCCCAGTCCGATAACGGCAAGACCGGCACCAATCATTTTTGCGGCATCAAGTTCCATGACGAATTATTCCCCAATTGTTTTCAACTGTGCTGTCCGACACTTTTGATCCGATAAAACGCTCCCTTTGGACGGAAAAGAGCGCAAGCGAGGTGACAAGTCCCTAATGCAGGTGGATAGCGTCATTCAGGTAAAGACACGTCAGAATGGCGAAGACATACGCCTGCAGGAAGGCGATCAGAAATTCGAAGGCCACCAGGGCCGAGGCCACGGCCAGGGGCGCCCAGCCGCCGATCACGCCCAGCGAGACGACGAAGCCGGCAAAGACCTTCAGCATGGTATGCCCGGCCATCATATTGGCGAACAGCCGGATGGAGAGGCTGATGGGGCGGGAGAGATAGGAGATGATCTCGATCGGGATCATCAGTGGCAGCAGCAGCACGGGCACGCCCTGTGGCACGAAAAACGACAGGAAATGGAACCCGTGGCGCGCCAGGCCGATCAGCGTAACGCCGATGAACACCAGCATGGCCAGCGCGAAGGTCACGATGATGTGGCTGGTGAAAGTGAAGGAGTAGGGGATCATCCCCAGCAGGTTGCCGAACAGGATGAAGGTGAAGATTGAGAAAATGATCGGGAAATATTTGCGCCCTTCCGAGCCCACGTTATCGCGCACCATCCCGGCGACGAACTCGTACAGAAGTTCCGCCATGGATTGCCAGCGGCCGGGGACCAGCGCGTGGCGCCGTGTCGCGGCCATCATCAGCAGGGTCACGCCCAGCACGGCGAGCACCATGAAAAGTGAGGAATTGGTGAAGGAGGCGTCCACGTCCCCCAGTTGAACCGGGATCAGCGGGGTGATTCTGAACTGGTCAAGGGGACTTGCAGCCACCGCTGTCTCCGTTCTCGTCGCCGGGGTCGCGGTCCCCGGGCCCGTCATTGTTTTCTGTTCCATCCCCGACCCGGTCCCGGGGATACCCCGCGGCCATGCCGAGATTGCGCACCGTCCGGTAGACGTTCACGAACCCGGCCGCGGCGCCGAGCACGAAAAACACCACGAGGAGCCAGGGGCCGGTGCCCAGCCAGCGGTCCAGCAGGACCCCGATAGCGACCCCGACGATCAACCCCGCGACCAGGTCCACCCCTACCCTGACGGCCATGCCAAGGCCCGTCATGGGCGGTCGGGACCCCTGGCCGCCGGTCCGGCTCCGATCTTCCCCCTGTCGCCGGGCGCGGGCGCGCGCGATGCGGCTACCGAGGTCGAGGAGAGACGGTGGAGGCTTCTTGTCCGTCATCGCAGGGCTCCCTGCCCCAGCCCGAAACGGTCTGGTTTCCACCGGTCCGGGCGGGCGCAAGATACGGGGCCAGCCCCCGTGAGGTCAAGCCGCAAAAGCCCCTGGATGCAGCGCGGCAAGTCCTTGATTTGAAATACGATATCCTAGGCCGACTCGCGGATTTTCTCGGCCTGGTGCAGGTTGACGGAGACCACCTGGCTGACCCCGCGTTCGGCCATCGTGACGCCGAACAGCCGGTCCATCCGGGCCATGGTCATGCGGTGGTGGGTGACGACGAGGAAACGGGTGTTCATGCTTTCCGAGAGTTCCTCGAGCAGGGAGCAGAACCGGTCGACATTGGCGTCGTCGAGCGGTGCATCGACCTCGTCCAGCACGCAGATCGGCGCGGGATTGGTCAGAAAGACGGCGAACAGCATGGCGAGGCCCGTCAGCGCCTGTTCGCCGCCGGACAGCAGCGACAGGGACTGCAGCTTCTTGCCCGGCGGGCTCGCAAAAATTTCCAGCCCCGCCTGGAGCGGATCATCCGATTCGACCAGCTTCATATAGGCCTTCCCGCCCCCGAACAGCCGGCCGAAGATTTTCTGGAAGTGCCCGTCCACCTGCTCGAAGGCGCGAAGCAGCCGTTCACGCCCCTCGCGATTGAGATTCTGGATGCCCTGGCGCAGCCGGGCGATCGCGTCCACGAGATCCGTGCGCTCCGTCTGCATCCCGGTCAGCCGTGCCTCGAGTTCCTCGGCCTCTTCCTCGGCCCGCAAATTGACCGCGCCGAGCCGTTCGCGCTCGCGCACCAGGCGTTCGAGCTTTTCCTCGACCTGGTCCATCTCGGGCAGCGCGTCTTCGGGGGTGATTTCGGCCACCTCGGCCACCTGGCCGGGGCTGGCATCGATCCGCTCGCGCATGCGCGTGGTGAGCGACTGGATCGCCTGCTCGCCCTGCTCCACCGCCGCCTCGCGCCGGATCCGGCCTTCCCGCGCATCGGCGAGCCGGCTTTCCGCCGCCCTGAGCGCCCGGTCGGCCGCCTGGAGCGCCTCTTCGGCCTCGGTCAGGCGGTCGGCGCTCTCCTGCCGCGTGGCGCGCGCGGTCTCGATCAGCCCGGCAAGCTCATCGCGCTTGGCGGCAATCCGTGCCGGTGCGTGAGCTAGTGTCTCGAGCTCCTTCTCCACCGCTTCCCGACGCGCCTCGAGTTGGCTGAGCTGATGTTCCGCATCGTCGCGCCGCTGGGTCCAGTTCGTGATCTCCCCGGCGATCCGCTGAAGTCGTTCGCGCCGCGTTTCGGCGCGCTGGGTGAACTGGTTCAGAATGGTCTGGCGTTCCATGTAGGCCGCCCGCCTCTCGCCCAATTCGGTGCGCCGGCGCGCTGCCTCGTCCCGCCTGGCGCCGAGATCGGGCAGCGCCGCCCGCGCCGCCTCCAGTTCGCGCACTTCCGCCTCAGCCGCCTCGCGTTCCGCCGTGAGATCGCGGATCGAGTCCTGCAGTGCGGACAGGCGCGAAGCCTGGCCCTCGTTTTTCTGGCGCAGGCTGGCGTTTCGCGACTGTGTGGCCTGGAGGGCGCCATAGGCATCGCGCAGTTGGTTCTGGGCCCGCGTGGCATCGCCCACGGCCGCCGCCGCCTTGCTGCGCGCGGCTTCAAACGCGTCCTGTGCGGTCTGGAGCCGCGCCTTAGCGTCGCCCACCTCCGCCCGCACGGATTCGAGCCGGCTGCGCTGCACGAGGCGCGTCGCCGCCGCGGTGGCCGAGCCCGGCGTGACGGTAAATCCGTCCCAGCGCCAGAGACCGCCGGCGCGGGTCACGAGGCGCTGGCCCTGGGCGAGAGTGCCTTGCAGGCGCCGTGCGGTCATCGAGTCCGCGACGACGCCGATCTGGGCCAGGCGGCGCTGAAGCGCCCCGGGGGCGTCGACATGGGCGGAAAGGGGGGTCGCCCCGGCTGGAAGGGCGGGGGCCGCGCCGGTGCCGTTTTCCCATTCCGACGTGTGCCAATGCACCGGTGCCTCGTCGCTCAGGGCGGCGATGAGATCGTCGCCGAAGGCCGCGCCCAGCGCGTCCTCGAAGCCGGCCTCGACCGAAAGGCTGTCGAGCACGCTCGGAAACTCCGACTGGTCGAACCCGTCGCTCAGCAGGTCGCCCAGCGCGTCCTCTTCGGCCGCGAGGCGCGTGTGGGCTTCCTGAGCGCGCTGCAACTCGTCGCGAATGCGGGCCTCCTCGACCTGTGCCGCACGCCAGGCGGCTTCCGCCTCATCCGCCCTGGCCTTGGCCGCCTCGACCGTTCCCTCGGCCTCCAGAAGCTCCCGGTCCGCCTGTTCAAGTCGCGCCAAATCGATCCCGGCGGCGCGCAGCTCGGCACCCTGTGCATCGAGGGTCTCGGCACGCTGGGCCAGGCGCTGAAGCCGCGCGGCCGCATCCTCCCGCTGCCGGGCGAGAGATGTGGCGCGGGCATCGGCGGCCGCAATTTCTTCCAAAAGATCGTTCAGCTTCGCTTCCGCATCCTCGACCCGGTTGACGGCTTCCCGGGCTTCCACCGCCGCCTTCTCCCGCGCGCCCGCCTCGTTCTCCTGTTCGAGCGAGATCGTCGTCTTTTCTTCCTCGAGCCCCGTCAGCGCGCGCGTCGCATCATTTTGGCGCGCGCTCTCGCGCTCGCGGTCGGCCGCGATCTGCGCCTGACGCTGGCTCGCATCCGCCTTGGCGGCCTCGACCCGGTTCTCTTCCTCGACGAGCTGGTCGAGCGCGACCGTCAGCCGGTGCAGTTCCGCCGCGGCCGCGGCTTCCTTCTGGCGCAAGTCAGGGAGTATGCCTGCCGCCTCCGCCTGGCGCGTTGCCTCCCCGGCCGCCGCCCGTGTCGCGTCGGCCACTTCGCTTTCGGCCGCGGCCAGTGACTCACGGGCCGAAGCCAGGCGTTCGGTTGCTTCCTGCCAGCGCAGGTAAAACAGCATCGCCTCTTGCTTTCGGATGTGACCGGCCAATCGGCGGTACCGCCCGGCCTGGCGGGCCTGACGCTTGAGGCCCTGGAGTTGGGTGTCCAGCGTCGCCATGACATCGTCGAGACGCTCGAGATTGCCCTCAGCCGCCTTGAGGCGGAGCTCCGCCTCGTGGCGACGGGAATGAAGTCCGGTAGTGCCGGCCGCTTCCTCGAGAAGGAGGCGGCGCTCGACCGGCTTGGCATTGACCAGGGCGCCGATACGGCCCTGGCTTACAAGTGCGGGGGACCGGGCGCCGGTGGCCACATCGGCAAACATGAGCTGCACGTCGCGCGCGCGCGCGTCATGCCCGTTGATCCGGTAGCTCGATCCCGCGCCGCGCTCGATCCGGCGCACGACCTCGATTTCGTCGGCACTGTTGAAGCTGGACGGTGCCGTGCGGTCGGCGTTGTCGAGCTGCAGGCTCACTTCCGCCAGATTGCGCGCCGGGCGGTTGTCGGTTCCGGCGAAGATCACATCGTCCATCTCGCCGCCGCGAATCTTCCTGGCCGAAGTCTCGCCCATCGCCCAGCGCAGCGCCTCGACCAGATTGGACTTGCCGCAGCCGTTGGGCCCCACGATGCCCGTCAGGCCTTTCTCGATCCAGACCTCGACGGGATCGACGAAGGATTTGAACCCGGTCATGCGGATTTTCGAGAACTGCACGCCTGTATTCCCCTTAGGCTGGCCCTGGCCGGGCTGAGGCCGATGAAGCCGTCAGCGGTTCAACTGGGATTCGACGACCTGGGCAAGGGCCTCGATCGACATGGTGCCTGTAAACTTTCGTCCGTTGAGCACGATGGTGGGCGTCCCCTGAATATCGAACGCCTGCTGCCCTTCCAGGCGGGTATTGATGATTTTTTCCTGAAGCGCCTCGTCGCTGAGGCAGGCGTCGATCCGGTCGTCGCTCAGCCCCGCGAGGCGCGCGCGCTGACGCAGCGCCGCTTCCGGATTGGGGACGAAGGCCCAGCGCTCCTGCTCGGCAAAGAGAAGCTTCACGAAACCGAAATACCGGCTCGGATCCACGCAATGGGAGAGCTGGGAAGCCTTGAGCGCGACGATATCGAGCGGGAAATCGCGGTAGATGATCCTGACCTTGCCCGTATCGACGAAGCGCTCGCGCAGGGCGGGCCAGACGTTGAGATGAAAATTGGCGCAATGGTGGCAGGTGAGCGAAGCGTATTCGATCATCGTCACGGGGGCGTCCGGGCTGCCCAGGGCATTTTCCAGCGTATCGCTGTCCTGCGCCTGCGCCCCTGCCGGCTTTTCCGCGTCCGTCGCCTGGGCCAATAGCGGGCCGCCGCCCGCCTGGGACGCTTCGCCCGATCCGTGCGTGAGGAGGGCCCCGGCCCCGATCAGGGTCGCGCCGAGAAAAAATCCTGCGATACGGTACAAATTGAGTTTTTTCATGTTCCTGACACTACATCTGGTGGGAGTATAGGCGGAGCCCCATCCAGGCATCAAGCGATGCCAACCCGGGAGCGCCGATTTTCTGTGGGTAAGTCAGTCCGTTAACCAGTCCAGCCGCCGGCCGACCGCCGGGATCGCTGCGGAAGAGCCTACACGGCAACCGGGGCAAAAAAAGGGCCGGTGGCAAGGGCCTCTCAACTCCCGGAGCCGTCCGGCCCGTCGCGATCAGGCTCGCGCCGCCCCGCGCCGCGCGCTTCCGCCCGGCCGAAAACCCGGATTCCGAGCCGCATCAGGGCGCTTTTGAGATCGCCATCGGCCAGGGGCGCCACCAGCGCCTCGACGGCGGCCCGCCCGGCCGGGCCCGCTTCGGGCGGCGCGGCCGCGGGTGTCGGGACGGGCCCGCCCACCGGCGCCTGGCGCAAGTGCAACCGGGCCACGGCGTTGAAGCCGTAATAAGTGTTCAGCCGATCGACGATTTCAGATTCCAGATGCTGGAACTCGGTCGCGAAGACCGGCTCGACCCGGACACGCAGCGTGCCGCCGGTGCGTTGCCTGGCCGGAAAGGAAAGTTTTTCGGGAAACGATTTCCGTGACAACTCGGGCCCGACGATGGCTGGCCAGTCAGTCACCACTTGCGCGTTGGCGAGCCCGCGTGCCTTGAGAGCGGGGGCGGTGACTTTCGCGACCAGTCCGGCAACGGCCCGGGGCCCCTTGGAATAACGGCGTGCGGTGGGGTCGGACATGGTCGGGCGGGCCTTTGTTGTCGTGCCAGGGATGCCGCCCTATCCTAGGTCTGCCCCCTGGGTGCGACAAGCGGCCACGAGACGGGCAGGGGGGTGGATGCGCCCCTGCCGGGCCTGAGGTATAAGCGCGTGATGACCGCATCCCCCTCCCAGACCGGTCCCGCGGGCAAGATCGACACGCGCCGCTTCGCCCGCAAGCTTCTCGCCTGGTACGACCGTCATGGCCGCGCGCTGCCTTGGCGGGTCGGGCCAGGCGAAAGAGCGGACGCCTACCGGGTCTGGATCAGCGAAATCATGCTGCAGCAGACCACCGTCGCCACGGTGGCGCCGTATTATGCCGAGTTTCTGCGCCGCTGGCCCGGCGTGCACGATCTTGCGGCGGCGCCCATCGACGATGTGCTGCATGCCTGGCAGGGGCTGGGCTATTACGCCCGGGCGCGTAACCTGCATCGCTGCGCCGGGGTCGTCAGCCGCGAGCTTGCCGGTCAATTCCCCGATACCGAAGACGCGCTTCGCCGCCTGCCGGGCATCGGCCCCTATACGGCGGCGGCCATCGCGGCCATTGTTTTCGACAGACCGGCCGCGGTGGTGGACGGCAATGTCGAACGCGTCGTGGTGCGGCTTCTGGCCGAGACGACGGCGCTGGCGCGCGTGAAGCCGCGCCTGCGCGAGACAGTCGCCGGGCTGACGCCTTCCCGCCGCCCGGGTGATTTCGCCCAGGCGATGATGGATCTCGGCGCCCTGGTCTGCGTGCCCAGAACGCCCGATTGCCGGTCCTGTCCTGTCCGGTCCTTCTGCCGTGCGGCGGAAACGGGCATTGCCGCGACCTTGCCGAGGCGCGAGGAAAAGGCGGCGCGGCCGAGGCGGCGGTCGGTCGCCTTCTTCATCACCCGGCCGGACGGCGCGTTTCTCCTTCGCCGGCGGGCGGAATCGGGACTTCTTGGCGGCATGATGGAAATTCCCTCGACTCCCTGGATCGAGGCGGCCGAGGGGGCGGGCACGGGCTGGCGCGCATGCGCCCCGGCACGCGCCCGCTGGCGGCATACGGGCAAGCGGATCGGGCATACGTTTACCCATTTCCATCTCGAAATCGAGATCGTCGCGGGCAGCGTCACGGCGGCGACGGCGCGCAGGCTTGCGGACCAGGGCGGCGTGTGGTGTCGCCCGGGCGAGGTGGGGCGTCACGCCCTGCCGACGGTGATGAAAAAAATCATCCGGGCGGCGCGGGATGACGACTGACCGGAGGAAAGCGCCCGCGGGCGACCAGGCGCTGGCGTTCAGGCGGCCTTCATACGCGCGCGGTAAATCTGGCGCAGCGCATCCAGGGGGACAAGCTGATCCTTGCGCCGGACATGCCAGAAGGTCCAGCCGTTGCAGCTTGGCGCGCGCTGGACATGGGCGCCCACCTTGTGGATGGAGCCGGTGATTTCGGCACCGACAACCGTGCCGTCAGCCTTGACCTTGGCGGCCTTTTCGCCGCGCGCGTCGACCAGGATTTCGCCTGGCCGGATATCGCCGCATTCAACCAGCGCACCAAAGGGGATGCGCGGCTCCGAACGCGGCTGCGGCGTCTGCATGAGGGCGACATCCACCGCGTCAGGCAGGCGCGCGATCCGGGCACGGGCAATCTCGGCGTATCTCTCCTCGCGCTCGAGACCGATAAAGGCGCGCCCCAGCTTCTTGGCCACTGCGCCCGTGGTGCCGCTGCCGAAAAACGGATCAAGAATCACATCCCCCACCTCGGTCGAGGCCAAAATCACCCGGTGAAGAAGGGATTCCGGCTTCTGGGTCGGGTGGGCCTTCTCGCCATCCACCTTGAGCCGCTCGCTGCCGCTGCAGATCGGCAGCGTCCAGTCGCTGCGCATCTGCACGTCGTCGTTGAGCGCTTTCATGGCCTGGTAATTGAACCGGTAGCGCGCATCCTGTGACCTGGCGCACCAGATCAGAGTCTCGTGCGCGTTGGTAAAGCGCCGGCCGCGAAAATTGGGCATCGGGTTGGTCTTGCGCCAGATGACGTCGTTCAGAATCCAGAACCCCAGATCCTGCAACTGCGCGCCGACGCGGAAAATGTTGTGATAGCTTCCGATGACCCAGAGCGCGCCGTCGTCCTTGAGGACGCGCCGCGCCGCGCCGAGCCAGCGCCGGGTGAACTCGTCATAGGCGGCGAAACTCTCGAACCGGTCCCATTCGTCGTCGACGGCATCGACTTTGGTGTTGTTGGGCCGGTGCAGTTCGCCCGCGAGCTGAAGGTTGTACGGGGGGTCGGCGAATACGGCGTCGACCGATTTTTCCGGCAGACTGTCCAGCAGGGCCACGCAATCGCCCGTCAGCACCTGATTGAGGGGCAGTGTCGGCCCGGATGCCCTGGCGGGGCGGCGAGCCGGGTTCGGTCGGGCGGTCGGTTTGCTGGCGCGGCGCTGAGGCATGGCGGGGAGAATGAGTCTCCCGAGTCACGCCGTCAATCTCTTTTGAATCAAGGGATTAGACCAATACCCTATATGGAATCATTGAGTCCATGGCCGCAAGATATTGTGGTGGCGCAGTCTTTACTTTGCGCCGCCCCGGATCTCCCGTACGGGGGCGAAGCTGGCACGGTGGTGGCGACAGGCGCCGTGGGCTTGCAGGGCGGATCGGTGTGCGGCTGTTCCGTAGCCCGCATTGTCGGCCCAGCCATATTGGGGATATCGACTGGCAAGACGGGTCATGGCCCGGTCGCGCACCACCTTCGCCACCACGGACGCGGCCGCGATGGAGAGACTCGTGCCGTCGCCCCTGATGACGGCCGTGGCCGGGATCGGCAGGGCCGGGCTGATATTGCCGTCGATCAGTGCATGGCGCGGCGCGTGATCGGCGAGCCGCATCAGCTGGTCGAGGGCGCGGTGCATGGCAAGCAGGCTGGCGTTGAGGATATTCAGGCGGTCGATTTCACCCGCGCTCGCAGCACCCAGTCCAATCCAGGCGAGACGGGGCAGGGCCGCGAAGATCCGGTGCCGGTCGGCCAGTACCATGAGCTTCGAATCCGTAAGCCCCTGGAGCTCGCCGGAAAGATGCGCCTCGGGCCGGAACATCACGGCGGCCGCGACGACCGGCCCCGCCAGTGGCCCGCGCCCTGCTTCGTCGAGCCCCGCCACCTGCCCGCCATGGGCGGATTCGAGATCGAAATGGGGACGCGGGAAATCGGCCTTCCGGATCACGGCCAGGAATCTCCCCCGTCGCGCCCCCCGCGCCGAGGTCCGGCATTTTCCCCGTCTTCTGTCGGCCGCCCGTCGGACCCGCGTCCGGACGTCCGGCGCCAGCCGGACAGTCGCGCGGCCTGGCCACGCAGGGCGCGCGCTCCGTCCATCAGCGGGTCGGCCAGATGGCCGAATACCACCCGCACGGTTTCCTGCCCGGAATTGATGCTCAGGACCACGAGGCGCATGACCCGCCGCGCGGTCGTCATCCAGATCGGGGTGATCATGAGCGACAATGCCGTGACCGAGACGATGAGCTTGGAATCGTCCGAGTCGAGGATGCCGGCGCCGAGCCCGATCTGGCCCAGGAGGAAAGAGAATTCGCCGATTTGCGCCATCAGGATGCCTGCGATCACGGCATGAGGCCAGGGCTCCTTGAGCATGTGCAGGATGCCGATATTCATCGCTGTCTTGAGCACGACCACGGCGGCCAGCACCAGAAATACGCGGCCGAAATTATCGACGATGAAGCCGAGGTCGATCAGCAGGCCGATCAAAAGGAAGAACACCATCATCAGCACCGCCTCGATGGGCTGCATCGTGACGTGCATGAGGCGTCGTTCGTTGCTGTTGCCGAGGATGAGGCCCGCGAGAAACGCGCCATAGGCGGCCGACAGCCCCAGCACGCCTGCCAGCGCGGCGAGGCCGAAGCAGAACATCAGGCCGCGCAGGGGCACCAGTTCGCGCCGGCGATGGTCGGTCGAGCTGAACGGCATTTTAACCGTGCGCCCCTGCCCGAGATACCACAGCAGCAGACCCAGCACCGCGATTCCGGAGACGAGGCGCAGCGCGTCCACCAGTTCGAACGTGCCACCCTTCATCGCGCCAACGGTCAGCACCATGGGGATGAAGGCGAGGTCCTGGGCGATCAGGATGCTGACGGTCAACTGGCCCACGGGTTGGCGCACGATATCCATCTGGGTCAGCATCCGCACCACGACGGCGGTACTCGACAGGGCGACGACGAAACCGAGCAGGATCGCGAATGGCCAGGACCAGCCAAAAAACAGGGCCAGGATCAGCATGGCTCCGACACTCGCGGCAATCTGCAGGAGGGCGGCCGTCACCGCCGTGCGCCACGACGTCTTGATGGTTTCAAGACTGAGTTCAAGTCCGATGACGAAAAGCAGCAGCAGCACGCCGAGTTCGGCCAGCAGTTCGATCCCCGCCCGGTCCTCGACGAGGCCGAGCACCGAGGGGCCGAGGATCACGCCCGCCAGGATGTAGCCGACGATGGGGGATTGCTTGAGACGCGTCATCGCGTAGCCCAGGAGGCTTGCCGCCAGGACGACGATAGCGAGACCGGTCAGATCGAAATGTGCAGACACCGCACGAGTCTATGGTGCCTTGCAGGACACGCCAAGCCACCACGACGTTCCCGGCAGATTTTTTCTCGCTGCCTCTTCAGAACAGATCGAGCTGCGCCGTGTCTTTCCGGGGCGGCCGAAAGCGCGTGCAATCGCTGTCGGGCATCGGCCGTGTCAGCCCGAAGCGCTGGCAGGCCGCCTTGTGCCGGGCGGCGATCAGTTGGGCATAGGGGCCTTCCCCTCTGAGGCGGCGCCCGAAAGCCGAATCGTTAAGCCCGCCCGCCCGCGTGTCGCGGATCAGGTTGAGTACTTTCTCACGTTTGAGCGGCGCGTGCGTCCGGAGCCATTCGTCGAAAAGCTCCTTTACCTCGTGAGGCAGGCGAAGCAGCGTATAGCTCGCACAATAGGCGCCGGCCTCTGCCGCCGCTTCGAGGAGCGCCTCGATTTCATGGTCGGTCACGGCCGGGATGATGGGGGCGGTCATGACGCCCGCGGGCACGCCCGCCTCGACCAGCCTGGAAACGGCGGCAAGCCGGCGGGACGGCGTCGCGGCGCGGGGCTCGAGCGTGCGGGCAAGGCCCCGGTCGAGCGTCGTGATCGAGACAAAAACCTGCACGAGCCGGCGCTCGGCCATGGATTTCAGCAGTTCGATGTCGCGCGTGACCAGGTCCGACTTGGTGACGATGGTGATGGGATGCTGGCACGCGGAGAGAAGTTCGATCAGGCCGCGTGTGATCCCGAGCCGACGTTCGACCGGCTGGTAGGGATCGGTATTGGCGCCAAAGGCGATCGGCGCCGGCACGTAGCCGGGCTTCGCCAGTTCGGCGCGCAGCCGGGCCACGCCGTCCATCTTGGCGAAAAGCCGGGTTTCGAAATCCAGTCCCGGCGACAGGCCGAGATACGCGTGGCTTGGGCGCGCATAGCAGTAGATGCAGCCATGCTCGCAGCCGCGATACGGGTTGATCGAGCGATCGAAGGGAATATCGGGTGAGTTGTTGCGCGCGATCACGCGCCGCGCCTGGTCGGGCAGGACCGTGGTGCGCAGCGGCCCGGACGCAGCCTCTTCCGGCACCTCCGAGCCCGCTTGCTCCCAGCCATCGGCCACCGCCTCGCGCGTATGGGGCTCAAACCGGCCGGGCGCGTTGCTCGCAGCACCCCGTCCCTTCCTGGCCTGGCCGCGGGTCAGCCGGTGGGGCGTGGCATCATAGGCGGGGCGATCGACCATCTAAAAATCTTGCGCCGAGAATGAGAACAATTCAAGAACATACATCCCGGCGGCCGGCGCGGGACGATTCCGGGTTTTATGGGGTTTCCGGGGCCGTCGGCTCGGCTAAAACGGGGCCATGACGCTTTCCGTGATCCTCCCCTGCCTTGGGGGCGCCGCCGATCTGCCGGCCTGCCTTCGCGCGCTCGGGGCCGCCGATGGTGCGCCGATTGGCGAAATCATCGTCGCCGATGGCGGCTCCAGCGACGATAGTGCGGGAGTGGCGCGCCGGGCGGGGGCACGCGTGATCGAGCTTGGCGAGCCCGGCCGGGGCCGGCAGTTGCGCCTGGGCGCCGCCGCGGCCGAGGGGGAATGGCTTCTCTTTCTGCATGTCGATACCGTCCTCGACCCTTCCTGGCGCGCGGCCGCGTGGCAGTTCATGGCGGACGCCGAAAATCACCGCCGCGTCGGCGCCTTCACTCTCGCTTTTGACGACGACACGCCCGGTGCTCGGCGTGTGGCCCGGCTTGCCAACTGGCGCAGCCGGTGGCTGGCGCTCCCCTACGGTGATCAGGGGCTGCTGATCTCGCGCGACCTGTATCGAGATGTCGGCGGGTATCGCGACCTCGGTCTGATGGAAGACGTGGATTTCATCCGCCGGCTTCGCCGGCTGGCGCGACTGGAAGGTGTCCACCGGCCCGTCCGTCTCCTGCCTGCCCGGGCCGTCACGTCGGCCCGGCGCTATCGCCGCAACGGCTATTTCCGCCGGCCGCTCAGAAACCTCTCCCTTCTCGCCCTCTATTTTGCGGGCGTCCCGCCCTGCCGGCTCGAGAGGCTCTATCGCTGATGGCCCGGCGCACCCGCATCCCTCGCGTCATCCTCATGGTCAAGGCTCCGCGCGTGGGTCAGGTCAAGAAGCGTCTCGGCCGCGAGGTCGGGGCGGTCGACGCCTGGCGCATTTATCGTCTGCTTCTGCGACAGACCATCGCCCGGCTCGGTCGCGACCGGCGCTGGCACCTCTGGATCGCGCTCAGCCCGGATTCGGCCCGCACGCGCAGCTTTCGTCTCGCCGGCGCGATCCGCCCCAAGGGCGTGCTGCGCCAGGGGCAGGGTGATCTGGGCCGGCGCATGGGCCGGACGTTTCTGGGCGGACCTGCCGGCCCCGCGGTCATGGTCGGGGGCGATATTCCCGATCTCGGCCCGCAACACATACGCCGCGCCTTGCGGCTCCTGGCGCGCCATGACGCGGTGCTGGGGCCGGCCGGCGATGGCGGCTACTGGCTTGTGGGATTTCGCCAGCCGCGGCGCGCGGTCCTGGATCACAAATGCTTCGAGGGGGTGCGCTGGTCGACCAGTCACACCTCTGCCGATACGGCGCGAAATCTTGCCCGGCTCGCCGTCGGATACGCGCCGGCGCTGGATGATCTCGATAACGGGGCGGATTGGCGGCGTTGGCGCCGGCGGCGGGAAAGACGCCAGCCCGGGTCCGCCTGATGGCGGGCGGGTTCAGGTTTCCTTCAGTCGGGGCATGAGCTCGACGAAGTTGCAGGGGCGGAACCGCGAATCGAGCTGATGGCTGAGGATTCCGTCCCAGCCGTCCTTGCACGCCCCGGGTGATCCCGGCAACGCGAAGAGATAGGTGCCGCCCGCAACGCCGGCGATGGCGCGGGACTGGATCGTGGACGTGCCGATTTTCTCGTAGCTGAGCCAGCGGAAAAGTTCGCCAAATCCGGCGATTTCCTTTTCGATCACATCGCCGAAGGCTTCGGGGGTGACGTCGCGCCCCGTCAGGCCCGTGCCTCCGGTCGAAATCACCGCGTCGATCTCGGGATCCGCGATCCAGCTCCGCAACTGCGCCGCTATCCGCGCGCGGTCGTCGGGGAGAATCTTCCGTGCCGCCAGACGGTGACCCGCCGCCGTCAGCCGGGCGGCCAGGATATCTCCGGAGGTGTCGGTTTCCGTCGTGCGCGAATCGGAGACAGTCAGAAGCGCGATCTGGACCGGCAGGAATTCGCGGCTTTCGTCGATGCCGGGCATGGTGATGCTGTCAGTCGCTCAGTTTGGCCAGTTCTTCATCCTGCGGACGGTAGACCGGCCAGCCGCCATTGGCCAGCGCGGCGAGGGAGGGGGCGTCCTGACCGAGGCGGGCACGGTAGATCCATAAATTCGTCAGCACGCGCTCGATGAAGTCACGTGTTTCGGGCGCGGGGATGCTCTCGATGAAGAGGAGAGGATCATCGGCGTAATCCGTCTCGCGCATCCATTTGCGCAGATTGCCGCTGCCCCCGTTATAGGCCGCGGCCATGAGAAACAGATTGCCACTGATATCGTCACTGGCGAGCAGGCGCTGCAGATATTTCTGCCCGAGGGACAGGTTGAGTGCGGGCTCGTACAAATCGTTGCGCCGGCTGTAACGGTAGGCGCGGGTGCCGCTGATCGAACTCGCGGTCGCCGGCATGAGCTGCATCAGGCCGCGCGCGCCGGCGTGACTTTTGGCGTAGGCGTTGAAACGGGATTCCTGGCGCGTCACCGCATAGATGAGGGCGCGGTCGACCTTGTAGCCGTCTTCGGGATGCCAGACCGGGAGCGGGTAAAGTGCGGCATCGAGGTAATCCTCTCCCTCCGCCACCTTGGTGCCGCCGATGCGCATGGCGAGCCCGGCCAGGTTGAGGTCGAGCGCGAGGACAAGCACCTGGTCCTGCTGCGTGCGTGAGAGGCTCGGGAATACGATGCGCAATTCCCGTTCCGACTGGTTCTGCTGATCGATCTCCGCCAGCGCCACCGCGCGCGCCACCGCCGGGACCTCGAGGAGCGCCGCGCGCGCCGCCGCCGGTATCGCCGGCGCCGACCAGTCGAAAGTCGCATCCAGCCCGAGCATGTAGCGGCAAAGAATGCCGTAGAAGGTCCGGTTGTGCCCCGCACCCGCGACCAGCAGTTCCTGCACTTTTTGCGGCCTGCCGTCGGCCAGATAGGCCCGCGCCGCCCAGAAGGCGCCAGCGGCCTGCTGCCAGCTTCCGGCGCGTTCCGCCCGGGCCAGCCCCTCGAAGGCACTGGCCGCCAGTTCGATCTGGCCGAGCCGCCAGGCCGCCAGCCCGGCCGTCCAATAGGCCGAGGGGACCTTGTCCCCGGACCGGGCAGCACTCCGCCGCGACAGGTCGAGCGCGAGATGGTCCTTGCCGGCCACGAAATACGCGCCCGCGATCGCGGCCTGTACCTCATCGAAGGCGGTAGGCGTATAGAGCTTTGCGCCTTGTTCGGGATCGTACAGGCGGTCCTTGGATATGGTGATGCGAAAGCGGCGCAGATCGTTATGAATTTGCGCGGTCAGGCGACGCGCGGCGGGAGAAGACTCCCCCGCCTGCCAATGGGCGACGCGTCCGCGCCAGGCGCCGGGGAAGCTTTCGCTTGCATAGCGCCCGGTCCAGAGCCGAGCTTCGGGCGGCTTCGGCGCGCCGGCGTCCGCCGGTTGGCGACGGCGAGCCAGGCGGTAGATTCGATGCGCGTCAGGAAGGTCGGCCCAGGCGGCCATCCAGTCACGCAACTCATGGAATTTGGAACGATATTTGGTCGGATGCAGATAACGCTGCGAGAGCACGTAGCCCATGAGGCGCCGGTCGCCGAGTGTCTCGATCAGCCGGCTCGCCGCACCCCAGTCGCCCGATTTCTGCGCCTCGAAGATGCGCCGATAGGTCTCGCGATCGCCCGCATTCAGAACGGCCGGCCAGCCGCGGAACAGGGTCTCGCGATCGGCCGCCGCCTGTTCCGCGCCCGGCGTGCCCGCGCTGCCAATACTCGTTTCGTCAGCGGCGGCGACGGTCGCCAGGCTGGCGAGGCAGATGGGCAGGATCGCCATGATCCGCAGGCTTATTGCCCGGCGCATTGCCCGGCTCATTGCCCGGCTCATGAGAGGGCCTCCAGACGTTTGCCGATTTCGAGAAGGTCGCGCCACGCTTCGCGCTTGGCCGAGGGCGTGCGCAAGAGATAGGCCGGATGAAAGATCGGCATGGCCGGGACCGGCGCCGGCAAGTGCGCGGTCTGGATCTCCGCCCATTTTCCCCGAAGCCGCATGATGCCGGTCCGCGTGCCGAGGAGAGCCTTGGCCGCAGTACCGCCCGCCAGGACCACGAGGCGCGGCGCGGCGAGTTCGATATGACGTTCGATGAAGGGCAGGCAGGTGGTGATCTCGGCCGAGGTCGGCTGGCGGTTGCCGGGCGGCCGCCAGGGCAGCACATTCGAGATATAGGCGCTTTTCCGGTCCAGGCCGATGCTGGCAAGCATCCGGTCAAGAAGCTGGCCGGCCGCGCCCACGAACGGCAATCCCTTGCGGTCTTCTTCCGCGCCCGGCGCCTCTCCGATAATCATGATCGGTGCCTCGGGGTTGCCGTCGGCGAAAACCGTGTGGCTCGCGGTATCCTTGAGGGCGCAGCCGTCAAACGCCTCGATCACGGCCCGAAGCTCCGCCAGGCTGGTTGCCGCCGCCGCCTCGTGTCGTGCCGATTGGGCCAGCCGGTTATCGGTCGCGAGCGGCGCCGGATCGGGGCCCGGGCGCTCGGCTCTCCTGGCCGGGCCCGCCGGGCGCTCGGCGGCCGGTGCCGCGACCGGCCGGGACGCCGTGCGGGCGGCCTTCTGTTGCCGGGTCAGGGCGTAGCTGTCGACAGGCGTGTCGGCGACGCAGACATCCGCGCCCGCCTCGACCTGCCAGGCCAGCGCATCCAGCAATGCCTGACGATCCATACTCTCCCTACCCCGCGCTGTTCCCGCTTCCGCCGAGCGCCGGGGCGCGTGGCCACCGGTCCCGCTCCGTGGGCGGTTTGGTTAACACCCCCGGATTGTGGCGCCACTATATTTAATGCCGGGTAAAAAGTCAGGCTATCGCCGGGGTTGGCTTTTGCGCGGCCCGATGCCACAAAATCCCGGGAAACAGCGGAAAGGAGGGTCGGGGTGAGTGAACAGCCGGATGGCCGTGAGGCGATGGAGTTTGATGTCGTGATCGTGGGGGCCGGGCCCGCAGGGCTGGCGGCCGCGATCCGGCTGCGCCAGCTTTCCGCCGAAACCGGACGCGAGGTGTCGGTCTGCGTTCTGGAAAAAGGGTCCGAAGTCGGGGCGCATATCCTGTCGGGGGCGGTAATGGACCCGGTCGCGCTGACGGAGCTGGTGCCGGACTGGCGCGAGAAGGGGGCGCCCCTGAACACGCCGGCAAGCAAGGACAGGTTGCTGTTCCTCACCCGGCGCCACGCCGCATGGCTCCCGGTGCTGGGGCCGATCCGCAATCATGGCAATTACATCATCAGCCTGGGCAATCTGGCGCGCTGGATGGCGGCGGAGGCGGAAGCGCTGGGGGCCGAGATCTACCCCGGCTTTGCCGCCGCCGAAGTGCTTTACGACGAGACGGGCCGCGTGGCCGGTGTCGCGACGGGCGATATGGGTCTTGGCAGGGACGGCCGGCGCAAACCCGGTTTCGAGCGCGGAGTCGAATTGCGCGGGCGTCACACGTTGTTCGCCGAAGGCTGTCGCGGCTCGCTGACCAAGGGGCTGATGGCGAAGTTCGGCCTCGAAAATGAAAGCGATCCCCAGACCTACGCCATCGGCCTCAAGGAATTGTGGGAAGTCGACCCGGCCCGTCACCGTCCCGGCCTCGTGACCCACACCGTCGGTTGGCCGCTCGACTGGCGAACCTATGGTGGCGGTTTCGTCTATCACCTCGAGGACAACCTTGTCTCCGTGGGCCTCGTCGTCGGACTCGATTACGAAAATCCGACTCTCAGCCCTTTCGAAGAGTTTCAGCGTTTGAAGACGCATCCCGCCATCCGTCCCGTGCTGGCCGGTGGACGGCGCCTGGCCTACGGGGCCCGGGCCCTCAACGAAGGGGGGTTCCAGTCGATCCCGACACTGGATTTCCCGGGCGGCGCGCTGATCGGCTGTGCGGCCGGCTTCATGAACGTCCCCCGCATCAAGGGCTCGCACACGGCGATCAAGTCGGGGATGCTGGCGGCCGAGGCAACCTTTGCCACCCTCGCGCCGGCGGACGGGGCCGAAGCCGGTTCGCCGGAGTACGAGTCCCGGCTGCGGCGGTCGTGGGTCGGTCGCGAACTCGAGAAGGTGCGCAACATTCGCCCCGCCTTCGGTTGGGGACTTCTGGCCGGGCTGGCCTACAGCGCGCTGGACAGCCTGGTGCTGCGCGGCCGTGCGCCCTGGACGCTGCACAAGCGAAAAAGAGACCACCGGCATCTGAAGCCGCGCGACAAGACGCGGACGATTACCTACCCCAAACCCGACGGAACACTCACTTTTGACAGGCTGTCATCGGTCTATATCTCGAACACAAATCACGAGGAAGATCAGCCGGGTCATCTGGTTCTGGGAGACGCGCAAAAGGCGATCGACGTCAATCTCGACATATATGGCTCGCCGGAAAGCCGGTATTGCCCGGCCGGGGTCTATGAGATCGTCGAGGAGGGGGGGGTGTCCCGGCTCCAGATCAATGCGCAGAACTGCATTCACTGCAAAACCTGCGACATCAAGGACCCGGAGCAGAACATCACCTGGGTCGTTCCCGAAGGGGGCGGCGGCCCCAACTATCCCAATATGTAACTATCGGGAAAGACATCTGGAATTAACTCATGCCCGGCCGGGTGATTGAAACTTGCCCCGGTCTGGGCGATGCTTCGGAAATCATCCCCTGACGGGTCGTGCGCCGATGGAAAACCGGGCCTCATCTCACGATAGTCGCGGTTGCGGGCGCCGCCCGCCCGCGCGTCTGGCGGTGCTCGTCCCGTTGCTTCTGTTCCTGGTGTTACCGGCCGGCGCGCCGGCCGCCTGGGCCAAGCCCGGACCGGCAAGTGACTTCGACAGCAAGCTCGCTGCCAATTACCTCGCCGGCCTGCACGCTGAGCACACCCAGGACTACGCCTCGGCGAGCGAATTTTTCGCCCGCGTCTTTGCGGCCGATCCCGATAATCGCGAACTGGGCGATCGCAGCCTGATGCTGCATGTCAGCGCCGGCCATTTCGATCGTGCCCTCGATGCGGCGCAACGCCTGCGCGCCCTCGACCACAGCCACGCCCTGGCCAACATGTTCCTCGCCATGAACGCGGCCCGAGGCGGGCATTTCACCGACGCGGTGCGTTTCCTCGAGGAAATTCCCGTCAAGGGGCTCGATCGTTACACCCGCCCCCTTTTCATGGCCTGGGCCCAAGTGGGGCAGGGGAAACCCGATCTGGCGATCAAGACCCTGGCGCGGCTCTCTCATTCGCGGGCGTTCGCGCTCTTCGACGATCTCCATGCCGGGTTCATCCACGATCTCGAAGGCAACGCGGCGGCGGCGGAAAACCGCTATCGCGCCGCCTACGGCGCCAGTCCCGAGCCGTCCCTGCGGCTGGCGGCGGCACTCGCCTCCTTCTATGCCCGCCAGGGAAGGATCGTGGAAGCGCGCGAAATCTACCGGGAATTTCAGGATACGCGCGAGGGCTCGGCGCTGGTCGCGTCTCTGACGGGCGATTTGGACGAGGGTCGGGCGATGCCACCCATGGTCGGCGCGCCGGCGGAAGGACTGGCCGAGGCGGCGCTCAACTTCGCGCATGCGCTGGAAAGCGAGAATGCGAATACCCTGGCGCTGCTTTATGTGCGGTTCGCCCTTTTTCTCAAGCCCGAGTTTCCGGAGGCGAAGCTGCTTGTCGGCGATATTCTGCGTGACCAGGGGCGCTATGAGGATGCCGTCCGCCTTTACGGCGAGGTTTCAACCCTCAGCCCCTATGGCCGGGAGGCGCGTATCCGCAAGGCCGAGGCCCTGCACCGGCTGGGCCGGAGCAAGGATGCGGCGAAACTCCTGCGGCAACTCATCGATGAGCGGGCCGATTACCTGGCGGCGCTGACGACGCTGGGAGATATCCTCCGCGATTCCGAAAAATTCGATGAGGCCGTCGCGGTCTATGACAAGGCTGTAGCCGCCGTGCAACCGGTGGAAAAGCATCACTGGGGTCTTCTCTATGCCCGCGGCATCGCGCTCGAACGGGCGAAGGAATGGCGGCGGGCGGAGACCGATTTCCTGCGTGCGCTGGAGCTCGAGCCCGACCAGCCGTTCATTCTGAATTATCTTGCCTATTCCTGGGTCGAGCAGGGCATCAATCTGCCGCGCGCGCGTTCCATGATCGAACGCGCCGTCCGCCGCCGGCCCAATGACGGGTATATCGTCGACAGCCTGGGCTGGGTTCTCTACCACCTCGGCGATTACGAGCGCGCCGCGGAAAGTCTCGAGCGGGCGGCCGAGCTCGTGCCGCATGATTCGACGATCAATGACCATTTGGGGGACGCCTATTGGCGGGTCGGTCGCCGGCTGGAAGCAAGATTCCAGTGGTCGCGGGCGCTTCTCTTCGACCCGACCGAAGAGCTTCTCGCCAGCATCACGCGCAAGCTCGAGCACGGCCTCACGGACCCGGCCCGGTCCGAGGCGCATTCCAATTCCGCCGCGGGTGCCGGCGAAAGTGCGGTGCCGTGACGCGGCTTATCGCGGCCGCCCCGGCAAAGATAAACCTTTTCCTTCACGTCACCGGCCGGCGCGAGGATGGCTATCATCTTCTCGACAGCCTGATCGTCTTTGCCGGGATCTCGGACGAGGTATCGGCCGCACCGGCCGGCACCCTGATCCTTGATGAGGTGACGGGACCGTTCGGCGGGCTTGTCGGGCCGGCGCAGGACAATCTTGTGCTGCGCGCGGCCGAGGGTCTGGCCCGACTGACCGGCCGGAGCCCTCCGCCCGGCGCCGCTCTCCGGCTTTACAAGACCCTGCCGGCGGCGGCCGGCATTGGCGGCGGGTCGGCCGATGCGGCGGCGACCTTGCGTCTTCTTTGCGCCTTGTGGGGCCTCACGCCGCGAGGGGATGACCTCGAGTCACTGGCCCGTCGGCTGGGTGCCGACGTGCCGGTCTGTCTGGCCGGGCAGGCCGCGCGGGCGAGCGGGATCGGCGACGAGTTGGCACCGGTCGGGGATTTGCCGCCCCTATGGCTGGTTCTGGTCAACCCCGGTGTGGCGGTGCCGACACCAGCGGTATTCGCTCGCCGGCAGGGTGCGTTCACCGAGCCGGCGCTCGCCGCCGCCGCCGTCGCGGGCGGGCGGGATCGCGCCGCGTTCATCGCGGCACTTCGCGAGACGCGGAACGATCTGCTGGCGCCGGCGCTTGAACTGGCGCCCGAGATCGGTGACGTGTTGGCGGCGATCCAGGCCAGCGAGGGGTGTTTGCTGGCGCGCATGTCGGGCAGCGGGGCCACGTGTTTCGGGCTTTTCGGAACGGCTGAAGAGGCGGCGGCGGCGGCCGGGTCCATCGGCCGCGATGCGCCGGCCTGGTGGGTCGCGGCCGGCCCGATGATCAGTGATATCGCGGCCGAATTGCCCCTGCGGCGAGACTGAGTTGCGGCAAGACTGACGTGCGGCAAGGCTGAGGCAACCGGCCGGAATTGACGCTGGTCAGTCGGGCGCGCTCCCGCTGTCCTCGGGTGGTGCCACGCCGCTTACGGCACGCAGATGGGTCAAGAGGGCGGGCGAGATTTCGCCGGTTTCGGGCAGGCCCGCATAGCCCTGATAGGTGCGGATGGCCGCGCGGGTTTCTTCCGTCATTCTGCCATCCACCGGCCCGGGTGATATGCGCAGCCGGTCGAGCAGTTGTTCGGTCTCGAGCACTGAATCCTTTTCGCCGTCGTTTTCAACGCCATTCCCGCCAATTTCGTTTTGGGGGAGGAAGGTCGTGCTCCACCGGCTGACCCGAGCCTCGGCCCGCTCCCGGCCTGCCGCGTCCAACCGGCCGGAGGCCAGCCCGGCGCCTGCTACGGCCGCCTGATTGCCGGCGAGGGCCGCCAGGCTGAACCAGACATAGGCATCCTCGGGCGCGGCTGGCGTGCCGAGACCGTCGAGATAGACATGCCCAAGCGCCAGTGCCGCGTCCGCGTGTCCCTTCCGGGCGGTGCGCTCCAGCACGTCCACCGCGCTGCCCAGACTTTCGGGGTCGGTCGCGTTGGCCAGCGCCATCAGTGCGAGGGCGACGCTGGCCTGTGGCTGGCCGTCACGCGCTGCCTCGCGCAGCCACGCGAGAATGCGGCCCTGGCCGGCCGGCGCGGGCTGCTCACCGGCCGCTTCGTTGTTGCCCGCCATCTGGGCGTGCAGGACCGCAAGATTATACTTCGCGTCGCGGCTGCCGTGTTCGATGCCGACCCTGAACCACTCGTCGGCGCTGGCATAATCCAGTTCGACCCCGAGCCCCCTGGCATACATGACACCGAGCGCGACCGCGGCCCAGCTATCCCCGATCCGGGCGGTTCGGGTCAGGACGGGCAAGGGCATATCCGCCATTTCCGGTGGCAGGGGCGTGAAGGACAGGCTGGCCGGATCGGCCAGCCGGGACAACTCGGCCGGCAGCGATTGCGTCTCGATCGAGAGGGTGGCGCGCATCTCGTCATTCCCGAGCCGATCGGACACGAAGCTCGAATAGACCCAAAATCCGATCCCGGCCGAAGCGAGGAGGCTGGTGACTAGAAACAGATACCGCGTCCCGTCCGGACGTTCGCCGGTCTCGACCGAAGCCCGGACGCGGCCCTCGTCGGGCCGCGCGTGCTCCTCGATCTCGGCCGGCCCGGAATTGCTGAAATACTCGAAGCGCTTTTCGAGCGACATGTGCCGGCGGCTTGTCCGCGCGGCTTCCATGCGTCCCCGTCCCGCCACCCGGGGTGCCCGGTCAACCGCCGATGCGGCTGCTTCGTCAGGCCGCTCTGCGTTCCGAACGTCATTCTCGCGGCCGGGGTCCGGCGAAAGCCCGGTCCGCGTGGGAGGTGCAGCCTCCTCTTCCAGTATCGCGCCGGGAAAGGAAGTCTCTTTTTGACCGGACGCTGGCGGCGCGCCTTCCTTGTCAAGCTGTGCCTCGATCCGGGCGAGCGCGGCTTCGAGCGGCTGGACCGCCGAGCGGATCCGGTTTTCCGATCTCGCGAGCCGGCCGCTCAACAGATCGAGGGCGCGGATCAGCTCATCGACCTTGCTGAGATCACCCGATCCGTAAGCGGGTTCGGGCAGCCCGCCCTGCTGGGAGCGGCCTGGATCGGCCCATGCCCGACGGTCCGGGTCCTGGGGTTTGTCATTTTCAACCAAGCCTGCCCCCGAGAAATCGTCACCTTGCGCTGCACCGGACGATGCCGGCGTCAGCGCCTCCGGCGACGGCCGAACAGGCCGCGGCCCGACTCGCCCTGAGAGTTCTTGCTCTCCACCGGGCCGTCCTCCCCTTCTTCCAGTTTCTGAAGCCGTTCGGCGAGGCGCGTGACCGCCCGCTCCAGACCCGGGTTGGGGCTTCCCGACGCCTTGCTTGCCTCGAGACGCTGACTCAACTCATTCACTTTTTCCGCGATCGGCTCGATTGCTTCGGCTGTCCGGACTTCGGTCTCGTCGATGCGCTGGACCAGGCGCTGGATGCTCTCTGCGAGGGCTGCCGGCAGCGGCGCCGGCGGCTGGGGCGGTTGGGGCGGTTGGGGCGTCTGCGGCGGGCTCTCGCCTCGCGCATAATATCCCGGCTCGTACTGGCCACTCCATTGGCCCGCCCACTGGTTCGGCCCCTGATGAGGGTCGGACTGACCGTAGGGCGGGGTCATGCCGCCCGCCTGGCTCGCCGGCGGCGCGTCGCGCTTGAGCTGAACTGCGGCGGTGGAAAGGATCGTCTGGGACAGCCACGCGCCGAGCGGCGCCCCGGCCTTGCGCGCAGCCAGCTTGGCCGCTTCGCGGGCTTCGGGGAGGACGCCCTTGACGCTCCAGGGAACGTGGCGGTGGGTCGTGTCCCGACCCGGTTTCTTGTAACCTCCGGTCATACTTTTCCGCGAACGCCTCCAGTCGGTTCTACTGAGTTGCTATTCGCACCGTTTCTTCAATTCGTTACATTGCGCGCGCGTTTTTTGGCGGCGGGCCGGCCGGCCACCTCGCCAAAGTCCGGTATGGCGCCGGTAAATTCTCTTGCTCAGTAGTCATACCCGCCTGCCGACCACTGTTCAGCGCAGTTAACATTGTTTTTCATGCCGGAATAAAGCCCCTTTTGTCAGAGTTTTGCCCGGCAGGCGGATATTCCTTTCCCTGGCATGCCGCCTTTGTCGGGCGGGGAAACGGGATGCAATGGGGCAAGGGATCGGGTAGCGTGCGCGGGCTGTCGGCCAAACGGCCGGGTCAGCGGCGGTTTGCGGCCATTAACGGGGTATATCTGCGGGCGGGAATGACAGACAAAATCGCACTCATTACCGGCGTGACCGGGCAGGACGGCGCCTTGCTGGCGGAACTGCTGCTCGCCAAGGGCTACGAGGTTCACGGCGTAAAGCGCCGCTCCTCCTCCTTCAACAGCGCCCGGGTCGACCATCTCTATCACGACCCCCATGAGCGGCCGACGCGCTTTTTCATGCATTACGGCGATCTGACCGATGCCACCAATCTGATCCGGCTCATTCAGGAAACCCGGCCCGGGGAAATTTACAACCTGGCCGCCCAGAGTCATGTGCAGGTGAGCTTCGAGACTCCTGAATACACGGCCAATGCCGATGCGCTCGGGACGCTCCGTCTGCTCGAGGCGATTCGGATCCTCGACATGAAGGACAGTGTCCGGTTCTACCAGGCCTCGACCTCGGAGATGTTCGGCAAGGTCGCGGAGGTGCCGCAGACCGAAAAAACGCCTTTCTATCCCCGCAGCCCCTATGGCGCGGCGAAGCTTTACGCCTACTGGATCACCGTGAATTACCGCGAGGCCTACGGCTTTCACGCCTCGAACGGGATACTTTTCAATCACGAGGGACCGACGCGCGGCGAAACTTTCGTCACCCGCAAGATCACGCGCGCGGTCGCGGCCATCAGGCTCGGTCTGCAGGACGTGCTTTATCTCGGCAATCTGGACGCCGAACGCGACTGGGGCCATGCGCGCGACTTCGTGGCAGGCATGTGGCTGATGCTGCAACAGGACGTACCCGACGATTACGTTCTGGCGACGGGCGAAAAACATTCGGTTCGCGAATTCGTCGAACTGGCCTTCGCCGAGACCGGCCGGCATATCGAATGGCAGGGAAAGGGCGTGGACGAAACCGGCCGCGACGCCGAGACGGGAGAGGTGCTGGTCCGGATCGATCCGCGCTATTTTCGCCCGACCGAAGTGGAACTGCTGCTGGGCGATCCGGCGAAGGCCCGCCAGGTGCTCGGTTGGCAGCACACGACGCCCTTTGCGGAACTTGTGGCTGAGATGGTGGCCTCGGATCTCGAGGTCGTCGCGCAGGAGAAGAAGCGCCAAAATCGCGAAGGCCAGTAGGCCGGGGTGGATCCAGCCATGGCAGCCGTTCCCTATCCCCTGAGTGGAAAGAAAATCTGGGTGGCCGGCCATCGTGGCATGGTGGGCAGTGCCGTCTGCCGGCGCCTCGCGCAGGAAGACTGCGAAATCGCCACCGTCGGCCGTGAGACGGTGGATTTGCGCCGGCAGGCCGAAGTTGAGGCATGGATGCGGGCCGAGAAGCCGGAGGCGGTTTTCCTCACGGCGGCGACTGTGGGCGGCATTCTCGCCAACGACTCGCGGCCGGCCGATTTTCTGTATGACAACCTGGCCATCGAGGCGAATGTCATTCACGCCGCCTTCGAAACGGGTGTCGAAAAGCTCCTCTTTCTGGGAAGCAGTTGCATCTATCCGCGCCTCGCCCCCCAGCCCATGGCGGAGGATGCGCTCCTGACCGGACCGCTCGAGCCCACCAACCAATGGTACGCGATCGCGAAAATCTCGGGGATCATGCTGTGCCAGGCCTATCGGCGCCAGCATGGCTGCGATTTCATCTCGGCGATGCCGACCAATCTGTACGGGCCCGGGGACAATTTCGACCCCGAAGGCAGTCACGTCATTCCCGGCCTCATGCGCCGCATTCACGAGGCGAAGCTGAAAAATGCGCCCAGCGTCACGATTTGGGGCAGCGGGACACCGAGGCGGGAATTTCTATACGTCGATGACCTGGCCGATGCGCTGGTGCAGCTGATGACCCGATATACGGATGAGCCACATATCAATGTGGGTACCGGGCAGGACATCTCGATCGCCGAACTGGCACGGACCATCGCGGTCGTCGTCGGCTATGAGGGAGAGTTTACCTTCGATCGCTCCAAACCGGATGGCGCGCCGCGCAAGCTGCTCGATGTCGCCCGCATCAGGGGGCTTGGCTGGACGCCCCGGACGGGGCTCGAGTCAGGGCTGGGTGCCGCCTATGACTGGTATCTCGGACACCTCGAAAAGACACGGTGACCGGCTCCGAATTTGATGCTGCCTGCACGTTGCGGCAGGCGGCAGTTCTGCGTAATGTGGCGCCCGATCCCCGTTGGGGCGTAGCCAAGCGGTAAGGCATCGGGTTTTGATCCCGTGATCGCAGGTTCGAATCCTGCCGCCCCAGCCAATTGTTGCGGGCGGCGTGATCAGGCCCGCCAGGCAGCGCACCGAGGCGCCGGAGCCGGATGACTCTCACCCTTTACGAATTTTCCCCGTCGCTGAATTCGGGTGTGGCGCGTCTCGCGCTCCGGGAAAAGGGGCTCGAATACGAGGCCAGGCCCCTTAACCTGCTGGCGTTGGACCATCTCGAGCCGGGCTACGTGCGGCTCAACAGCCGGGCCGTGGTGCCGACGCTGGTGGATGGGGGCGAGATCGTGCGCGACATTGTTCGCATTCTCCGATATCTCGATCGCCGCGCGCCCGAGCCGCCGCTTTTTCCGAAGACTGAATCGACGGACCGGGAAGAGTGGATCCGGCGCTTCGAGGCGACTGACTGGGAGGGCGTCGCCTGGCAACTGGCTTCCCCGGCAAGACGGCTTGTCATGCGCCGCTTTCGCCAGTTGCGGCGCATCAAGCTGGGGCGGATGATGCGTGATGCCCCGGTCCTGCGCGACGCCTATGCCCGGCGGCTGGCCGAGCTGGCCGGGGACGGGAGCGACAGCGCCCGCGCCACGGCCGCAGCGGCCGGGTTTGAGAAGCTGCGGGATGATCTGCGGGCGCTTGACGCGCATCTCGCCCGGGATGGCCGCCGGTTCGTTGCGGGCGATGAATATTCGGCCGCCGACCTCCTCTGGACGGTCGGCCTGTTTCATCTCGACAGCGTCAAGCGGGGGCGTTTCTGGCGGGACGGGAAGAACGGTGCCGGCCTCACCGCGCTCGATGCGTACTACGCCCGGCTGAAGAACCGGCCGAGCTTCGTCCCCGCCCTGGCGCGACCGGGCGAGATGCGCCGGCTCGTTCCCCTGGTCGCGGGGGCACTTCCGGTTCTGCTTTTCGGCGACTGGCTGATCGAGCCCTAGAGCGCGGGCGGGGAAATTTCCAGGACGGATTTGCCGAAGTTCTCGCCCGTGAACATGCGCTTCATGGCAGCGGCCGCGTTTTCGATTCCTCGGGTCAGATCCTCGCGATGATGCAGCTTGCCCGCGCGCACCCATCGGCCGAGGCGCGGATAGGCCTCGTGAAACTGGTCCTTGAAGTCAAAAACGATAAACCCCTCCATGCGCGCACGATTGCGCAGCAGCGAGAGGGTGTTGCGCACGCCGTAGCCGGGGCCGGTATTATTATATTGCGAAATCATGCCGCACACGACGACGCGGGCCCCCTGGTTGAGGGTCATCAGCGCCGCGTCCAGAATCTCGCCGCCGACGTTATCGTAATAAATATCGACCCCGTCCGGCGCTGCGCCCTTGATATCGGCCGCGAGATCCTTTGACTCGCGATAATTGATGGCGGCATCGAAGCCAAGCTCGTCCGTCAGCCAGGCGCATTTTTCGGCTGAGCCCGCGAGACCGATGGTACGGCAATCCATAAGCTGGCCAATCTGGCCCACGAGAGAGCCGACCGCGCCGGCGGCCGCCGAGATCAGCACCGTGTCGCCCGGCCGCGCCGCGCCGATCTTGAGCAGGCCGAAATAGGCAGTCAGCCCCGGCATGCCCAGCGCATTGAGCCAGGCCGGCAGCGGCGCGAGGGCCGGGTTGGCCTTGTGCAGCCCCTCCCCGCGTGTCACCGCGTAATCCTGAATGCCGAGCCAGCCAACGACGAATTCCCCGGCCTCAAAGCCGGCGCGCCGGCTTTCGATCACCTGGCCCAGGGACAGGGCGCGCATCACGTCACCGAGCGGCACCGGATCGACATAGGTCCGGTGCGGGCGAAGCCAACCCCGCATGCCCGGGTCGATCGAGACATAATGGACCTTCACCAGCAATTCGCCGTCGCCGATGACCGGCACAGGGCTCTCAACCACCTCGAAATTCGATTCGTCGATCATCCCCTCGGGGCGTGATTTCAACAGTAGCTGGCGGTTTTTCTGAGCGGTCATGAATATCCTCCGGAAAGGCTCGGGACAAAAAGGCTGCCCGGCCATCGATACCCGATTAGGGGCCTGAATCCAATTCCCGGCTCCGTTCCGGGTGTCCTGCGGCTCAATTGCGCCGCCCGGCCAAATTGGACATAGTTGATCCCGGTCAACACGCAGACGGGGAGCGAAACATGACCATGGCCGAGGCGACACCGGGGCGGGGGCTTGAATTTGCCACTTATGTCGAGATTCAGTCGCCGCCGGGCGCCGACCATGCACGGCTGATCCACGATATTGTCGCCCTGGGCGTGCATGCCGACCAGATCGGGTTTGACACATTCACCATTCTCGAACATCCGTTTCATGAAAGATTCGCGCTCAACGCCGCGCCTCTCGCACTCTTCTGCACGCTTGCCGAGAAAACTCGCCGTCTGCGATTCCGTTGTCTGTGCCACACCCTGCCGCTGCACAACCCGATGGTTCTGGCAGGCGAGATCGCGCAAGCGGATATTCTGACGCGAGGCCGGATCGAGGTGGGTGTCGGGCGTGGCCATGCCTGGCTGTGCGAGGACGCCAATATCGTGATGGAGGAGAGCGTCCCGCGCTTTCAGGAGGGTCTCGAGATCTTGCTGCGCGGCTGGACCAACGAGCGCTTCAGCTTCGAGGGCGAGTATTACACCTGCAAGGACCTCTCGATCGTGCCGCGGCCCTATCAGAAACCGCACCCGCCCATCTTCATTGTCGGAACCAGCAGCAAATGGTTCCGACTGGCGGCCGAGCGCGGCTGGGGCACGAATATTGGCGGCCCGGCACCGGATTTCGTCTTTCAGGAAGCGGCCGATACCTATCTCAGCGCCTGCGCCGAATTCGGCACGAGGCCCCATCTGGGTTATGGCAAGGCCGTATTTTTGGCGGAGGACGAAGCGACCGCCATGCGCGAAGCGCGGGAATGGGCACTCAATTTCATCGCCTTCAATGTCTCCCCCTTCGAGCGCCTCAAGCGCGAGACCGAAGCGGAAAAGGAGCGGCTGCGCAACGCGGGCTACGCATTCTATGCCGAGGATGATTTCCCCAATCTCGCCAAGCTGTCCTTTGAGGAGCTGGTCGAGAACGACATCGTTTATGTCGGCACCCCGCGGACGGTGACGGAAAAATTTCTCGATCTCTACGACCGTTTCCGATTCCAGGAACTCGTACTGATCCCGCATTACGGCGGCATGCCGCGTTGGCAGGCGATCCGCAATCAGGAACTGTTCGCCCGCGAGATCATGCCGGTCCTGAGGGAAGAAATCGATCCGGTGGCAGAGGCGGCGCAGTAGCGCCGCCCGATGCCGCCCGATGATGTGCCTGCCTCAGTCGAAGGCGAACGACGCCAGGTTCATCATGCCCCAGCTAAACGAATTGTGGAGCGTGCGGCCCTTCGGTGATGCGCCAGCGGCCATGGCGACGACGAGCGGCAGGAAATGCTCGTCCGACGGGTGGTTGCGATCGGCCGCCGGCCCATGGCGGCGAAAATGGGCGACCGCCTCCAGGTCGCCGGCCTGCACCCTGTCTTCCAGCCAGGCCGCGAAATCGGCAACATAATCGGGCGGCGGCGAATCCGGCGGATAGAGGCCGAACTCGCGCAGATTGTGGGTCGCGGTTCCGCTGCCAAGGATCAGGATGCCATCGTCGCGAAACCGGGCGAGGGCGCGGCCGAGCGCAATATGGTGATCGGGGCCGAGCGGACTCGAGACCGAGAGTTGCAGGCAGGGAATATCGGCTTCGGGGTACATCAGAACGAGGGGCGTCCAGGCGCCGTGATCGAGACCGCGCTGCGGGTCCACATCGCAGGACATGCCGGCGGCGGCGAGGGCGCCCGCGATCTCGATAGCGAGTTCCGGCGCGCCGGGCGGCTCGTAACGGATCTCGTAAAGCGCCCGGGGGAAGCCGTAGAAATCGTAGATCGTCGCCGGGTGCTCGGCGCCGCTCACGGCCGGGCGATACGTGTCCCAATGGGCCGAGATGCAGATCACCGCGCGGGGGCGGCCGAGTGTCTTGCCGAAGCCGGCAAGAAAATCATAGCCGGGGCCTTTTTCCAGAATGAAGGCGGGCGAGCCGTGGCTCACGAAGATGCTCGGGAATCTGTTCATGGGTTCTGTTACCGGGACTCGAGGGCTGTGCCCCGCCGCGCCGAAAGCCGGGCGACCGGCCGGGCGGGCAGGCGGTGGCGGTCATGGGGCAGGGTGAAGTCGAGGGCCGGGCCCTTGGGGATGGTGCCGAAGGGATTTCGAGGGCCCTTGCGCCAATAGCCGAGCTTGATATGGGCCAGGTTGACGGTCTCGGACATGCCGGGGACCTGGTAAAGCTCGCGGGTATAGGGCCAAAGATTGGCGTAATCGATCAGCCGGCGTTTGTTGCACTTGAAAGCGCCGTGATAGGCGGCATCGAACCTGACGAGCGTCGGGAAAAGCCGCCAATCCGCCTCGGTCAGCCGGCTGCCGGCGAGATAGCGCTGATCGGCCAGCCGCGCGTCGAGAAGGTCGAGCGCCTCGAACACGTCCCCGTAGCCCGATTCATAGGCGTCCTGCGAGGTCGCGAATCCTGCCCGATACACGCCGTTGTTGACGTTTTCGTAAACATAGGCGTTGAGCCGGTCGATCTCGGCGCGTTCCGCTTCGGGGTAATAATCGTCGTCCACGTCGGTGAGGGCCTGAAAGGCGTCGTTGAACATGCGGATGATTTCGGACGATTCGTTGTTGACCGCCGTCTGCTGCCGGGTGTCCCAAAGGAGCGGCACGGTAAAGCGCCCGGCATACTCCGGATCGGCCTTCAGATAGGCCTCACGCAGATGAGTAAACCCGTTCACCCGGTCTTCCGTCGTGCCCGCTTCGCCACCCCCCGACGGCCCGCCAAACCTCCAGCCCAGATCGGTCCGCTGCGGGCGCGTCACGGAAAGGCCGATCACATCCTCGAGCCCTTTCAGCCTGCGCATGATCAGCGCCCGGTGGGCCCAGGGGCAGTTCATCGCGACATACAGGTGATAGCGGCCTTTCTCTGCCTTGAAGCCGCCAGCGCCGTCAGGTGTCACCCAATGGCGGATCTTCGAGTCCCTGCGCACAAAGGCGCCCTCGGGCGCGCGGTCGCGTGTTGTCCTGTCGACGGGGGCGGTCATCTGGCGTGAAGCGTCCCGTCACTCGGCCGCGAGCGGCACGGAATCGCGGTCATGCGGCTCGTCCAGCCGGTTTTCGGGGCCGAGCGGAATGATCACCGGCTTGCCGAACCAGGCGCCGTCAAGCGAGTAGTACATGCGCTTGAAATCCTCGATCGGTGCCAGCTCCCTGATGCCGGGCATCTGGTACAGCTCGCGCAGGTAGTTCATCAGGTTGGGGTAGTCGAGTATCCGGCGCAAATTGGTCTTGAAGTAGCCGTAATAAGCAAAATCGAACCTGAGCAGGGTCGGAAAAAGCCGCCAGTCCGCTTCGGTGATCCGGTTGCCGACGAGGTAGCGCTGCCGGCCGAGCCGCGCCTCGAGATCGTCCAGCGTCTCAAACAATTGGTTGAATGCCTCCTCGTAGGCTTCCTGCGTGGTCGCAAAGCCGCATTTGTAAACGCCGTTGTTTATCCGGTCATAGGTGATGGCGTTGATCTCATCGATCTCCTTGCGCAGTGCCTTGGGATAAAGGTCAATCGACGCATCGCCAAACGTGTCGAACTCGCTGTTGAGCATGCGCATGATCTCGGACGATTCGTTATTGACGATGGTTTCGGTCTTTCGGTCCCAGAGGATCGGTACCGTGGCCTTGCCGTTGCATTTCGGATCGGCGCGCAGGTAGAGGTGATAGAGCGCCTTGGCGCCGTAAAACGGATCAGGCTCCCAGCCATCTGCCGGCTGTTCCGGAAAATACCATCCGTCGGCCGACATTTCCGGTACCAGCCGGGTCACGCCGATCACATCCTCGAGCTTCTTGAGGCGGCGCGCGATCAGGGTGCGGTGCGCCCAGGGGCAGCCCGTCACGACGTAAAGATGGTAGCGGCCCGCCTCGGGCGCGAACGCGCTCGACCCGTCCGCCTTCACCCAGTCGCGAAAGACACTGTCGCGGCGCACGAATTTGCCGCCCGTCTTGTCAGTGTCGTGGTGGTCGCCGCTGTGCCAGACGCCGTCGATCATCAAACCCATTGTTGCCTCCTGCCCGGTTTCGCGGGAATTGTCTCGCGGGGCCCGGGTTGCCGCGCGCCGGGATCCGCCCACGGAGATCAGTATAGGGGCCGGCCCGGACAAAAAAACCCGCTCTGACCGGTTTTCCGGCCGGGCGGCGGCGGGAACAGAAAAATCCCGCCAAATCCGGTCCCTAGCGTGGCGCGAAGCGCGGATGATAGATTGTCCGGCGCCGCTGTACCCGCGCGGCAGCGGGTAAAACCGGGAAACGGGAACCGGGAGTGCGGACGGCGGGGTCAATGGGGACAGTGACAAAGGGGACAATGACAAAGGGGACAATGACAAAAATCGCGAAGAAGCTTGCCTTCTATCTGGTCCTTGGGGCGCTGCTGGTCTCCCCCCTGATCCTGGCCGAGCTGATCCTGCGCCAGATCGGGCTGGGCGAGCCGGTGCTTTACGAGACCAACGCGGCCTATCGCTACGCGCCACGGCCCGATCAGCGCATGCAGCGCCGGCGCGATGCCTGGATCACAATCAACGAATCGGGCCTGCGCAGCACCGAGGCCTGGCGCGGGGCGGCGGGGACGAAAATTCTTTTCGTCGGCGACAGCGTCACCTGGAGCGGAACAAATATTGACGATAGTGGTACGTTTCCCGAACGCGTCTGCACCCTGATCGAGTCCGAGACGGGGGAGGACGCTGTTTGCGGCAATGCCGGGGTCAACGGCTATGGCGTCGACAACATGGTCAAGCGCTTGCGCTATGGCGGCTTTGCGGACGCGGATGCGATCGTGGCCGTGGTGTTGCCGGGCGATTTGAAGCGGGCCGAGGCGTCATTCCAGGGAGGCCCCTGGATGACACGCCCGCCGCCGGGGCCGTTCCCGGCCCTGTGGGAGCTTGCGACCCATATCGGCTACAACATCATGAATGGCTTGCGTGGTGCCGTCCATCGGGACGACCGGTTCGATATTCCGGTCGGACGGGAAAGCATGAACGACCTCATCGGGGTTCTTCGCCGGGCCACGGCCGCGGGCAAGACAGTGCTGCTGGTCCTCAGTCCTTATGAAATGGAGCTCGCCGGCGAGGCGTACAGGCTGACGCCCGTCGCCGATACGGCGATGAAGCATTCCGGCCTCCCGTATCTCGACATGCGTCCGGCGATGCGGAAGGCGGCGGAAGAGACGGCCGAGGTCGACGGCCCGCTTTATGTCGACGGCGTGCATCTCGATTATCGGGGTCACGAAATTTACGGCCGCGAAATCGGCCGCCGCCTGATCGGTCTCGGTCTCGGGCGCTAGCGGCTTTCGCGCCACCAGGCGCCGGCAAGGCCGGCAAGGACGAAGGCGAGGACAAGAAACACCGGCAGGAGGGGCACGCGGGTCACACCGAGAATGCGCTGGCCGCGATTGTCCCGGAGCCCGATCCAGTCGGACCCGGACAGGTCGCGTCCCGCCGATACGCGGCGGACGGACGGCGGAGGCGCGTCCTGTCCGACCGCATATATCCCGCCGCCGGTTGCCGCGGCGATGGGATCCAGGTGGCGGCGCGTCGTACTCACTTCGGAAAATTCGCGGGCGTTCAGCGTGCCGACACCTGCAATGGCCGATCGCTCGCCATCGGTCAGCCGGTACAATCCGGCTTCCGTCACCTTGAGCCGTGCCGTCTCCGCCCCGCTCTCGCGCTGACCGAGCGGCACGGCGGTTGTCTCGCCCGACGGGCTCGTAACGGTGACGGGCGTGTCGGCCGGCGCCAGCGTGTGACGCTCGATCCTGAGCTCCGTATTGCCCCCCGTGCCCTCGGCCCGGGCACGCAAGGCATTCTCCTCGAGCTCTGGTTCCTTCATCAGCCAGTGGGCCACGCGCTTGAGAAATTCGCCGTGCGGCCCGCCGCCATCGAACCCCTTGGCCCAAAGCCAGACATGATCGCTCATGACCTGGGCGACCCGACCCGCGCCGCGCCGGTCGAGGACGAGGAGGGGGCGCCCCTCGACGCCTGCGAGCAACACCTGTCCGCCCGTGACCTCGGCCGCGATCTGGCGCGACCAGTTGCCCCAGTCGCGTCCTTCATTGGCGGAAAGTTTCGCCGTGACCGGGTGGCGCTTTCCGGTTTCGGTCAGCTTTGGCCGAAAGCTTTGTTCGATCACCTGGCCCGTGGGCTGGGCCGGCAGGATCCGTCCGATGGGCGTGCGCGCCAGGCTGAGCCCGCCAGCGAAACTCGGCCCCGCGGCGACCAGGAGCGCGCCGCCCTGCTCCACGAAATCGACGATGTTGTGAATGTAGAGGCGGGGCAGCAGGCCGCGCTGGCGATAGCGATCGAAGATGATGAGATCGAACTCGCTCAGCCGTTCCTGGAACAGCTCGCGAATCGGAAACGGAATGAGGGCGAGCTCCGCAACGGGAGTGCCATCCTGCTTTTCGGGCGGCCGCAGGATCGTGAAATGGATCAGGTCCACAGACGGGTCGGCCTTGAGGGTGTTGCGCCAGACCCGCTCGCCCACATGGGGCTCGCCCGATACCAGCAGCACCCTGAGCCGGTCCCGCACGCCGTTGACCAAGAGCGCCGCCCGGTTGTTCTGCAGTGTCAGCTCCGTCGGACCGGCCGCGACCTCGATTTCCACCAGTGATTCGCCGGGCCGGTCCAGCGTAAAGCTGAGTGTCTCGTCCTTGCCGGTCATTACCTGGCGCTCGAGAGCCGCCTCGCCATTGACCGACAGCATGAGCCGTGCGGGCCGGGCCTGTCCGCCTGCCGGGTCTTCGATCCGCACGGTCAGTTCAAGAGTGCGACCGACGATGCCGTAGCGCGGCACGCTCTGGATGACAAGCCGGCGGTCGCCGGCGTCAAGCCGGCCGGTCAAGAGGACATGGACCGGATAGGCGAGCGCGGCTGCTCCTTCCGTTATCGCGGGTACGTCATGTACCTGGCCATCGGTGATCGCCACGACTCCCGCCACCCGGTCGGCCGGCACGTCGATGAGCGCGTTTTCGATCGCCGAGAAAAGCCGCGTCTCGCTGTCACCGCGCCCGCCGACGCGCCGCACGCGAACCTCCAGATCCTCAAGCGCGCCGAGCCGCGCCTCCAGGTTTTTGAGGGCCGCTTCCGCCGTTTCGCGGCGGTCCTCCAGTCCCTGGCTCGGGCTTTCGTCGAGAACGACAAGCGCGACATCGGAGAGTGCCTCGCTTTTTTCGTGCACGATGCCCGGATTGGCGAGGACCAGCATCACCACGCCCAGTGCGCCGGCGCGCCACCAGATGCCGCGCGCGGAGATGGCGATCCCGGCGAGCACCATGAGTACGGCCAGCCCGGCGAGGGTCGCCCAGTAGGGCCATGGCAGGAGCGGCGCGAAATCCAGCCCGGTCGAAAATGTCTCCACAGCTTACTCCCCGATCCGGCCGAGCAACGCGCGGACATGAACCTGATCGGCTTTGTAGTTGCCGGTCAGCGCATGCATCATCAGGTTGACCCCGAAGCGGTAGGCAATCTCGCGCTGGCGCTCGCCGCCCGGCACGACGGGATACAGGGGGCGCCCTGTGTCCGAAATTGCCCAGGCGGCGGCCCAATCGTGCCCGCCGACGACGACGGAGGTCACATGGTCGGTCGCCGCATCGCCCTGGCCCTCGACCCAGATGCGACCCTCTGCCCAGCGCCCGGGAAAATCGTCGAGGATGTAGAAGGCCCGGTGCAGGACGTGGTCGTCCGGAATGGCAACGAGCGCCGGCAGATCGAGCCGGCGGAGCAGGGCGCGCAAGCGCTCGGCCACGCGCCGGTCCGCGCCGCCCGCCATGTCCGGCGCCGCCTCGCGCGTGTCAAACAGGATCAGGCCCCCGGTCCGGAGATATTGCCGGATCCGATTGAGCTGGGGCGTTGTCAGCGCCGGCATCTCGGCGGTCACGACCCAGTAAAGAAGCGGGTAGAAAATCAGATCGTCTTCCAGCGTCAGCGCGGCCGGCGCCGCCAGCTCCGTGGCCGTGCGGGCGTTGAGTGCACGGGTCAGCCCCGCGAGACCGGCGGCAGTGCGCTGGTCGAGTGCCGGATCGCCCGTGCCGATATAGGCAAGACGCGTCGTGTTAGCTGCCTCCCTGGCCGAGATGTCGGCAGCCGGCAGGGGTGTCGCCATGCCCGCCCAGAGAATGAGCGGCAGCAGGACCAGGGCAGCGCTGTCTCTGCCGGGCCGTCCGAGCGACCAGAGGCGCGGTCCAAGGCCGCGCAGATAAAAGCCGAGCGCCGTGTCGATCAGCAGCAGGACGAGCGCGAAACTCAGAAGTAGCGGTTTCAGATCGCGTTCATGCGCCCCCCCGTAACCCGCGTGTGTGAGCCCGGCCTCTCTGGGCTCGAGAGGCGCGAGCGAGCCGATGGCGGGACCGAGGTTGAGCGCACGCCGGTAGTCCGGCGTACCGTAATAACCGGGCGGCTGGCCGGGCCGCACGGTCGCATCCTCGAAGGGCGGGGCGATCGACGTGGCGTGTGCGGCCCCCTGGGTCAGCCGGCCGAAACCGTCCATGACCTCGAGTGGCGCCAGCGCCGCCGTCGCCTCACCGGGTTTGCCCTGGCCCAGCGCCAGGACACGGCGCAGCATGTTGACGAAAACACCAGACAGGGCGAGATCCGACCAGGCGGGATCGGCCGTGGTGTGCACCAGGATGATCCAACCCCTGCCACGGGCTTCGGCTGTGACGAGCGGCGTGCCGTCCTCGAGCCGCGCCCAGGTCTTGCCTGCGAGATCCAGCGAGGGCTCGGCCAGGACCTGCCGGCGCACGCGCACGTCGTCGGGCGCCGTCAGGCCATAGAACGGGCTTGTGTCGTCGAAGGGCGCGAGGGCCATGGCGTCGGACCAAGACATCACGCCGCCAAGGGCGCGACCGCCGCTTCGGAGCTCGACGGGCAAGAGATCGTCCTCTGCGTCCGAGGTGCGCGGCCCAGAAAACCGCAGCAAGACGCCGCCCCCCGCGACCCAGGCGCCGATGCGCCGGGCGACTTCCTGGCCGGGCAGGCTCGCATCCGCCAGGACCATGACCGAGGGTGCGTCTTCGAGAAGTTCGTTCAGCCCGGACAGCTTCGTGTCGGCATAGGGCGCGAGGGCCGTCTCCAGATAGAACAGCGGCTCGAGCAGGTTGGGGCCGTCCGCCGTATTCGCCGGCCGCACCAGCCCCACGGTGCGCCGCGCCCATCGTTCGTCAAGCAGCACTGTGGCGCCCGCCCCCGTCTCGCCGGCGATTTCAAAACGTACCAGCTTGTTGCGAAGTTCGGCCGGCAGGGTCACCTCCGCTTCCGCGGTGGCCATGTCCGGCGCAAAGCTCAGCAGGGTGCGGGAGAGCACCTCGCCATAGGCGCCAAGCCCCTGAACGAAAATCTGTTCCGCCATGGGCGCCGGGGCGCGGCGGGCCCTGAGGGTAAAGCCCTCGGCCCGCAAGTCGGGCGGCACCAGGAGATGGGCCGTCCCCGCTTCGCCGGCGCTCTTCCGGCGTGGCGCGCGCAGGCGGATCTCGCCGCTGTGAGGCAGGGCGTCGAGGGCGGCGACGAGCGCGGCCGTATCGTCCGCCGCTGTCGCGAGTCCATCGCTCAGCCACTCGATCCGCGCGCCCTCGGGGAAGGCGCCTTCGCTCAGGGCCGCGATGGCGCGCTGCCGGTCTGCCGGCCAGGGCTTGGGCGCCAGCGCGGCAACGGCCGATTGCGCTTCTTCCGCGCTCATCAGGCGGGGGGAAGGGACCTGGCCGTCGCGCTCGGGCGCGGTGGTGGCCAGCATGACCGGACGGTCGTCGCGCCGGGCCTGGTCCACGAGCTGCTTGAGCGTGGCGGAGATTTCCGACCAGACCGGCCCGGCGGCCCAGCCGTCATCGACCAGCAGGACCAACGTCCCGCCCTCGGCGACCCGCGTCTGGGGGGTATGGACCGGCCCGGCCAGGGCAAGAATCAGGACGGCTGCCGCGAGCGCGCGAAATACCAGCAGCCACCAGGGCGACCGCGCCGGGGTCTGTTCGTCACGCTTGAGGCCGCGCAAAAGTCGGGCGGCCGGAAAGGACACGTGGCGCGGGGCCGGCGGTGTCGCGCGCACGAGAAACCAGATGGCCGGAATAAGCGCCAGGGCGGCCAGCACCCAAGGCGCAAGGAAGGCGAAGGGGCCGAGCGTCAGCATGCGCCGTTCACCCGTCCCGGTGCAGCGACAGGGCGCTGTACAAATCGAGCAGGGCGGCTTCCGGCGAGGAGTCGGTGCGGTGGATGTGGAAGGTGCCCCCCAGGCGCCGGGCGGTCTCGGCCAGGAACAGTCTGCGGGTCCGCATGCGTTCGATATAGGCCGCGCGCACCGAATCGACGCGATTGATCAGCACGGTGCCTTCCCCCTCGAGGCCCTCGAAACGGATGCGGCCCGAAAAGGGCAGCGATTCCTCCGCCGGATCGACGATCAGCAACAGGTGCAGTTGCGCGTTCCAGCCCGCATATCGTTTGAGATCCGCCTCGATCTCGGCTGTGGGTCCGAGGAAATCGCCCAAAAGAATGACGCGGGCGAAACGCGGCAAATGCGGCGGCCGGGGCATCTCGCCGGCCATCGTCCCGGATCTTTCGGCCGCAAGGGCGAGGCTCAGGCGCTCCAGCCCGGGCGCCCCGCCCAGCGTGGTTTCATCGGTTCCAAGCAGTCCGACCTGCTCTTCGCCGCGTACCAGCAGGGATGCGAGTGCGAGGAGCAGGAGTTCGGCGCGCTCACGCTTGAGCGGCAGCCCGCGGCGCGAGCGATAAACCATGGAGGGGGAGGCGTCCCGCCAGAGCCAGACCCGCGCTGCCGCCTCCCATTCGCGTTCACGCACGAAAACCGGGTCCGCCTTGGCGGAGCGCCGCCAGTCGATCCGGTGGACCGGATCGCCCGGTTCATAGGGGCGGAACTGCCAGAAGGTCGTGCCGGGGCCGACGCGGCGCCGGCCGTGAATGCCCTGTGCGACCGCGGTCGCCAGGCGCTCTGCCGCGACGGTGAGCGGGGGGAGCCTCGCCGCTACTCGTTCGGCCCGGGCCTGGCTCTCAAATGCCTGCGACATGACCGAAGTGGCCCCTTTCCGACCGCGTCATGGCCGGCCCGTCATCCGGCCGCCCGATCCGAAATGATCGTGCCATGCTATACGAGTCGCTCGCACTGCCGGTCGATGATCTGTTCGATCGTGATGCCCTCGGCCCTGGCGGCGAAATTGAGTGCCATCCGGTGCCGCAGGACGGGCCGCGCCAGCGCCACCACATCGTCGACCGATGGAGCGAGCCGCCCCTCAAGAAGGGCGCGCGCCCGTGTCGCGAGCATCAGCGCCTGGCTGGCACGGGGGCCGGGCCCCCAGGAAACGTTGTCGCGGACGATATCGAGATCCGAATCGTCGGGCCGGCCCGCCCGGACAAGGGCGAGGATGGCGTCAACCACCGAATCTCCCACGGGCAGCCGGCGAACGAACTGCTGGGCTGTGATCAGCTCGTCCGGGGTCATGGCCGCGGCCGCGCTCACATCGCGCATGCCGGTCGTAGCCGCCAGCATCCGGCGTTCAGCCGCGATATCGGGATAGGTCACGTCGACCTGAAGCAGGAACCGGTCGAGCTGCGCTTCCGGCAGGGGGTATGTGCCTTCCTGCTCAAGCGGGTTCTGGGTCGCCAGCACGTGAAACGGGCTTGGCAGCATGTGAGGGTGTCCGGCGACGGAGACGCGCTTCTCCTGCATCGCCTGCAGGAGCGCCGATTGCGTGCGCGGACTGGCGCGGTTGATCTCGTCCGCCATCAGGAGCTGGGTGAACACGGGACCCTCGATGAACCGGAACGAGCGCCGCCCGTGCTCGGACTCCTCGAGCACCTCGGAGCCCAGGATATCGGCCGGCATGAGGTCGGGCGTGCACTGCACGCGCTTGGTCTCGAGGCCGAACACGGAGCCCAGCGTCTCGACGAGGCGGGTCTTGCCCAGCCCGGGGACACCGATCAGGAGGGCATGCCCGCCGGACAGCAGCGTAATCAGGGTCTGGTCCACGACAGTATCCTGGCCGAAAATGACGGCGCGGATGCTTTCGCGCACTTCAATCAGGCGGCTCGCGAGTGCCTCGAGATCGGCGCGCGGGCCAGGCTCGCCCTCCTCAGGCGGCGTGGCGGAATCGGCAACAGTCAAAAGGCGGCTCCCTTGCAAAAATAGCCGGTCGCGAAAGCATTCCGGTGCCGGCTTCGGATGCCGGCCATGCTCGCCGTCACCTTATGGCAAAAATCTTTTGAAATCATGGCAACAAAGTGCCTTTCGGCGGGCACGCCGGCTGCCCTCGGCCGGCTCCCGCCGGGGCGCCGGGAAGGCACTGAATCGAAAACGGTATTTCTCGCCTTTTCCGACGCGGGCTTTCTCCGCGCTTGTATCATGGATCGTGGCCGGGCGGCAATTTGACGCGGGCCGGTGCCCGGCGCCGGATCACGGGTGCGCGATCGCTGGCAAAGGCCGCGGTTTTGTGATGACGTGGACCCCGTCGGCGGGGCAATCGGGCGGAACGGTGCGGGTGAAGGACAGGCTGGTCAAAAAACTGGAAGACTACCGCCCGAGCCGTCGGCGGGGCGCGACCACCTCGCCCCACGCGTTCGACCCGGTGCGCGGCGTGCCCGCCGCCCGGCCGTCACGGCCGGCTGCGGGCGTCCGCGCCGACGACGGCGTCTACCCGGTGCTTCGCGGGACGGTGCCGGTCGTCATGACCGACGCGGCGGTGCTGGTGCCCATCATTCTCCATGAGGACGAGATCACGGTTCTCCTGACACAGAGGGCAGCGCACCTCCCGGACCATGCGAGCCAGATCAGCTTCCCCGGCGGGCGCATCGGGGCGGCGGACGCGCGGCCCGAGGACGCGGCGCTGCGCGAGGCGGAAGAAGAGGTGGGGCTGGCTCGCGCCGGTGTGGAAGTGATCGGCCGGCTCGATCTCTATGAGACGGGGACCGGATTTTCGATCACCCCCGTCGTGGGGCTGATCGCCCCGCCGGTCGCCCTCACGCCCGACCCGCTCGAAGTCGCGGATATTTTCGAGGTGCCGCTCTCCTTCGTGACCGACCCGCGCAACCACAAACGCCACAGCGCCATTTTCAATGGGGTGGAGCGGCATTTCTGGGCGCTGCCTTTCGAAGACCGGTACATCTGGGGGGCCACGGCGGGTATGCTGGTCAATCTGAGTGAGGTGCTGAACGGGGATTGATCCCGATCAAGGCGCCCCCTCCCATTAAATGGGGAATGTCATTTCGATGCTCCGTATTCTGCTCACATATCTCGTGCCGCTCCTGCTGCCCACGGTCATTTACTTCATATGGGCGAACCGGCGCGCCCGGCGCCTCGCGGCCGATCCGGAGGCGGACGCGGCGCGCGAGATGGTACCGACGCCCTGGCTGCTCCTCGCCACGGCAGGCGTCGTGCTGCTGGCCTTGACGCTGGGGGCGATGGCGTTGCTTGGCGGCAGCGGGATCGAGGGCGAATATCATCCGCCGACTTTTCGCGATGGCCGGATAGAGCCGGGCCATGTGACACCGCCCGAGAGCGCGCCGTGAAGCCGTCAGGCCGGGTCGAGCTCGTCGGGCGCATGTCGGCGCGCCCGACCCAGAAAGTCCTGAAGGCGCTGACGGCCGAGGGCGCGGTGGCGCGTTTCGTGGGGGGCTGCGTGCGCGACGCCATACTCGGGCGCGAGGTCGCGGACATCGATCTCGCCACCGACGCGCGGCCCGAGGATGTCATGGAGCTTCTGTCGCGCGCCAGGATCCAGGCGCTGCCCATCGGACTCAAGCACGGGACGGTCACCGCGGTCCTGAAGCACTGGCAATTCGAGATCACGACCCTGCGCGTTGATGTCGAGACCTACGGCCGCCATGCCGATGTCGCCTTTACCGATGACTGGCTGGCCGACGCCTCGCGCCGCGATTTCACCATGAACGCCATGTATGCCGACGCTGACGGCACATTGTACGATCCTTTCGAGGGGCGCGAGGATATCCGGCGCGGTCATGTGCGGTTCGTCGGCGACGCGCGCCAGCGCATCGAGGAGGACCGCTTGCGTCTTCTGCGGTTCTTCCGTTTTTTCGCTCATTTCGGGCGCGTGCCGCCCGACGCCGAGACACTCGCGGCCTGCCGCCATTACGCGCCCGAGCTGACGGCGCTGTCGGCCGAGCGGGTGCGGGTCGAGCTTCTGAAGACGCTGGAAGCGCCGGACCCGGCCGATGCCTTCGCACTCATGCTGGAAAATCATGTTCTCGATGCGCTGCTGGGCGAGGCGACGCGCCTCGACCGGCTTGCGGCCATGCAACAGATCGAGCTTGCTGAAGCGCGCGACGTTCTCGAGGCGGGGGCGGGTGAGGGCAGGGTCCATGACGGGCTGCGGCGCCTGGCGGCGCTTCTGGAGGCTGATGGCGAAACCGCCCAGGACATTGCCGCCCGGCTGCGCCTCTCCCGGGCCGAGCGCGCGCGGCTGATCAACCTGTTGGCGCCGCCCGCCGTGTTCACTCCGCCCGATGACCCCAAGACCGATTTCCGCCCGGCCCTCTACCGGCTCGGCCGGGCACTCTTCGTTGATCTGGTGCTGATGGACTGGGCCACCCGGCTGGCGGCGGGCAGCGACCAGCAGCCGGTCGAGGGCGCCCATCGCGCCGCGCTGCACGCGGCGCGCAGATGGAAAAGCCGGGCACTTCCCGTCCAGGGGCGCGATGTGCTGGCACTCGGCATCCGGCCGGGGCCCGACGTCTCGCGTCTTCTGGCCAGGGTCGAGGACTGGTGGCTGGGCCAGGGGCTGCGCCCCGGCCGACGCAAGACGCTGCGCAAGCTTCGTGAACTGGCGGCGGAGGCCGGCAGCGGCTAGGGCCAGCGGACCTCGGGGGGCAGCGACATCAGGATCGCTTCCACATTGCCGCCCGTCATCAGCCCGAATTTCGTGCCCCGGTCGTAGAGAAGGTTGAATTCCACATAGCGCCCGCGGCGCTCGAGCTGGTGGGCGCGCTCGGCGTCGGTCCAGCTTTCATTCATGTGCCGGCGAACCAGTTTCGGGTAAATCTCGAGAAAGGCCCGCCCGACGTCGCGGGTAAAAGCGAGATCGGCCGCGAAGCCACCCCCGGGCTTGTCGGCCGAGTCCAGGTAATCGTAAAAAATCCCGCCCACGCCGCGCGGCTCGTTGCGGTGCTTCAGGAAGAAATACTCGTCGCACCAGGCCTTGAAACGGTCGTAGTAATCCGCGCCGTGCCGGTCGCAGGCGGATTTGAGGGCGGCATGAAACGCGCGCGTGTCGGCGTCGTCGGGGACCATCGGCGTCAGATCGGCCCCGCCGCCAAACCAGCCTTTGGTCGTCATGATATGGCGCGTGTTCATGTGCACCGCCGGCACCTTGGGCGAGCGCATATGGGCGACGAGCGAGATCCCGGCGGCCCAGAAGCGCGGATCTTCATCGGCGCCCGGTATCTCCTTGGCGAAGTCGGGCGAGAATTCTCCGTATACCTCGGAAAAATTGACACCCACCTTCTCGAAGACCCGGCCGCGCATGACCGACATCTCGCCGCCCCCCTGGTCCGGCTCGCCCGGCTTGGCCCGCTGCCAGGCGGTCCGTTCGAACCGGCCCGGCGCGAGATCGGCGCAGGTGCCCGAAAGTTCCGTCTCGATCGCCTCGAACTCGGCGCAGATCATGTCGCGCAATTCCCGGAACCAGCGGGCCGCCTGTTTTCTGGACGTCTCGTCGGCAGATGCGCCGGTGGCGGTATCTGGGGGCATCGGATTTCTCGTCTCTAGTGTCAAAAGCGCCAGTTGTTAAGCCCGCCAGTCTGGCGCAGGGCTTCCCCCAGCACCATGGCCGCGGCTGTCGCGACATTCAGCGAGCGCATATGCGGGGCCATCGGGACGGATATACGCGCTCCGGCCAGCTCATGCACGTGGTCGGGCACGCCGGCCGATTCGCGGCCCAGCAACAGGATATCCGTCTCGCGGAACCGGAAATCGGTATAGCCCGTCTCCGCCTGCGTTGTCAGCAATACGAGGCGGGCCGGCGGCCGGCAGGCATTGGCGTGAAAATGCGCCCAGCTCGAATGGCGGCGCCAGTCGACGTGGTCGAGATAATCCATTCCCGCCCGACGGAAGGCGGCGCTGCCGATCACGAAGCCGCATGGCTCGATCAGGTCGACGCCCACGCCGAGGCAGGCGCCGAGGCGCATCATCGCCCCCGCATTCTGGGGTATGTCCGGTTCGAAAAGGGCAAGACGCATGGGAATCCCCGCCGCCGGGCGGAGCCGCCCGGCCCGGCGCTTTTAGGGCCGGTTTCCTTCTCCCTCAAGCCTTTGCAAGGGAGCGCCTTTCGAGTATACCCTCCCCCGACTTCCCGGTCGCGACGAAGCGCGGCGGGGAAGGATAATCGGGGGGTTGCCAGCCTGAAACTGTCGGGAAACCGGGAAGAACCGTCAGGCACGAAGTCCCGGCCCCCGAGCGTTGCGACAGCGTGTCGCACAGATCGGCGGCCAGGGTTCCATATGGTATCCGGGCGCCGGGGACCGGGACGACAACAGAGTGGCTGACCTGTAACAAGGGGTGGAAGACACATGGCCGACCAAGCCAATCCCGCCGGGGACGCGCCGGGCGGAGAAGACCAGACCCGCCGGGACTTTCTGACGCTGACCGCCACCGCTTTCGGGGTCGCGGGCGCCGTAGCCGTCGCCTGGCCTTTCGTCGATTCGATGAACCCGGCGGCTGACGTGCTGGCGCTGGCCTCCATCGAGTTGGACCTGTCGGCAATCGAGCCGGGCCAGGCCATCACTGTGAAATGGCGCGGCAAGCCCGTTTTCATCCGCCATCGGACCGCCGGGGAAATCGAGGCAGCCCGGGCGGTTGCGGAAAGCGACCTGCCGGACCCCGAAGCGGACGCTGCTCGGGTGAAAAAACCCGAATGGCTCATCATGGTCGGCATCTGCACGCACCTCGGCTGCGTGCCGCTGGGCCAAAAGCCGGGCCAGCCCAAGGGGGAGTGGAACGGCTGGTTCTGCCCCTGCCACGGCTCTCACTACGACACCTCGGGGCGGGTGCGCAAAGGGCCGGCGCCAAAAAATCTTCTGGTGCCGGATTACAGCTTCGTTGAGGACACGCTGGTCAGGATCGGGTAGGGGCAGAGCAAATGGCTACAAAATGGAAAAGCAAGTCCGTCCAGTGGTTCGACGACCGCCTGCCGCTGTTCAGCTATGTGCAGGAGCACCTGGTTGACTATCCGACCCCGCGGAACCTGAACTACTGGTGGAATTTCGGCTCTCTCGCCGGCATCGTCCTCGTCGTCATGATCGCGACGGGCGTGGTGCTGGCCATGCAATACACGCCCCATGTGGACCATGCCTTCGCCAGCGTCGAGAGCATCATGCGCGACGTCAATTACGGATGGCTGCTTCGTTACATCCATATGAACGGCGCGTCGATCTTCTTCATCGTGGTCTATATCCACATCTTCCGCGGCCTCTATTACGGCTCCTACAAAACGCCGCGCGAGGTGCTGTGGTGGCTGGGGCTCATCATCTTCCTCCTGATGATGGCGACCGCCTTCATGGGCTACGTCCTGCCCTGGGGCCAGATGAGCTTCTGGGGTGCGACGGTCATTACGAACCTGTTCTCAGCCATTCCGCTCGTGGGCGAGGACATCGTGACCTGGCTGTGGGGCGGCTTTTCGGTCGGCAACCCGACCCTCAAGCGCTTCTTCTCGCTTCACTACCTGCTTCCCTTCGTCATCGTCGGCGTGGTTTTCCTGCATCTCTGGGCGTTGCACCGTTTCGGGTCCAACAACCCCGTGGGGATCGACGCTACCGGGCCACAGGATAAGATCCCGTTCCATCCCTATTATACGGTCAAGGACATGTACGGGCTGAGCCTGCTGCTGATCGTGTGGGCCGGGTTCGTCTTCTTCGCGCCCAATTTCATGGGCCATCCCGACAACTACATTCCGGCCGATCCGCTGGTGACGCCGGCCCACATCGTGCCGGAATGGTACTTCCTGCCCTTCTACGCGATCCTGCGTGCGGTGCCGGACAAGCTGCTCGGCGTGGTGCTCATGTTCGCCGCCATTCTGGTGTTTTTCTTCCTGCCGTGGCTTGACCGTTCCAAGGTGCGCAGCGCCCGGTTCCGGCCGATCTACAAGCAGATTTACTGGGTGTTCCTCGCCAATGGCATTGTGCTCGGCTGGGTCGGGGCCAATCCGCCCGAAGGGTATTTCATCGTCATCGGCCAGATCGCGACGGCGTACTACTTCCTTCACCTGCTGGTGCTCATCCCGCTTGTCGGGATGTTCGAGAAACCGCGGCCCCTGCCGAAAAGCATCAGCGAGCCGGTTCTGAAGGGAGCGGGAGAATGAAAAGAATGCAAGGCCTGACATCCGTTCTGAAAACGCTGACGCTGAGCGCCGCGATGGCGGCGGGTCTGGGCTTCGGCGCCCAGGCGGCGGGAGACGCGAAAACACCGGCCGATCACGACTGGAGTTTCGAGGGGATTTTCGGCACCTTCGAGCGCGCCTCGGCGCAGCGTGGCCTGCAGGTCTATCTCGAGGTCTGCGCCGCCTGTCACGCGCTGGAGCATCTCCACTACCGGAATCTCGCTGACCTCGGATACAGCGAGGCCGAGATCAAGGCGATCGCGGCAAACTGGGAAGTCGAGGACGGCCCGAACGAGGATGGCGAGATGTTCACGCGCCCGGCGCGCCCGTCGGACCCCTTCGCCCGTCCGTTTCCCAATGACGCGGCCGCCCGTGCGGCGAACAACGGCGCGCTGCCGGTGGATCTTTCCGTGGTGGTCAAGGCGCGCGCCCATGGCGCCGATTATATCCACGCCCTCCTGACCGGATATGAGGAGGCGCCCGAGGGTTTCGACCTGCTGGAAGGCACTTACTACAACCCGTATTTTGAGGGCCGGCAGATCGCCATGATTCCGCCCCTGATGGAAGGGCTCGTGGAGTATGGCGACGGCACCGAGGCGACGGTCGAACAGATGTCGCGCGATGTGACCCTCTTCCTGGCCTGGGCGGCAGAGCCCGAGCTGGAGGAGCGCAAGGCCTTGGGGATCAAGGTGATGCTGTTCCTGCTGGTGCTGGCGGGGCTGCTTTATGCCGTCAAGCGGCGCATCTGGGCCGACATTCATTAACCGGCATCAACCGGCGCCGCCCCGGCGCGGCGCGGACCTGTCTGGAAGCGGCGGATGAACGAGGTTCTGCCCGTCATCGGCGTAATCGGCGGCAGCGGCGTCTATGACATCGATGCGCTGGAGGACCGGCGCTGGGAGCGGGTCGCCTCAAGTTTCGGCGAAATGTCGGACGAGGTCCTGATCGGGACCCTGGCCGGCCAGAAAATCGCCTTCCTGCCGCGTCACGGCCGGGGCCACCGGCTGCCCCCGAGCGACATCAACTTCCGCGCCAATATCGACGGGTTGAAGCGCCTTGGCGTGACCGACCTGATTTCGGTGAGCGCTGTGGGCAGCCTGCGCGAGGACCTTCCGCCGGGCCGGTTCGTGATCGTCGATCAGTTCATCGACCGGACGTTCGCGCGCGACAAGAGCTTCTTCGGGCCAGGCCTCGTGGGTCATGTCTCGATGGCCGATCCCGTCTGCCGCCGGTTGGGGGACGGGCTGGAGGAGGCCGCCCGGGGCGCCGGTCTCGATGTGACCCGCGGGGGGACTTACCTGGTCATGGAGGGCGCGCAATTTTCCAGCCGCGCGGAATCGGCACTTTACCGAAGCTGGCAGTGCGACGTGATCGGCATGACCAACATGCCCGAGGCCAAGCTCGCCCGCGAGGCGGAGATGTGCTACGCGAGCGTCGCCATGATTACGGACTACGATTGCTGGCATCCCGAGCATGACGCGGTCAGTGTGGACCAGGTGATCGGGGTCCTCATGGCCAATGCGGAAAACGCCCGCCGCCTCGTGACCCGAGCCGCCGGCGTGGATTCGCCGCTCCGGGGCCCGCGCCCCCTGTGTCCCCATGGCTGCGAACGGGTGCTCGATTTCGCCCTCATCACCCATCCCGACGCGCGCGACCCGGCCATGGTGGAAAAGCTCGACGCCATAGCCGGTCGGGTCCTGCGCTAGGCCGGAATCGGGGCCCAAAATTGCGCGAAATGCGATAGGCTCACGCCATGCGCGTCAACGGAAAGCCCTTTCGCACCATTTGGGTCGCAGATGACGGCCGGTCGGTCGAGATTATCGACCAGACGCTTCTCCCCCATCGCTTCGAGATTGCCCGGCTGACCACCTTGGAGGCGACCGTGGCGGCCATCCGGGACATGCGCGTCCGGGGGGCACCGCTGATCGGCGCCACAGCGGCTTACGGCATCTGCCTGGCGCTTGGTGTCGACGCGGGACAGCACTCGCTGGACCGCGCTTGCCAGGCCTTGCTGGCGACGCGGCCGACGGCCATCAACCTGGGCTGGGCGATCGAGGACATGCGCCGCCACCTCGTGCCGTTGGCGCCGGCGGAACGGGTGGCGGCCGCCTACGCGCGCGCAGCGGAAATCTGCGAGGAGGACGTGGCGCTTTGCCGGGCGATCGGCGAAAACGGGCTGCGGCTGTTCGAGGATCTCTACAGGCGGAAGTCGCAGTCCGGTCAGGCCGGGCCACTTAACGTGCTGACCCATTGCAATGCCGGCTGGCTTGCCACCCTCGACTGGGGTACGGCGCTGGCGCCGGTTTATCTCGCCCATGACGCCGGATTGCCCATCCATGTCTGGGTGGACGAAACCCGCCCACGCAACCAGGGTGCCGCGTTGACGGCCTGGGAGCTTGCCCAGCACGGTGTGCCGCATACCCTGATTGTGGACAATGCGGGCGGCCATCTGATGCAGCGGGGCAGGGTGGATGTGATGATCACCGGCGCCGATCGTGTTACGGCCGGGGGCGATGTGTGCAACAAGATCGGAACGTATCTGAAGGCTCTGGCGGCAGCCGATAATGGAGTACCGTTCTACGCTGCCGTACCGTTTCCGACGATTGACTGGGCAATTTCGGATGGCGTCCGTCAGATCCCCATCGAGGAGCGTGATGGCCGGGAGGTCTCCCATCTTGCCGGGGTGGATGCGGCCGGCGTCTTGCATCACGTCCGCATTACGCCCGAAGGGGCGGCCCTGGCCAATTACGCATTCGATGTCACGCCGGCCCGGCTGGTGACGGGGCTGGTGACCGAGCGCGGCATTGCCGAAGCCTCGCCGGCGGGGCTGCGGGCGCTCTATCCGGAACGACGGGAAGGACAGGTTGCCGATGGTGCAGGACAGAGCTGACTCCCAGGGTCCCGGCCCCCATGCGCTGCGCACCCGGATCATCGAGACCGCCCGGGCCATGAATGCGGCCGGAATCAACCATAATGCCGCCGGCAATGTCAGCGCGCGAAGCGGCGGTGGATTTCTCATCACGCCGACCGGCCTGCGCTATTCCGATCTCGTGCCGTCCGACATTTCCGAAATGAGCATCGCCGTCGGCGGTGGCGAGGCGGCCGAGGGATCGCGGCTTCCTTCAAGCGAATGGCGCTTTCATCACGATATCTATCTCACCCGGCCCGATGCCGGCGCAGTGGTGCATACCCATTCCCCGGCGGCCACCGCGCTTTCTTGCCTGAGGCGCGATATCCCGCCCTTTCATTACATGGTCGCCGCCGCGGGCGGCGCTTCGATCCGGTGCGCCGACTACGCCATCTATGGCAGCCAGCAACTTTCGGATAACGCGCTTGCCGCACTGGCTGATCGCAAGGCCTGTCTTCTCGCCAATCACGGTGTGATCGCTTTGGGGGCCGATCTGGAGACGGCTTTCGAACTGGCGGTCGAGGTCGAGGCCCTGGCCGGGCAATACCTGACGGCGCTGGCGGTCGCGGAGCCGATCCTGCTGACGGATGCGGAAATCACTGAAGCGATCGAGAAGTTCGCGACCTATGGCCAGCAAAAATCCCGCGCGGACTAGCTTCAGACATTGAAGCGGAACAGGATGACGTCGCCGTCCCGAACAATATAGTCGCGTCCTTCCTGGCGCAGGCGGCCGGCATCTTTCGCCCCTGCTTCACCGCCATGCCTGACGTAATCCTCGTACGAAATCGTTTCGGCACAGATAAAGCCGCGCTGGAAGTCGCTATGGATGGCACCGGCCGCCTCGGGCGCCGTCGCGGCGCGCCGGACGGTCCACGCGCGGGCTTCCTTCGGACCGGCGGTGAAGAATGTGATCAGATCGAGAAGCGCGTAGCCGGCCTGAATGATCCGCGCAAGGCCCGATTCCGCAAGGCCGAGGCTTTCGAGAAACGCGGCCTTTTCCTCGTCATCCGCGAGCTGGGCCACCTCCGCCTCGATTTCGGCCGAGACGATGACGGCTTCTGCCCCCAACTCGCGCGCGCGGGCCTCGACCCGGCGGGCCTGGTCGTTGCCCGTCGCCGCCGCCGCCTCCTCGACATTGCAGACGTAGAGGACGGGCTTGGCGGTGAGAAGCTGAAGCTGTTGAAAAAGTGGCCTTTCCGCATCGTCGATTTCGAGCAGCCGCGCCGGCTGTCCCTCACGCAGCAATTCGGCCGCGCGCTCCATCAGGGCAAGCTGGGTCCTTGCTGCATCGTCCTGGCCCCGTGATTTTTTCTGTGCCGCCGGGATCCTTTTTTCGAGGCTCTCGAGATCGGCCAGCATGAGTTCGGTCTCGACGATCTCCGCATCGCGGACCGGGTCCACCGCGCCCTCCACGTGGGTGACGTTGTCATCCTCGAAACAGCGCAGCACATGGGCGATCGCGTCCACTTCGCGAATATGGGAAAGGAACTGGTTGCCAAGCCCCTCTCCCTTGCTGGCGCCGCGGACAAGTCCTGCGATGTCGACAAAATCCAGCTGCGTGGGCACGACGCGGGCGGATTTCGCGAGCCGCGCAATCTCCGCCAGCCGCGGATCCGGGACAGCGACGCGCCCGACATTGGGTTCGATTGTACAGAACGGATAATTTGCCGCCTCTGCATTGGCGGTCGCCGTCAGTGCATTGAACAGGGTGGACTTGCCCACATTGGGCAGGCCCACGATGCCGCATTGAAAACCCATTGGCGTTAATTCTCCTGCTCGCGGTCGTCCACCTGACGCGCGGCGTAATCAGCCAGGGCCTGGCGGGTGTCCCGGGCGACGTCGGTCATGAACCGCTCTGCGTCTCCCGTCACCATAAGCGGAAAATGTCGGGCGACGGCGTCGATCACCGCGTCGCGCCACAGCGCCTCCGCCTCGTCAAAATTCCGCAGGACGTGACCGGTTACCCGGCCTTTGTCGCCGGGGTGTCCGATACCGATGCGCACTCGCCAATATTCGCGGCCGATCACCCTGTCGATATCCCTCAGCCCGTTGTGTCCGCCGGCGCCGCCACCGCACTTGACGCGGACCTTGCCGGGGGCGAGGTCCAGCTCGTCGTGGATCACCACGAGATTTTCAGGCTGGAGTTTGAAGAAGCGCAGCGCCGCGCCCACAGACTGGCCGGACAGGTTCATCATGGTCTGGGGTTTCAGGAGCGCGATTTTCTCGCCGGCGATGACGCCATCCGCGACCTCGCCGTCAAACCGGCCACGGAAGTTGCTGAAGCCGTAGGCCTCGGCCAGCCGGTCCGCCACCATAAAGCCGATGTTGTGGCGGTGGCCGGCATACTGCCCGCCAGGATTTCCAAGACCGGCCACAAGTCGCATGATCTGCCCCAGGCGGCCGGGCGGGATTATTCCTTCTCGTCCCCTTCGGCCGCGCCACCTTTTTCCTCTTCGCCGCCGGCGACCTCGGCTGCCTCCGCGGCTTCCTCCGCCTCTTCGCCCTCGGTCTGTACTGTCGGGGCAGCGATGGTGGCGACGGTAAAGTCGCGGTCGGTGATCGTCGGCGTCACGCCCTCGGGCAGGGCAATGCTCGAGATATGCACACTGTCGCCGATCTCGAGTCCGGTCAGGTCCACCTCGAGAAATTCGGGGATCGCATTGGCCGGGCAGAGCAGTTCCACCTCATGACGCACGATGTTGAGGACGCCGCCGCGCTTGAGGCCGGGCGACGCTTCCTCACGCAGGAAGTGCACCGGAATCTCGACTTCGATCTTCGCGTCTTTGGCGACCCGGAGGAAATCCACATGCAGCGGGACCTCGTTCACGGGATGCAACTGGATGTCGCGGGCCAGCACGCTGATCTTGTCGCTACCGACATTGAGCTCGAACAGGCGGGCGAAGAAACCGGGCTGGTGCAATACGCGTTCGAGGACGTTGCGATCGACCGCGATGCTCAACGGCTCGTCATCGCCCCCGTACACCACTCCCGGAACGCGACCCTCGCGTCGCGCCTGACGGGCCGCGCCCTTGCCGGTGCGTTCGCGCACGGTTCCCGTGATGGTTCCCAACTCGGCCATTGTCTTTCTCCTTAAGCCGTCTTACCCGTACCCCGTATTCGCTCGGGGCGTTATCCGTCGAACAGGCTCGATACCGAGCGTTCGGAGCTGATTCTCTGTATCGCCTCGCCGAGGAGCGGCGCGACGGACAGTTGGCGCATGTTGTGGGCGACCCTCACTGCTTCGGTCGCCTGAATGCTGTCCGTGGTCACCAGACTCTTGAGAGGAGAGGCCGTCACCCGGGCCACCGCGCCCCCCGAGAGGACCCCGTGGGTCACATAGGCGGACACCGTGGCAGCCCCGGCATTCATCAGGGCCTCGGCCGCGTTGCACAGCGTTCCGGCGGAATCGACGATATCGTCCACCAGGATGCAGTCGCGGCCCTCGACATCACCGATGATGTTCATCACTTCGGACACCCCGGCGCGTTCCCGGCGCTTATCGATGATGGCGAGGTCGGCGTCAAGCCGTTTTGCCAGGGCCCGGGCGCGCACCACCCCGCCGACATCCGGGGAGACCATCATCAGGTCCGCCCCGTCATAGGTCTCGATGATGTCCTTAACGAAGACCGGGGCGGCGAAGAGGTTGTCGGTCGGAATGTCGAAAAACCCCTGAATCTGGCCTGCATGGAGGTCGATGGTGAGTACCCGGTTGGCGCCGGCCACCGTGATCAGATTGGCTACCAGCTTGGCCGAAATCGGCGTCCGGGGGCCGGATTTCCGGTCCTGGCGGGCGTAGCCGTAATAGGGAACCACCGCCGTCACGCGCCGGGCCGAGCCGCGCTTCAGCGCGTCGAGCGTGACGAGGAGTTCCATCATGTTGTCATTGGCCGGATATGAGGTGCTCTGGACCAGGAATACATCCTCGCCCCGCACGTTCTCGTTGATTTCGACGAAGACCTCGTCGTCCGAGAACCGCCGGATGGTGGCCCTGGTCTGGGGCAGGTTGCAGTAGGCGCAGATGGCGTCCGCAAGAGGCCGGTTGCTGTTGCCGGAAAGTATTCTCATGTCTGCCTCTGGGCTCCGGCCCTCGACTGTGCTGCTGGGCTCGGGCCCCTGCGACGGTCCGCCCGAAGGTCGCGCCGACCGGTCCGGTGGCCGGTGGCGATGTCTGGGAAACCGCTTGTTTCTGCTATTTTTCGCCTACCCCGGGGCCAACGCGCGCGGACTGTAACAGGGCGGCCGGGCGGTGTAAACGCTCACGGCTTTCCCCGGTCCTGCCTGGAAAACCGGGAATTTCAGCGGCTCCCTGGCGCCTAGGCGCGGCGTCGGGCCGGTGGCATAGTGTTCCCGGCCAGCCCCGGACGACCGCACGGACCGCCAGAGCCCTCAATGAGCCAGATACCGCCCCAGATCCCGCCCCAGGTGCCGCCCCAGGTGCCGCCCCAGACACCGCCCGACCCCGGGACCGAAAAGACGGCTTATCTCGTTTACCTGCTTTTCCTGATCGGTCTGGTCGTGCCTCTGGTCACCCTGGCAGGGGTGATCGTGGCCTATGTCTATCGGAGCGACGCGCCGCCCTGGGTCGAGACCCATTTCCGGTTTCAGATCCGGACCTTCTGGATCGGCCTTCTCGCCGCCGTCATTGCCGTCGCCACCATTTGGATCGCGATCGGCTTCCTCCTCGGTCTGGCCCTGTATGTCTGGTGGATCGTCCGTTGCGTCACGGGGCTTCGCTACATCAACCGGAATGAACCCCATCCCCGGCCCGAAAGCTGGTGGTTCGCCTGACGTTCAGGCGAGAAGGCAGCCCGCCATGAGGGCCAGGACGAGAAACAGGACAAAGAAAATCATATGCGGCATGAGCTCAGTCCCCGGGCAGGCGGATCACCGATAGGCCGCGGCCGTAATCCCGGCCGCCCGTGAGGCATTCCCGACGATAGCTGAAAAAGCGCGAGGCTTCGGCGAGGGTGTCACCGCCCGTCCAGGCAACGCCGGGAAGGCCGGCGGCTTCCAGGCGCGCCTGGCCGTAGCCCGGCAGATCGAACAGGTGATGGCCCGGGCGGGGGGCGGGGCCGAAGAACCGGGTGTTGGCAGGATCGTCTACGAGAAACCGCTCACAAAACTCCGCCCCCACTTCGTACGAGTCCGGCCCGATGCAGGGGCCGATGACAGCCCGTATACGTGCCGTCGCCGCACCCAGCCCGACCATGGCATCCACCGTCGCTTCAAGCACGCCCGAAAGGGCTCCCTGCCAGCCGGCATGGGCCGCGCCGATGACGCCGGCGGCCCGGTCCCAGAAGAGGACCGGCGCACAATCGGCCGTCAGCACGCCCAGCGCCAAGCCGGGGGTGCGGGTTGCAAGCCCGTCGGCCTCGGGAGCCGCAGCTATGTCCCAGGGGGTGGTGACGCGGACGACCCGGGAGCCGTGCACCTGGCGGCAGGTGAGCAGACGTTCGGCGTCGAGTCCCAGGGTCCGCGCCGCCCGGCGGCGGTTTTCGGCCACCGCCGTCGTGCTGTCGCCGGCGCCGAAGCCGCAATTGAGGCTCTCGAAACAACCGGTGCTGACGCCACCCTGGCGCGTGAAAAACGCATGCGGCGGTGGATCGCCGGCTTCGGCCTGGAGGGCGGGGAGGACGGCGCCGGCGGCCGTCATGGTGTTTCGAATCCCGCGACGGGGCCGGCGGTTTCCGGGGGTAAAATCGCCAGCGCCCGGAACAGCGTGCCCATTTCCCCGGGTGCGGCAAGCCGGTCGGCCTGGGCCAGCACGTCCGCATCGCCCGATTTTGCCAGAATCTCCGCCCGTTCCCTCAATCCCAACCGGTCCAGAAACGCGCCCTGTCCCACCGGGCCGAGCGCGCGCGCCCCTTCCGCCGCCGCTGCGCTGGCCAGACGGCTAAAATCGACATGGGCGGTGATATCGGCCTCTCCCGGCGTCGCGAGGGGGTCGGCAAAGGCATGCCGGCGGACCGCCTGCAGCGTGTCGCCAAATGCCGGCGCCGCGTATCCGTAATCGATGATGAGCGCCGCACCGCCGGCGTTTCGGATTCGCCGCGCAATATCGCCCCCAATTGTCACCGCCGCAGGGCAGAATTCCGCGATCACCGGCGTCGGCCCGCCGCCCGCTCTCGCAGCCTCCGCAGGCGGCAGCAGCGGCGCAAACCGGCTTTCTCCCGGCGCGAGGCCGAAGCGGAAACCGTCCCCCGAGTCCGTCAGCCCGACCATGCGTTCGCGCCAGCCGGACGGCGTCAGTTCGAACTGGTGGATCGGCAGGGCATCGAAGAACTCGTTGGCGATCAGAAATAGCGGCCCGGCCGCCTCGTCGATCGCGCTCAGGGAGTCGTGCCAGTGGAGCGCCAGGCGGCCCGTGTGACCGGCGAGCGTCTCACGTTGGCGGTCGCGGAGTCGGGGGCTGGCCTCGACGAGATGGACGGTCGCCTTATCCTGGAACTCGGGCACGATGCGTGTCGCGCGCAACATGTCATCCATCAGCGTGCCGCGGCCCGGGCCCAGCTCGATGAGTTGCGGGGCGTCGCGCGCGCCCTGCGCGAGCCATTGCGCGGCCAGCCAGAGTCCCGTGAGTTCGCCGAACATCTGGCTGATCTCGGGTGCGGTGGTGAAATCCCCCGCGCGCCCGAAGATTTCCGCATTGGTGTAATAGCCATGCGCCGGGTGGAAGAGGGCTTCCGCCATGAAATCGGCCAGGCTCATCGGGCCAGTCTCACGGATCCGCGCGGCCAGCAGGCGGGCGAGCGGCGTCGGCGGCGGCGCCGGGTTGACGCTGGCCGTGTGTCGGATCATGCCGGGCGGGCCGAGGACAGGCGCCAGAAGATGAAGATCAGCCCCACCAGAACGAGAGGCAGGCTCAGCAACTGGCCCATTGTCGCGCCCCAGGCGAGAAAGCCGAGATGGGCATCGGGCGCGCGGAAGATTTCGGCCGCGAACCGGGCGAGGCCATAGCCCAGGAGAAAGACGCCCGTCAGCACGCCGGGGCGATGCTTGGCGCGGGTGAAGCGGCGAACCATCCAGATCAATGTGAACAGAAGGAGGCCCTCGAGCGCGGCTTCATAGAGCTGGCTTGGATGGCGCGGCAGATCGCCGGCGCCGGGGAACACCATGGCCCATGGCACGTCGCTGACCCGGCCATAAAGCTCTCCATTGATGAAATTGGCGAGGCGGCCGAAGAAAAGGCCGATCGGCACGACGCTGGCCACGATGTCGGCAAGGACGAACATGTTGATGGCATTTCGCAGCGCGAACCAGATGATGGTGATCACAACGCCGATAAGCCCGCCATGGAAGGACATCCCGCCCTGCCAGACCATCAGAATTTCGAGCGGCCGGGTAAGGTAGTAGTCGGCCTGGTAGAACAGCACGTAGCCGAGGCGGCCGCCCAGGATAATGCCCAGCGTCACCCAGAGAACGAAATCATCTATCTGGCGAGGGCTGGGTCGGCCCTGGGTCTCGCCGGTCAGCCGGACCGCATAGCGCCAGCCGAGAAGAATGCCCATCACGTAAGCGAGGGCATACCAGCGAATGACAATCGGCCCCACTTCGAGGGCGACCGGATCAATCATGGGAAAGGGCAATGCCAGGGTCATGGCGACCGGGTCCTCTCCTTGACGATCTTGCGCTGTGTTCCGTAACCGGAGCCTGTTGCTTCGGCCGGCCGGTGCTCAGCGATACGGATCGTCCGTGTTCAGAAACTCCGATACGTAGAACGTAACGCCTTCTTCCAGCGTGGTGAAAGGGACATCGCATCCGGCTTGCCGCAACCGGTCCATTTCTGCCGCGGTATAGTATTGATATTTATCGCGAATATTGGCGGGAGTATCGATGAATTCGATCTCGGGGTCGCGGCCGAGCGCCCGGTATACCGCCGTTGCGAGGTCGGCGAAACTGCGGGGTGTGCCCGTGCCCATGTTGAAGAGGCCGCTGACGCCCGGGTTGTCGAGCAGCCAGAGCACCACGTTCACACAATCATCGACCAGAACGAAATCGCGCATCTGCCCGCCATCGGCATAATCGGGATGATGCGAACGGAACAGCCGGCAGGGTTCGCCCGCCCGGGCTTTGGGAAATATCTGGGCGACAACGCTTTGCATCGCGCCCTTGTGATATTCGTTGGGTCCGTAAACATTGAAGAACTTGAGGCCCGCCCATTGCGGCGGTGCCGGTCCGCCCGTGGCCAGAAGCCGGGCAATGCGGCGGTCGAAGGCGTGTTTCGACCAGCCGTAGGCATTGAGCGGGGCCAGCCGGGCCAGCGCGTCGGGCGAGCCGTCATCGTCGAAACCGGCGCCGCCGTCACCATAGGTCGCGGCCGAGGAGGCGTAGATCAACGGAATTTGCCGTGCTGCGCAGAAATCCCAGAGTGCGGCCGAAAGCTGAAAATTGCTTCTGACGATGAGATCCGCGTCGGTCTCCGTAGTGGACGACACGGCGCCCATATGCAGCACCGCCTCGATCGCCGCGCCCCGCTCGGCCAGGTAAGCCGGCAGGTCCTCGGGAAAGATGAAATCTCTGATTTCTCGCTTGGCGAGATTTCGCCATTTCGGCCCGTGGCGCAGCCGGTCGGAAACCGCGATGTCGCCGCGCCCGGCCGCGTTCAGCGCCGCGACGAGGGTTGATCCGATAAAGCCGGCGCCGCCGGTCACCAGGATCATGTCAGCTTCCGCTCCTGCAAGGCAAACACCGGCGGCCCCCTGCCGCTCCGATCAGCGTCCCTTATAGGCGGCGGAGCCGCGGTGAAGCAAGTAGGCGGCGGAGCCGCGGCGAAGCAAGGTGGCGCTGCGCCTTCACAATCGTTTCCGCGCCCGGCACGCGCCCCGGCTCTTGCCGGGCGGCGGGCGAGAAGACATAGTGCAGGCCATCTTATCGGCCGCTGCGACGAGGCATGACATGCGCAATGACAATCGGTTGATCGACGATCTGGCCCGGCTGGGGGGCAACGCGGTGGGCGCGCTGGCGGGCCTGCGTCGCGAAATCGATACACTGGTGCGCGAACGGATCGAGGCGCTTCTCACGCGCATGGACCTCGTGACCCGCGACGAGTTCGAGGCGGTGCGCGAAATGGCGATCCGGGCGCGTGAAGAACAGGAGCGTCTGGCCGAACGTCTGGCGGCGCTCGAAGGGTACGAACCCGGGGCGCATGAGACGACGGGCGATGGTGTGCCACCCGGCCCGGGTCGGGCACAAGACTAAGCGCGCAACCACGCCGCGACCGACCGTCCGCAAAACTGTCCACATGAAATTGCCGACCCTCGGCCACTCTCCTCTTGAAAGGAGAGTCCGCTTCTGGCACGCTAAATCTTGTGGTTGAAGACGCGTTCCTACTACCACATACGCGAGGGGGAAGCTGACATGGGCAATTGCGAAGGCAGGCCGGTCAGCGATTTGGCCGCCCGTCATCCGGCCGGAATGGCGGGCGTGCCCTCGGGTTCAATACCGGCCTTGCTGATACCGGCCTCCGCGATCCCACCCGAAGTCGCCCTTTCCCGAGAGGAGCACGCATGACGCTCGACGTCGATTTTGCGGGCGGTTCCGCCGTCAACCCGCTGGATTTGCTGGAAGACATCTTATGCGCCAATAGCTGGCCCTTCGACCGGACGGGCGAAGACGAGCTCGTCGGCGAAATCGGCGGCCGGTGGTGCGACTACCGGCTGGTCTTCTGCTGGGCGGGCGACCTGCACGCCATGCAGTTCACTTGCGCCATGGACATGAAGGTCCCGGTTGAGCGGCGCGGCGATATACTCGAACTGACCAGCCTGGCCAACGAGCGGCTGTGGCTGGGCCACCTCAATCTTTGCTCGGAGGAGGCTATTCCCGTGTTTCGCCACACGCTGATGCTGCGCGGCATGCGTGGCGCCAGTGTCGAGCAGTTGGAAGACCTCATGGATATCGCTGTAACCGAATGCGAGCGCTATTATCCGGCGCTCCAGCTCGTCATCTGGGGCGGTCGGCGTCCGGCGGAAGCCATGGTCTCGGCCATGCTGGAACCGGAAGGTTCGGCCTGATCACGCCACCAGGCGGTTGGCCGGGCGGCAAGCGAAAGCGGGGGCGGACATCGCAAACGACGTGCTTCTGGTAGGTGCCGGCCGAATGGGTGGCGCCCTGCTCGAAGGCTGGATCCGCACCGGCCGGCCGGCGGGGCACCTGCACGTCATCGAACCCCGGCCTTCGGCTGCAATCCGGGCCAGCGGCGTCACCTGTCATGCCGGGCCCGACGCGCTGCCGCCCGAGGCACGCTTCGGCGCAATCGTCTTTGCCGTCAAGCCTGATGCCCTGGCCCGGGTCCTGCCCGATTATGCCGTTCTCGCCGGCCGGACGGGGACGCTCTGCCTCTCGATCGCGGCCGGCAAGACTCTCGACTTCCTGACCCGGCATCTCGGCGCAGACGCCTCCGTCATTCGCGCCATGCCCAATACCCCGGCCGCGATCGGCCGCGGGATCACGGCGCTGGTTGCCGCGCCCGGGGTGACGGCGGCGCAGAAATCCCTGGCCGAGGACCTGCTCCGGCCTGCCGGGCGATGTCTCTGGCTGGAGGACGAGGGCCAGATGGACGCGGTCACGGCGATCTCGGGAAGCGGGCCCGCCTATGTTTTCCTGCTGACCGAATGCCTCGCCGAAGCAGGGATCGCCGAAGGCCTGCCGGCCGAGATCGCCCAGAGCCTCGCCCGCGAGACGGTGACGGGCGCGGCCGCGCTTCTGGCGGAAACGGACGCGGCGCCGGCCGTCCTGCGTCGGAACGTGACCAGCCCCGGCGGGACGACGGAAGCGGCTCTCGGCGTGCTGGCGGCTTCCGACGGGCTTGGCCCGCTTCTCGCGCGCGCGGTGGCGGCCGCAGCCGGGCGGTCGCGCGATCTTGCCGATTAGGGCCGGCCTCAGTGCAAGCGCGAAATTTCTAAATATCTGATATATAAAGAAATATTTCGTTATTATGATTATTTTGCTGCAATGCAAAATAATCCTTGACGAGGCTGAGATTATTCCTAAATTAGTGCCGTGAAGAGATTGTGCATTGCAGCATAACCCCGATCGGGCAGCGCCGGGACAGGCAGCAGGACGCGGACCCGAGCACGCGCCGAAACAGCAAATCCAGAATGGAGACAGCAGATGGATCAGTCCAAGAACATATTCGACAACGAGTTCACGCGGATGTTCAGCGCCTACAAGACGCCGGGCGTTGACTACGAAGCCGCTCTGGCCGTGATGAAGAAGAACCTCGACACGATGCAGAAAGCCAACGGCCTCGCCGTGAAGGCATTTCAGGACGCCGCCAAGGTTCAGACCGAATTCATGCGCAACAGCTTCAACTCCCTGACCTCGGCCTTCCAGGACCTCAGCCAGGAGCAATCCGTCGAAGGCCAGATCAGCAAGCAGAAGGCCATCGCCAAGGAAAACTTCGAGAAATCGATCGATAATTTCAACGAGATTTCCAACATCGTCAGCAAGGCGAATGCCGACTCGTTCAAGGTCGTGACGAGCCGTATCAACGAAAACATCGACGAACTCTCCGACCTGGCCGCCAAGGAAAACCAGGCGGCCTAACGGCCGGGGCCAAATCCCGGTCTCCCCCCGACGACAGAAGGGCCGCCCCGATCGGGCGGTCCTTTTTTTTGGCCCGATTTCCTGCGCCGCTAGACCGGCAGGCGGATCACGGCCCGAAGCCCGCCTCGCGGCGCTTCGGCCAGAGTGAGATCGCCGCCGTGATTGCGCGCCACATCACGCGCGATCGTAAGGCCCAGGCCGACGCCGCCGCGGTCGAGATTGCGCGAGCGATCGGCGCGGGCGAAGGGGCGGAAGACCTCCTCGCGCTGGTGGGCCGGAATGCCGGGGCCGTCGTCATCGACGGTAATCTCGACCGAATCGCGGCTGCGGTCGAGGCGGACCCAGATATTTTCGGCATGGTCGCGGGCGTTGTGGATCAGGTTGAGAACACAGCGTTTGAGCGCGTTCGGCCGCACCGGCAATGTGATATCGCGAACAATCTCGAGATTGATCTTGCGGCCGTCGCGTCCGGCATCCTCCACCGCCTCGGCCAGGAGCGGACCGAGGCGCACATCGCGTGTCGCCTCGCCGCCGGCGCCGCGCGCGAAGGCGAGATAACCTTCGAGCATGACCTCCATGTCGCGAATATCCTTGGAAAGGTCCTTGCTGCCGGGCTTGTCACCCAGCATGGCGACCTGGAGCCGCATCCGGGTCAGCACGGTTTTCAGATCGTGGGACACGCCGGCCAGCATCTCCGTCCGCTGGGTGATTTGACGGCCGATCCGGGCCTGCATGCGCCCGAAGGCGGTCCCCGCCTGGCGCACCTCGGTTGCGCCCTGGGGCTTTAACGGGGACACGTCGCGGCCCTTGCCGAACTCGTCCATGGCGGTGGCCAGCCGCTTCACCGGGCGGATCTGGTTGCGCAGGAACGCCAGGGCTACGACGAGCAGGACGACCGCCGCCCCCACCATCCAGAGAATGAAAATATAGGTCGTGGAGCTGAAGACGCGCTTGAGTGGCGCCTCCACTGCGAGCACGCCGCCGCTGGTGGCGACGTTGATCCGCACGCGTTCCTCCTGCCAGTCGATATCGAGGCGGAAAGGCCGGTTGAGCCGGTTGAGCAGCGCCTGGCGAAGGTCGCTCTCGATACTGCCGTCGCCCCTGTCGCGCGTGACGTCGAGGGTATCGCCCGGGTTGAACACGGCCACCAGGTTGAAATCCTTGAGCGCCCGGGCGCCAATCCAGTTTTGTGTCTCGGCCGTCGCATCGCGCTCCAGGAGATGGGTCAGCATCGCCACCTCGCCCGCCAGGGCACCGGTCTGGTAACGCTGGATCGTGCGCCAGTGCCGTTCGTAGAACACGACAGCCGTGACCGCCTGCAGCAGGACGAGCGGCGTGACGATGATCAGAATGAAGCGCCCCAGCAGTGTCCGGGGTAGAAATCTCTTGAGCATCCGTTTCTGCCCGTCTGGCGGTTCCCGCCTGTTCCTATGTCGTGTCCGCCCTCAGAACATAGCCCCTGCCGCGCACGGTCTGTAAATATACGGGTGTTTTCGGATCATCCTCAATCTTGCGCCTGAGGCGCGTGATCTGGACGTCGACGCTGCGCGGGTTTCCCGCCATGCCCGCCGCCGCGGCAAGTTCCTCGCGCGAAAGCGCGGCGTTGGCCCGGCGCACCAGCGCCGTCATCATCGCGAGCTCGGCCGTCGTCAGGTAGATACTGGCCGCGCTGTCGCGAAGTTCGCCCCGCGACAGATCGAACTCGTAAGGCCCGAAACGGACCCTGTCGCCGCCCGGCAGTGGCCGCATGGACCGGCGCAGGATCGCATTGAGTCGCACCACCAGTTCGCGCGGCTCGAAGGGTTTGGGCAAATAGTCGTCGGCCCCGGTTTCGATGCCGTGGATTCGGTCGTCAGTCTCCCCGAGCGCCGTGAGCATGAGGATCGGCACATTGCTGGACTGGCGCAGCGACCGGGTGAGTTCGAGCCCGGTTTCGCCCGGCATCATCACGTCGAGGACAAGGAGGTCGAAATCCAGCGACTCGAGCTTCTCACGCGCATCCCCGGCATCCCCGGCCGCCGTCACGCGAAAACCGTTTTCTTTCAAAAATGTCGTCAGAAGGTCGCGCAGGCGCGTGTCGTCATCGACCACCAGAATATGCGGCCGCTTATCCATCTTCGCGCCGCCAGCACTCAGTCGTCGTCATCCAGCCGGCTCCGATCGGCATCGTTGATGATGCCCAGAAGCACTTTTCGAAATCCTTCAACCGCCTCCGCGCCGGCAGCTCGGTAGGCGCGCGCGATCCGGGCGCGCTGGTTCTCCGACAGGCGGCGTTCGAGTTCGGTCCCCTTTTGCGTCAGGTCGAGAAGACG